>NZ_JBAZRL010000005.1:0-11305 GCF_041662865.1 Pedobacter sp.
ACTGGGAAATCAGTTCCTAAAGGTATCCAACCATTTTGATCTAACAATTGTTTGTAGGCATACGCACCTTTTACTCGTTCTTTTCCTAAACGATCTGCCGCCCAATACATATCTGAAGTTGCGTGTGTAGGTTGCACAGAAGGCACAACGCTAGCACTTCCAAATAAATTAAAATCGCTTTGCGCCACAACTTGTGCATGTTCTATTCGCCATCGCTTATCATTTTTTCCGCCTAAAACCTGGTTATATATTTTTAAGATGGTGCGATTAGCCGAATCGCCAATGGCATGTGTACACATTTGAAAACCATGTTCGTTAATTTTTTTGGCTACTTCTTCAAAATGTTTACTATCGCTTAACAGAAAACCAGATTTGGTTGGCATATCGGTATATGGATGTAATAAACAGGCCCCACGAGAACCTAAAGCACCATCAGCATATACTTTAAACGAACGAACATTTAGTCGATCTGTTTTTATTTTTCCGCGTTTAAATAAGTAATCGTAGTTTTTTTCAGCATCCGAAAGCATCACATACATACGCATTTTTAACGATTTGTTGTTGTGCATTTTCTCTATAAACTCTACGGCATCAAAATTTAAACCGCAATCATCAATAGTAGTTAAGCCTACAGCGAAGCAGTTTTTTTGCGCATCTAATAAAATTTTTGTTGCTTTTTTCTCATCTGGAGGTGGAATTTTATTTGAAACTAATTCTACTGCATTATCAACAAGTAGACCAGTTAACTTTCCATCTTTCTCTACAATATCGCCTCCAGTAAGTGTAAATGATTTAGTGATACCCGCTGCATTTAAAGCGCTTTGATTAGCAATAGATGCATGCCCATCAATTCTTTCTAATAAAACCGGTCTGTTCGGAAACAATTCATCCAATTTTTCTTTACTCGGAAATTGTTTGTTTTGCCAATCATTTTGATCCCAACCCCTGCCCGTTAACCAACCATCAGGATGCGCCTTCGCAAATTCTGTAATACGTTTTAATACATCTTCCCAACTCGTTGTTCCTGTTAAATCGGCACTTTGTAGGCTTTCGCCATACCCAAAAAAGTGAGCATGTGCATCAATAAAACCTGGATAAATTGCTTTTCCATTTGCATCTACTTCTTCCGTTGCGCCATATTGTTTACGAATATCAGCATTGCTGCCAACGGCTAAAATTTTGCCATCCTTAACAGCCATTGCTTCTGCTGTATCAAACTTATTGTTAACAGTGTAAATTTTTGCATTATAGATTAGTAAATCTGCTTTTGGTTTGCTGCATCCAAATAAAATTAGAAGAAGAGCAAATAAAGGGAGTATTCGTTTCATGTTTTAAAGATATAAAATCAGTTTGCAGTTTTCAATTAGCTGTTAATAATAATACATTCATATCTTGTACAGATGATAAACGATTAAGCAATTTGACAATTAAACAATCAATTTTTGTAACCTAGATTAGCCTTATTTTCGCTAAATTAGCAGCCTTACTCGAGAATATAGATGTCTGATATTATACAACTTTTACCCGATAGTGTTGCCAATCAAATTGCAGCAGGAGAGGTGGTGCAAAGACCTGCATCAGCGGTAAAAGAATTACTAGAAAACGCCATTGATGCAGGAGCGGATAAAATACAATTGATTGTTAAAGATGCTGGAAAAACCTTAATTCAAGTTATAGATAACGGTTGCGGCATGACAATTACCGATGCCAGAATGTGCTTTGAGCGTCATGCAACTTCTAAAGTTCGCAAAGCGGAAGATTTGTTTGCCATTCGTACGATGGGATTTAGAGGGGAAGCGATGGCGTCAATTGCTGCGATTGCACAAGTAGAAATGAAAACTAAACGTCATGAAGACGAGTTGGGTACATTGATACAAATTGAGGGGGCTTCTTTTATTAAGCAAGAACCTGTTGCTACTGCAAATGGCACGAGCATTTCAATAAAAAATTTATTTTACAACACACCTGCTCGACGAAATTTTTTAAAGAGTAATCCAGCAGAAATGCGCCATATTATAGATGAATTTCAACGTGTTGCACTGGCAAAACCGCACATCGCTTTTAGTTTGCACCATGATGGGTTAGAAGTTTATCGCTTGCCGGCATCTGCTATGAAACAACGTATTGTGCATTTATTTGGCAATAATTACAATGAGCGATTAATTCCAGTAGAAGAAGAAACGACCATAATTAATCTAAAAGGATTTATTGGGAAACCAGAATTTGCCAAGAAAACTAGAGGCGAACAGTTCTTTTTTGTGAACGATCGTTTTATAAAGGATGCGTATTTAAATCATGCAGTAAATAAAGCATATCAAGAATTATTATCTGATGATAATTTCCCGTTGTATGTTTTGTTTATTGATATTGATCCGGCAAAAATTGATGTAAATGTTCATCCAACTAAAACAGAAATTAAATATTTGGATGAAAAATCAATTTATGCCATTATTCATTCGGCAGTAAAAAGATCTTTAGGTCGATTTAACATTAGCCCAACTATAGATTTTAATCAAGAAACTGGGTTTAGCAACATGATTAGTCATAAAGCACCAGAAGATATTGTGCCACCAAGTATTGCTTTTAATCCAGATTTTAACCCTTTTGGTGCTACAAAAACTAAAGAAGCTCCTTCTTTTAGAAACGAGAGCCATGCAAGTATGGCTCCGAGTAAGAATTGGGGTTCTTTGTATGAAATAAGTAATCATCAGGTTCCAGAGCAAGTTTCTATAGATTTAGGACATCACAAAGATGATCAATTTGAGCCGGTACAAAAGCAATTTATGCAGATACATCATCGTTATATTGTTTCCCAAATAAAATCGGGAGTAATGATTATCGATCAACAAGCTGCGCACGAACGAATTTTATACGAACGATTTTTACTGCATTTGGATGATAGAAAGGGGGCATCGCAGCAAAGCTTATTTCCTCAAACTGTTACGTTAAGCCCTAATGATTATGAATTAGCCAAAAGTTTGCTAGACGATATTAAAAGTTTTGGTTTCGAAGTACGAGAGTTTGGCAAAAATACTTTGGTAATTGAAGGTATTCCTGTCGATTTAGGAAGTGCAAACATCAATGAAACTCAATTGTTTGAACATTTAATAGAAGGGTTTAAAAACTCACAACAAGAGCTTAAATTAGATAGACGAGATGCATTAGCCAGAAGTATGGCAAAAAATAGTGCAATAAAAGGGGGGACAGCTTTAAGTCAGCAAGAAATGAATACGCTTATTGAAGAACTTTTTGCTTGTAAAACACCTAATTTTAGCATAAGTGGAAAACCAGTTATACAAACTATTGCATTAACAGAAATCGCTCAGAAATTTGATAAATAAATATGAATAACATACATATACCACCAGTTGTAAAGAATTTGCTAATTATCAATGTGATTTTCTTTGTTGCAAGTTGGGTTTTCAAACAACAAGGAATTGATTTAGCAGAAATTTTAGGTGCTCATTATTTTGATTCCCCAAAGTTTGGAATTTGGCAGCCGATTACCTACATGTTTATGCATGCCGATATCACACATATATTTTTCAATATGTTTGGTCTTTTCATGTTTGGTGGAATTTTAGAAAGTCGTTGGGGGACAAAGCGATTTATTAATTTTTATTTAATTACAGGTTTGGGCGCTTTAGCTTTACAATGGGGCGTTCAAGCTTTTGAGCTATATCAAGTAACAGGCTCGGTAATTAACCATGGAAATTTACCATTAGATTTATTAGCGATGGATCGCTACAATCCACAGCTTTTTTCTGAGGCAGATTCTGTAAAAATTGCTTCAATTTATTTTGGAACTATGGTAGGTGCTTCTGGTGCAGTATTTGGAATAATGACAGCTTTTGCCATGCTGTATCCAAATGTAGAATTGTACTTAATGTTTATACCTATTCCTGTTAAAGCGAAATACTTTATTCCGGTTTATATTGTTATAGAATTGTTTTTAGGTGTCGCACGAATTCAGGGAGATTCAATTGCACACTTTGCACATTTAGGTGGAGCTTTAATTGGATTTATTTTAGTAAAACTTTGGAAAGATAAAAACACATATTACGATTATGAATAGCAATTTGTGGGACGATTTTAAACTAAAATTTTTTAAATCTGGGAATCCGGTTTTTCTTTACCTAGGTATTAATATCCTTATTTTTATACTAGTATCATTAACTTCGGTAGTTGTTTTTTTTGCTGGTTATCGAGGATTAATTAACAGTTTAATAGATGATTATCTAGCTTTTCCATCGCTTCCAAATTTATGGTTAAGCCATTTTTATACTGTTTTAACCTATCAGTTTTTCCACGCTGATTTCTTTCATATTTTATTCAATATGTTGTGGTTATATTGGATGGGACAACTGCTTTTAGATTTTATTAAACCACGCCAATTTCATTTGATATACATAGGAGGAGGAATTTTAGGTGCAATTTTTTATGCGTTAATTTTCACTATTGTTCCTGTTTTTAAAACCTCGGATAATATTCCATTAATAGGTGCTTCTGCATGTGTAATGGCTATATTTACAGCTTTAGTAACCTTAGTCCCAAATTTTAGTATTCGCTTAGTATTTGTTGGCGAAATAAAAATTAAATACCTTTTACTAATTTATATCTTGTTAGATTTAATAGGGACAACATCAACAAATGCAGGCGGAAGTTTAGCTCATTTGGGCGGTGTATTATTTGGATTTTTGTATGTTAAACTACTACAGAATGGAACAGATTTGAGTGCCATTTTTAAGAAAAAGCCAAAACTGAAAGTTGTAAGAAATAACGAACCAAAAAAACAAACAAGTAATGTAAATCAAAAGGAAATAGATGCGATATTAGATAAAATTTCTAAAAACGGATATGATAAATTAAGCAAAGGGGAAAAAGAGACTTTGTTTAAGGCAAGCAAGAATTAATGAAGAAAAGTAAATTAACCTTTTTCGATAAACTGGTCATTTTTATAGCGATACTAGTTGCTATAGGATTAGTGTGTGGAATGCTTGCGGGTAGCAACGATCCTCGTCAACATATTATTCTAGCTTTTTTCGGATTAGCCTACCCATTCTTTTTATTGGCAAACGTAATTTTACTACTGTGGTGGGTTTTACGTAAAAAATGGATTTTTTTCCTATTAACGATAATAATTATTTTTGCAGGTTGGCATTCATTAATTGCTACGTTTGGTCTTTTTGGTACTACTGGAAAAAATGAAAAGGCAGAAGCTAGTTTAGTCAGAGTGATGACTTACAATGTGCATAATTTTAAACCTTACGGTGAAGAAATAACGGAGGAAGTAAAAGAAAAAATGTTGGGAATTGTTAAAGCGCAAAACCCCGATATTATTTGTTTTCAAGAATTTTATAGCCGCTATAAAGGTCCATACGATACAGTAGATAGTTTAATGAAACTATTAAATACCAAATATTATTATTTCCAGCCAACAATGAAAAGCCGATCTGAAGCAATTGGTTTAGCTATTTTCTCTAAATATCCAATACAAAATAAAGGCGATATAGTATTTGGACCTGATGCAGGAAACGGAAGTATTTTTGTTGACTTAGATGTTAATGGCCAACCTTTGAGAGTGTATAATGTTCATTTGCAATCTATTTCATTTGGAAGTGAAGATTATTCATATTTGGAGAAGGTAACTAAGGAAATGGATGCTGAAGTGAATTCTTCTAAAAGGATTTTACGCATGTTAAAAAATGCTTTTAAAAAACGCAGCTCACAAGTTGATTTAGTGAAAGCACACATGAAAACTTGCACTACCTCATATTTAGTTGCAGGCGATTTTAATGATACACCGGCTTCTTATGCGGTGACTAAAATTACAGATTCACTTAACAACGCTTTTCTCAAACAAGGGCGTGGATTGGGGAGGACTTATAATGGTAAATTTCCTAATTTTCAAATCGATTATATTGCTACAACTAAAGATATTGAGGTTACAAATTATCACATTATTCAAGCTAAATTATCTGATCATTTCCCTTTACGGAGTGACTTGCGTTTAAAAACAACAAAACGCTAATGCTACCTTCATCTCTCTATTAATCTCTTTTTATTTACATTTGCAGTATGAAACAAGATCTTCAATTATACAATACCATTACACGAAAAAAGGAACTATTTAAACCATTAAACGCTCCACATGTTGGCATGTATGTATGTGGTCCGACAGTTTATAGCGATGTGCATTTGGGTAATTGTCGCACTTTTATTTCATTCGATTTAATTTTTAGATACTTAAAACATAGTGGCTATAAAGTTCGCTATGTTAGAAATATAACTGATGCAGGCCACTTAGAGGGAGATAGAGATGAGGGCGATGATAAATTTGCAAAAAGAGCAAAATTGGAGCAATTGGAACCAATGGAAATTGTTCAGAAATATACATTAGGTTTTCACAATGTGATGCGTGTATTTAATACTTTGTCGCCAAGTATAGAGCCAACTGCAACTGGACATATTATCGAGCAAATCGAAATGATTAAAAAAATTATCGATAATGGATATGCGTATGAAGTAGATGGAACCATATATTTTGATGTAGAAAAATACAGTCAGAAATATAACTACACCATTTTAACCAACCGCAACTTAGAAGATATGCTGGCAAACACCAGAGAATTGGGCGGGCAAGATGATAAACACGGCAGACTAGATTTTGCGCTTTGGATTAAAGCCAAGCCAGAAACATTAATGCAATGGACTTCACCGTGGGGAATGGGATTTCCAGGTTGGCATATAGAATGTTCAGCAATGAGCGCTAAATATTTAGGTCAGGAATTTGATATACACGGTGGAGGAATGGATTTAGCAGCAACACACCATACCAATGAAATTGCACAGTCAGAGGCATGTAGTCATCATCAACCTGCTAAATACTGGATGCATACTAATATGTTGACAGTAAACGGTACTCGTATGTCTAAATCGGCAGGTAATGGGTTCTTGCCTGGGGAATTATTTACTGGCAATCATCCGCTATTGCGCAAAGGATATAGCCCAATGACGGTTAAGTTTTTTATGCTACAAGCACATTATCGTAGCACACTGGACTTTTCTAATGATGCTTTGGACGCATCTGAAAAAGGTTTTAGAAGATTAATGAATGCAGTTAGCTTATTGCCAAAACTTGTTGCAAGCGAAAATGGTGAGGTAGAAATTGATCCACTTCGTGTGAATTGCGAAAATGCAATGAACGATGATTTTAATAGCCCTGTTGTGATTGCGGAATTGTTTGAGGCTGTCCGAATTGTAAATACTGTTTATGATGGTGCTTTAAAAATTTCTTCAACAGAGTTAGATAAATTAAAGACTTTAATGCACGATTTTATCTTCGATGTTTTTGGCTTAAAAGATGAAGATACCAGCAATACAGAACTAAATGAGGTTTTAGATATGGTTATCGCCCTGAGAAAAGATGCCAAAGAAAATAAAGATTACGCAACTTCTGATATGATCCGTGTAGGCTTGCAAAATATTGGTATCCAATTAAAAGATAGCAAAGACGGAACGACTTGGAGTAAATCTTAATTATTACAAAATGATAAATAGAAAATTTTTAATCATAGCTGCACTAGCAATTTTTATTTTTCAGGCCTGTACATCTGAGAAAAAAGAAACCAAAGAAGAATCTGAACAGGTTGTAAAATTAACTTCTCCAGATTTTAATGCAGATAGCGCTTTTGCCTACACTAAAGCTCAGGTAGATTTCGGTCCACGAATTCCATCAACAGAAGCACATGCTAATTGCGCTAAATATTTGGTAAATAAATTTAAATCTTTTGGTGGAGAAGTGTTTGTGCAAGAAGCGCCTGCTAAAACGTATGATGGAAAAAACTACCGATTAAAAAATATTATCGCAGCCTTTAATCCTGAAAAAACGCAACGAGTTTTAATAACAGCCCATTGGGATGCCCGCCCTTTTTCAGATCAAGATCCTGATGCGAATATGCATGACAAACCTTTTGATGCAGCGAATGATGGTGCAAGCGGAGTGGCTGTGATGTTAGAGATGGCTCGTCAAATTCAGCAAAAACAACCTAATGTTGGCGTAGATTTTATTTTGTGGGATATTGAAGATTATGGTAAATCAAATGATGAATCGCAAAATGAAACCACATGGTGTATTGGCTCTCAATATTGGGCTAAAAATCCGCCAGTAAAAGGATACAAACCTTTATATGCTATTAATTTGGATATGGTTGGCGGTGGAAATGCACAATTTGCGCAAGATGAAATTTCTAGAAAATACGCTCCTGCAATAGTTAAAAAAGTTTGGGATATTGGAAATGAAATCGGGTACTCGGCCTATTTTATAAATGTAACTTCTGGAAGTTTAATTGACGATCATTTTTGGGTAAATCAAGCTGGAATTCCTTGCATTGATATTATTCATTATACAGACGCTGCTGGTTTTTACATGAATTGGCATACTCAATTAGATAATTTAAATAATATCGACAAAAACACATTGAAAGCAGTTGGTCAAACGGTATTAGAAACTATTTATAGAGAAAAACCATCTTCATAATGTGTAATTGTTAATTACTTTTTAGGAAGTCTTAACGTTCAAATCATATATTCGCAACACTATTTTACTTATCATGATGAAAAAGATTATTTATACAGTTTTAGTTGCAACAATTAGTGTGAGTGCATTTGCGCAAAAATCAGATGGCACCACAAAGTCTTTGGTAAATGCAGAAAAAGCATTTGCAGAAGAAGCAGTGAAAGATGGGACAAAAGCTGCTTTTAATAAATATGCAGCATCTGATGCGTTGGTTTTTAGACCAAACCCTGTAAACGCAAAAACTTTTTATGCTACTGCGCCAGATATGAAAAATTTGAACTGGGCACCAACTTTTGCAAGGGTATCTAGAAGTGGGAACTGGGGTTTTACAAGCGGAAATTACGTAGTTAACGGAGAAAAAAAAGCTTATGGGCATTATCTTTCGGTTTGGAGAGTAGAGAATGGTAACTGGAAATTCATTTTAGATTTAGGTGCAGAGACCAATAAACCTTTAAATAAATCGACAGCAAGTTTTGTAGAACCTAAAGATCATTTTATTCCAAAATACACCACAGATAAGGAATTAAAAGCAGGTAGAGAAGTTATTCTAACTACAGAAAAAACATTAAATACTACCTTAAAATCATACGGTGCAAGTGCTTTTGCAGGTTTTCTAAATAAAGACGCTCAATTGATGTTTCCAGGTACAGAAACAATTGTTGGAAAGGAAAATATCCAAGCATTTAATAACAGAATGATTGATAAAATTAGCTTGAAAACTACTTCAGCTGATAAAGCATTGGGAGGAGATCTAGCCTATACATTTGGTGTAGCTACGATAGATTATAAAACTGATTTGCGTGAGAGCTTCCATTATGTGTTTATCTGGGAACGTCAATCTGATGGAAACTGGAACATTATGAGCCAAATTTTTACCTTGGCAGAACGCTAACCTTCCTAATAGGTATCAAGATAACCAAATATAAATTTTAAGGATTTCGGTTTTGCTGAAATCCTTTTTTGTTATAGGGGCATTTAAGATGAAACCGAATAAATCATAAAATTTGGCGTTATTATTGAAGACAAATCAACCATGAAAAAAAATCTACTATTAGCTTCCTTATTAAGTATTTCTTTAAGCGGTTTAGCCCAACAAAAATTCGATGTGCAAGGTCATCGTGGTGCTAGAGGAATTATGCCTGAAAACACAATTCCTGCAATGATAAAAGGATTGCAGTTAGGTGCTACAACCTTAGAAATGGATGTCGTAATTTCCAAAGATAGACAAGCAGTAGTATCTCAAGAACCTTATTTTAATCACGAATATAGTTTAACACCGGAAGGGAAATCAATTTCACTAAAAGATGAAAAAAAGTATAACATCTTTAAAATGGATTATGAAGAGGTAAAGAAATTCGATGTAGGTAGTAAAATCCATCCTCGTTTTCCTGGGCAACAAAAAATTAAAGCCTATAAACCTTTATTAGAAGAATTATTAGATTCTGTTGAAACGTATGTGAAACTTAATAAATTAGCAAAACCAGACTATAATATCGAAACAAAACTAATTCGCAAAGGTGATGTTGAATTTCAACCAAGTCCAGAGGAATTTGTAGATATCATTATGGGAATTGTGAAAAAGAAAAAGCTTGAAAAACGAGTAATTATTCAATCCTTTGATATGCGTACGTTGCAATATCTCCATAAAAAATATCCTAAAATGCGTACTTCACTAGGCATAGATGAAAAAGAGGATTTTGAAAATAATATTAAAGATTTAGGATTTAACCCAACCATTTATAGTCCTTATTCTGTTTTAGTAGGCAAAAATTTAGTGGATAAATGCCATGCTGCTGGTGTAAAAATTATACCATGGACAGTAAACTCAATAAAAGATATTAAGTACATGATGAACCTTGGTGTAGATGGAATTATAACAGATTATCCTAATTTAATGGGACAGTTGAAATAGCTTAAAACAAATCTTTAATAATCTGTTCAATAGATAAACCTTCAGCTTCCGCTCTATAGTTACGGACAATTCTGTGTCGTAAAATAGGTTCAGCAACCGCTTGAACATCTTCAATATCTGGTGCATATTTGCCAGATACAGCAGCATGACATTTAGCGCCCAATACTAAAAACTGTGATGCACGTGGTCCAGCACCCCAAGAAACATAATTATTAATTGTTTCTGAAGCTAATGCAGTATTTGGGCGTGTTTTAGCGGCTAGTTTAACAGCATATTCTAAAACATTATCGGTAACTGGAATATTTCTAATCAGTTTCTGAAAATATTGAATTTCTTTAGCCCCAATAATTTTCTCCAACTTAACTTCTCTATTACTCGTTGTGTTTTTTACAATTGTTAACTCATCAGCAAATGCTGGATAATTTAACTGAATATTAAACATAAAACGATCTAACTGTGCCTCTGGAAGAGGATAAGTGCCTTCTTGTTCAATAGGATTTTGAGTTGCTAAAACAAAGAAAGGTTGAGGTAAAATATGTGTATGACCTGCTGCTGTAACTGCTTTTTCTTGCATGGCTTCTAATAAAGCAGCTTGCGTTTTTGGCGGAGTACGATTAATCTCATCGGCCAAAATAATATTAGAAAATATTGGGCCTTTTATAAATTTAAAGTGACGATCTTCTCCTAAAATTTCTGCTCCAATGATATCACTGGGCATTAAATCTGGTGTAAATTGTATGCGGTTAAAATCGAGGTCTAAAACATTAGCTACCGTTTGAACTAACAACGTTTTTGCCAAACCAGGTACGCCAACC
>NZ_JBAZRL010000005.1:11315-52325 GCF_041662865.1 Pedobacter sp.
TTTACCAATTTCGGCTTTAATGTTTTTAAAAGACTGGTGCAGGGCGTCTACGGCTTCGACCTCATTAGTAAACTGCATTCTTTATTTTTTATCCTTATTAACCCAAAGTTTCATCTCATCGCAAGTAGCAAACTCATCATCAACCCTAATATAAGTAGTTTCTTTACGTTTTTGAAACCACTCACTCATTACACGAGCTTGTTTTTCACTTTGAGCTCTCTCCTTAAATTTAGGATAATCTTGATCTAAATTGCCTTTGTGAGGAGGTATTTTAGATTTTAATAGGAATATTTTATAGCCTTCTTTTCCGTCTTGTGGATTGTTAAATGCAACAGGTTTAGATATATTGCCAACTTTCATCGTGTCAATTACCACAAACACAGCAGGATCTAATTTCTCTACCGGAATAAAAGTTGTTCTAGCAGTTTGGTTATCTGCGTACAACATCATACCACCATTGTATTGAGTTTCTTTATTGTCTGAATAGGTAGAGGCAGCTGTAAAGAAAGGTAATTTTTTATCGTTAATGTCTTTGTAAATACTATCAGCTTTTAATTTAACTCGCTCTAAACTTGCAGGAGTAGTTTGCGGGCGAATTAAAATATGTCTTGCATGTACTTGTTCACCACGACGTTCAATTACTTGTAAAATATGATAACCATTTTCAGTTTCGAAAACTGGAGACATTTCACCAGCTTTTAATTTAAATGCCCAAGCCGTAAATTCTTTAACCATTTGGCTTCTATCAAAAAAGCCTAAATCTCCACCTTCAGAAGCGGAACCTGGATCTTCAGAATACGTTTTGGCTAAGAAACTGAAGTCTTCACCACTTTTAATACGTAACCTAATTGCATCAAGTTTATCGTAATATTTTTGTTTTTCAGCTTTAGTTAATTTTGGATATAAGGCAATTTCACCAACTTCTACTTCAGTACCAATATCTGGTAAGCTGTCTTTTTTATACGTTTCAAAATATTTTTTAACTTCTAATGGGGTAACATTTGTGTTTTCAGTAATTTTTGCTTGCATTTTTTGAGCAATTAAACCTTCTTTTACATCAGGTCTCATTTCATCTTTGTATTGCAATACAGATTTTTGAAGAAATTGCTCTAAACGCTCTTGTCCACCCATACGTTGTATTTGGTAGCGCATACGTTTATCAAGTTCATCATCAACTTGGCTATCATCAACCATTATTGAATCTATTTCTGCTTGTTGTTTTAATAGTTTTTGAACCAACATTTGTTGCAAAAAGTAACATTTTGCTTTTTCATCGGCTGGATTACCTTGATTCAAATAAATGGCATATTGTTGATTTAAATCAGATAATAGGATAATATTACTTCCTACTACAGCAACAACTTTATCGAGGTTTGTTTTTTGAGCTTGTACATTTAAAAACAGACACATTAAACCGCCTGCTATTAATAAAAATTTCTTCATTCTATTTTTGTTCAATTGTATTTCTATTGCAAAGTTAATATTATTCGCTTTATAAGCTGATTAAGGCTTGGCAAGCTTTTTAAGTTCGTCTTCGTTAACCTTTACTGCGTATTTTGCTCTTAGGTTTTTAATCCATTCGTTTTCTAAGCTTTGCTGATAATCTGCAGTAACTTGTCCACGTACTTCATCGTAATTTTTACCCTGATAAGCATTCACATTTTTGTTGTAAAATTCTTCAACAGCAGCTTCGCTATCTTGTATTTTACTCCAAATCTTTTTTTCGGATACGTTAAACATTAAAACGCCTTCTCTATATTCGTTCATAATAAAATTATACTCGATATTTTTTGGAGAAGTCTTTTTTTGAGCTTTTAAAGCATTTTCGTATCCGTTAATTTCTTTTTTATAAGCAGTATCGGCATCTAAATTCATTGCTTTTGCCTCAGCTACCTTTAACTTAAAATTAATATAGAGATCTAAGTAAGATGTTAAATCCTGATAAGAAGCAGTTGCAATACCCGCATGGTTTTTTTTATAAACCCACATAAACTCCTTACTGCTTATAGATTTCCCATTAACAGAAGCGACATTTTGTGCAAATGTAACGCAGGTAAAAAAACATAAAATAAAAATGCAACAGACTTTTCTCACAAAAGACAACAGCTATATAATTTTAATGGATAAAAGTAACAATTTAAGGCGCTATAATAAGATATTTAACTAATTTTAACAGAAAATAATTTTCGTTAAAAACATAAGATGGACAACCAACTAACAAGTAACGCTGAAGCCTTGCGTTTATTTTTTACCGATGATATTTATTTGGTAAAAGATAATGCGCAAAATGCTTTTGCAGAGCAAGTTAAGGTAAGTCCTGATATTGCTCAGCAAGAAACTTTTATTGAACAAATAAAAGAGATAAATGCAGCTGGAGATTTGCCATTAATTGTTGAAGAACCAAAATCTGTTCTCAAAAAAGAATATCATTTTGAATTTTTGGGTAAAAACCAAAAAGGTATTTTGATTTTGGTAAATGATGCTGTAAATAAAGTGAGTTCTGAACAAGGAACAGAGCTATTACGTAAATTAGTAAAGGCAATTGAATTAACAAATAACGATTTTGCATTAGTCAATTATGCCAATTATAGTGACGCAACTTTTGAAGATTTAAGCGGATTTTTTAATTGCCAATTGGTATTATCTTTTGGTGTTGAAACTCAGCAATTAGGTTTAGCTACGCAAGCTTTACATCAATTATTCAAATTAGGCGAGATGAGATTAATTTTTACGTCGAATTTGCATGATTTAGATAGTGATCAGGCTAGTAAAAAAATATTGTGGACAAACCTACAACAGTTAAAAAATGGCTAATCAATTAGTTTTTGCGACTAATAACGCCCATAAGACACTTGAGGTGAGCGAATTATTGTCGCCTAAATATGAAGTTTTAAATTTAGCAGGTATAGGTTGCCATGTAGATATTCCAGAAACGGGCAGTTCGTTTGCAGAAAATGCAACTTTGAAAAGCACTTACGTAGTAGAGAATTATCGTATCGATTGTTTTGCAGATGATAGCGGATTAGAAGTTGAAGCTTTAAATAACGAGCCCGGAATTTATTCTGCAAGATATAGTGGCATCAGAGGAGATGCAGAAAACATGAAATTCTTACTCCAAAAAATGGAAGGTTTAACCAATCGTAATGCTCGATTTAAAACCGTTATTTCTTTAATCCAAAACGGGAAAAATCATCTTTTTGAAGGCGTGATCTATGGTAAATTGCGAACTACACCAGTAGGAGAAAAGGGCTTTGGTTATGATCCGATATTTGAGCCGAATGGTTATTCCATTACGTTTGCCGAAATGGAAATGGAACAAAAAAATAAAATCAGTCACCGAGCATTAGCTATGCAAAAACTAATCACTTTTTTGCAACAAAGCTAAACCACTTAATTTACAGATTGAATTTTCTTTTAGTTGTATCAACTTTTACGGGAGGAACAACGGCAGGTTTGATAGGCGTTGTTTTACCTTTATTTGGGTTTTCTGTTGTCGGTTTTTTGGACGGTAAAATTGGTTTTATCCCAGATGGATCATTTCCTTTAACTTTTACTGCTGGCTTTGTAGTTGTGTTTTTGGAAGTGGGTTTAGGTACTGGCTTACCTTTAATAATATCAGCTTTGCTTACAGGTCTTAATTCTGGTTTCCAAATGAAACCTGTTAAAGTTGTTTCCTTCGGCAATTTATTCATAGGATTTGTTGCCCCCTCAGCTTCTTTAATGTACAAAATGTCTGTTAACTCCTTGTCTTTAAATAGGAATTTAATTCGACTACTCACAGATTGGTTCATTTTATCATAATTTCCTTTATCATCCTTAGAATAATAGATGCTTTCGGCGTTACCATCTACATACATGTTTCTTAATTCCCCCTCCTTAAAAAAACCAGTAATTTTTTTCCCTTTTACCTGATTAAATTTAGTAGAATCGGTTTCTACATTCACCAAAAATCCATTTTGTAAAACCTGAAAACTGTGAATTTTATCATTCTTGAAAAAAACATGAATAGTATCACCTGTTTGCTGTGTTCCTTCAGACCATAAAATGGGATTTTTATACCAGCGTAAAGTAGAATCGGCAGCGGTATAAAACAACGAATCTGCTTTTGCTTGCATATTTGATTTATAAACCCTTACGTTGTGAAATGCCTTAATAACCCGAGTTCTAACCGTATCTGAAGGGTTAAAAACTGCGACACTATCTTTTTTAAGTTGATTAGTGCTTGCGATTTTTGGCTTAATTCCATTTACAGCAGTCGGGATCGCTTTTTTATCATCTGATTTTGCTGCAATTTTTTTATCATTTTGAACGGAATCTTTTTTGCTTGGTATTATTGTTTTATTTTGTGTAGGAAGTGGTAGCATTTTTTTTAAACTATCCGTTTTAAAACTGTCAGTATTAACTTTCGTACTATCCAATAATTTAGGTGGCGGAGGATTATTTTTTAAATCTTTAGCCTTTTGCTCTGCCAGCTTTCTTTCTTTTTTGCTCAGTTTTTTCGTGTCTAGATTTACAACGGCAGGTTTTTTTACAACTTGTGCAGCGGCGGCAGCTTTTCTAGCTTTAGCTTTTTCCTTCTCCTTTTCTTCCTTAGCTTTTTCATCTTCTGCACCTACCTCATTATCTTTCTGAATAATTGGCTTGTTTAGCAATTTTAGCTTGTGTTGTAAAACTTTTTGTGTTTCTAAAGTATCGGCACCAAGCCATAATGTATCTGGTATTTTCTTATTGTTTACCGTAATAGAATCTTTAGTTGCCATCCCGAAATATGCATTTCTAGTCACCACTACACGCTCATCCGCCTTGTAATACTCGCCTAACTGACCACGTAAAAGAGTTCTATCAGAAGTATCAATAAATACAATATTCTTTACGGCTCTACCATATCCGGTTTTACCATAATAATATAAACTATCACCCCTTAAAGATTTTGTGTTTTGTGTATATAGATTTTTTTTACCGAAATATGCATTTTCACTTTTGGTATTGTAAGCGCCATTTTCGGTATATAAATTATCATCTTTTCCTTTAATATTCGTTGGGCCGTAAAAATAAGTCCAATTGGTAAAGGTGTTGTAACGTAACGTATCAGATTTAATAGTGCTTTGTGGGGTAACAACTACAACATTATACCTAAAATAAGCATCTTTCGTATTAGCAAAATAATACCCTCTTTTACTAGTGAGGACTACATCTTTATTTACAATTTTACCTCCAGTACTATATTCTCCAATTTTGGTAGCCATATTGTAATCCAAAATATTGGTAGTCAACGTAGATGTTGGATCAATCATTTTTACATTATTGGACAAATGCGCTTTTTTTGCATTTCCATCATAATTTAAAAAATCAGAGTAAATATTTACGGTATCGCCTTGGTTAATATGGACGTTTTTAAAGGCTTCAAAATAATTTCGATCTTTATAAAATACAGCACTATCAGATCTTAAAGTGGCATTGTCTTGTCTAAAAACTGGATTTATAACATAGTTTACATTTGTCTTAGTGTCCACTGTCAACCGATCAGAAGAGACTAACTCAATTTTAGTCCGCTGTTGCGCAAACAAAATGCTTGGGAAGAGTAATAAAAGAAAGAAAAAGCGTAATTTCTGCACTTTACAAAGTTAAGTTTTATTTTTTTTTAATGTTGTAAGCTTATCACGGTTAAATTAAATATTTTTGAAACATGTTACCGCTGCAGCAGTTTACAAATTACATCAAAAAAAATGCCCTTTTCTCTAACCAAGATAAAATCTTGTTGGCTGTAAGTGGAGGTAAGGATTCGGCATTGATGGCTCAGCTATTTAAACTCGCAGGTTTTCAATTTAGTATAGCACACTGTAATTTTAATTTGCGAGGCGATGAATCTCAACGCGATGAAGCCTTCGTAAAACTCTTAGCCACAAATTTAGAAGTGCCTTTTCATGTGATTCATTTTGATGCAAAAGTTTATGCAAATGAACATCAACTATCCATTCAAATGGCAGCTAGAGATTTACGTTATCAATGGTTTGAAACTATACGACAAGAGAATGATTACAGTTTTATTGCTTTAGCACATCACCAAAATGATTCCATTGAAACCTTATTACTAAATTTAACACGTGGTACTGGCATAAGTGGTATGCATGGCATTTTACCCAAAAGAGATAAATTATTAAGGCCTTTATTGTTTTTATCGCGGCAGGAAATTGATAAGTTGGTAAAGGAAAATGACATCGACTTTGTGGAAGATAGCTCTAATGAAAGCACAAAATATGCACGCAACAAAATACGCTTAACTGTTATTCCGCAACTGCGGGAAATTAACCCAAATTTAGAACACACTTTTTCTCAAAATATAAATCGTTTTGCAGAAACCGAAGAAGTGTTGCAAGGTGTAATTACGCAAACTCGGAAAGAAATTGTCAGGGAAGTTGATGGAGTGGCTTATTTTCCAATTGAGAAAATTAATGCGCTAAGACCTCAAAAACTACTCTTTTTCGAATTGTTAAAGCCTTATCATTTTACTGATAAGGTAGTTGATGAAATTTTAGAATCGTTAAATAAACAAAGTGGAACTTCATTTTACAGCCACACGCATCGTGCAACTATTAATCGTAATGATGTGATGATATCGACTTTGCCCAAAGAACAAGCACATAAAAATCAGTTTATACACCCAAAAGACCAACGAATTTTAGTTGAAAACCAACAAATTTTAATTTCATACACTACTTCGAACGGAGTGGAAGACAATAGAAATAAAGCATTTATAGATGCCAATAAATTGATATTCCCTCTCGTTATTCGTTTTAAGCAAGATGGTGATCGTTTTATGCCATTGGGAATGAAACAGTTTAAAAAATTGAGCGATTTTTTAATCGATAGTAAAGTTCCATTGCCACAAAAGGGAAAAATTCCGTTGATAATTAATGGAAATGGAGAAATAATTTGGGTTGCAGGTTTACGGCAAGACAATAGATATAAAGTAAATGCAACAACAAAAAAAGTTGCTATATTCGAATTGTTAAATACATAATGGATCATAAAAATATCTATATCGAAAAACAGTACATCGGCCGCGATTATATCCGAATCTGTATTAGGCTCGTAATGGCAGCTTTTTGTTTTGCAGCCTATGTTTATGAACGTGATCGGGATAACACCGTAGATCTTTTTTTAGTGGTTGGTTTCGGTATTATTGGTGTTTCTATTATTCTTTTATTCCTAATTCAGTATAAAATACGTATCGAAAATAAAAGTGTAGTGATAGATGGTTTGTGGACTGCAAAAAAAGTAAAAATAGATTTAAACAGCATTGTGAAAGTTCGTAAAGCGACTTACAGCAATTACATGTTCAACAATCCTGTTTATAATTTACATAAAAAAGGAAGCATTCGTTTTTACTCTTCTGGTAAAGATGCCATCGTTTTAACAGATAGAGATGGTTTGGAATATTTTATTGGCACTCAACGCCCCAACGAAATGTATTTGGTGATTCAAGAAGAAATGAGAAGTTAGTTTTCTTTCGCTAAATCATTTTGTTCAACATCAATTTTATTACCAATAGATAACACAAATTAAATAAGATATAGGTTAATTTGCTTTTGTAAAACTTACGGTTTACATTTTATAAAAATATTGATGAAAATAGGAATTGTTTGTTACCCTACATTTGGTGGAAGCGGTGTTGTTGCCACTGAATTAGGTAAAGCTCTCGCAAATGAAGGCCATCAGGTTCATTTTATCACGTATAGCCAGCCTGCTAGATTAGATTTTTTCTCGGCCAATTTATTTTATCACGAAGTTTCGGTAAGAGATTATCCATTATTTGATTATGCTCCTTACGAATCTGCTTTAGCCAGTAAATTGGTAGATGTAGTCCGTTTTGAGCAGTTGGATATCTTACATGTACATTATGCCATTCCCCATGCTTCAGCAGCGTTTATGGCTAAACAGATTTTAGCAACTTATGGAATTAATATTCCTTTTGTAACAACATTGCATGGTACAGATATCACCTTGGTAGGTAAAGACGCAACGTATAAGCCAGTGGTAACTTTTTCAATTAATCAAAGCGATGGCGTAACTACAGTTTCTCAAGATTTAAAAGAAGATACTTACAAGCATTTCGAGATTCAAAAGGACATTAAAGTAATTCCGAATTTTATAGATTTTAACCGATTTAGTTTACAACCAAAAGGGCATTTCAAAAAGGCGATAGCGCCAAATAACGAGCGTATTTTAATTCATACTTCTAATTTTAGAAAAGTAAAACGTACTGAAGATGTGATTAAAATGTTTCAAAAAGTGCAGGAAAGAATTCCTTCAAAATTGTTAATGGTAGGAGATGGGCCTGAGCGTACAGCGAATGAACAATTGTGTCGTGAACTTAATATTTGCGAAAACGTACGGTTTTTAGGTAAACAAGATGCAGTTGAAGAAATTTTATCAGTTTCTGATTTGTTTATCATGCCATCAGAATCTGAAAGTTTTGGTTTGGCAGCTTTAGAAGCTATGGCTTGCAAAGTTCCGGTAATTACATCTAACGCTGGAGGTTTACCAGAATTAAATATCGACGATTATTGTGGTTATATGTGCGAAGTAGGTGATATCGAGGACATGGCTAATAAAGCAATCACTATTTTAAGCAATGAAGATACGTTGAACTATTTTAAAGAAAACGCGTTAAAAAGAGCTCAAGATTTTGATTTAAAGAAGATATTGCCAATGTACATTGATTACTATAAGGAAGTTATAGAAAAATCTTTAGTGGTAAATTAACCCTATTTACTGAATATCAAACAAACTGGTACACCCACACTAATTCTTTTACCGCTATCCTTTAAAGTGCCTGTAATTTTGTTTCTGTCAAAAATTACAACATTATTGGTGTATTGGTGCGCCACTAACACATGGTTTCCGCTTGGGTCTATCGCAAAATTTCTAGGGCCTTTGCCCAATGTACTTACTCGTTCTACAAATTTTAATATCCCAGAGGGAAGAATAGAAAATACAGAAATTGTATTTGCATCACCACGATTGGTTTCATATAAAAATTTCCCATCGGGAGACACATGAATATCTGCACCATCTATTTTGCCAGTAAAATCTTTTGGAGCAGTAGCGATTTCTTGAATTTTTTTCATATTGCCATTTGCATAGCTAAATGAAGTTATGCTTCCGTTAAATTCATGAGCTAAATAAGCAAATTTCCCATTCGGACTAAATGTTAAATGTCTTGGGCCAGTTCCTGCATTTGTTTTAATAACTGTTTTTATGGTTAATATCTTATCTGGACTTGCAGAGTTGTAGTTATAAATGTAAATAAGATCTTCACCTAAATCATTACAGATTAAATATTTATGGTCTGGTGTAAATTGAACTTGATGCACGTGTGCGCTTGCTTGCCTTTTTTCATCAATACTTTTGCCAGTATGCTGAATGATTTGTTTAGCATCAGTTAAAGATCCATCCGCATTGCGACCAAAAATTGAAATTGAACCTCCACTATAGTTCGCCAAAATCACATTTCTATCATCAACAGAAATAAAACATGGATCAGCACCTTCCGAAGATTTTTTGTTTAGGAAAGATAAATCTCCACTTTGTGAATTAAAGCTAAAAGCACTTACTGCACTATTTTTTCCGTCTTCGTTTACACTATAAACAAATTTTTTATTGCTGCTAACAGCTAAGTAACTCGGATTAACAACGTTTTTAGTGATACTTTTTAAATTGGTTTCTGCAGTTAAACTATTATAATTATAAACATAAATTCCTTCGCTGTTGCCTTTATTGGTATATGTTCCAATTAAAAGATTATAGCTTTGTGCTTGAGCTTGAAAAGTAAAAAAAACGGCTAATAAAATGAAGAAATATTTTTTCATGAGAATGGTTTCTATTTTAATGCAAATTACACAAAGAAAAAATACCTAGAGGAAAATTTTGGATTTAGCTAAAAACACAAAAGTCGCTAGTACTAACTAACGACTTTTGAGAATTTCCGTTTTGCGGTATATTATTTTATCAAATGTTTAATCTGAATTAATTCATGTTCTTCTAAGAAGCGCCATCTACCTCGTGGCAAATCTTTCTTAGTCAAATTGCCATAAACTACACGATCAAGTTTAACCACATCGTAGCCCAAATGTTCAAATATTCTTCGTACAATACGGTTCTTACCACTGTGAATTTGAATGCCAACCTCACGTTTTGATGCTCCAGCTACATAGGAAACATTGTCTGGCTTAATTAAACCATCTTCTAATTCTAAACCAAATTGAATTTTATTGAAATCGCCTTGGCTTAAACTTTTGTTTAACTCAACATGATAAATTTTAGTAATGCCATTTTTAGGATGCGATAATTTATCAGCTAATTCTCCGTCATTGGTCATTAAAATCAATCCTGTTGTATTTCTATCCAAACGGCCAACCGGATAAATACGTTCGCGACTTGCCTTTTCCACCAATTGCATTACTGTTCTGCGTTCTTGAGGATCGTCTGTAGTAGTGATGTAATCTTTAGGTTTGTTTAATAAAACGTAAACTTTCTTTTCGCGTTTTAGCAATTCGCCATTGTACCGTACTTCATCTTTGTAAGGATCAATTTTATGACCCAATTCAGAAACTGGAGATCCGTTTACTGAAATTACACCTGCTTCGATTAGTTCATCCGCCTTGCGACGTGAGCAAATACCCGAGTTAGCTATATAACGATTTAAACGAATTAAGCCGTCATCTTTTGGTTCGGGAGTTTTCCGTGCTCTAGTTGCAGGAGCAACTCTTTCGCCACGATCCTCTTTACCTTTGTAACCGCCTTCGTCGCGTTTTCTGTAAGGGCGGCTATCTGTACTTCTAGATGCTCCACTTTTTTTATCAGCAAACTTAGATTTATCACCGTCAGTTATAAAATTATCTTTTTTAACGTAGCTACGTTTGCCATCGGTAGATTCATCTCTTGAACTGCCTTCTTTATATGCTTTTGGTTTGTAACCAGAATTTCCACTTTCTTTCTTTTCCCAAGGTTTAAAGCCGCCCTTTTCTTTGCTATCAGTTCTTGGTATGAAATCTTTCGAAGTCCCTTCTCTATCAGTTCTAGGTTTAAAATCTTTACCAGATGATGGTCTTGGTGAATACGGTTTAGAATCGCCGTCTCTTGGTGTTCTTGGTTTGTAGTCTTTTGATGCTCCGTCTCTATCTGATCTAGGTTTAAAATCTTTACCAGATGATGGTCTTGATGCGTAAGGCTTTGAATCGCCATCGCGAGATGCTCTTGGTTTGTATTCTTTTCTATCGCCAGTAGCAAAACTAGGTTTGCGTTTTTCTTTATCTTCTTTTTTGTCAAAGCCAGAACTCTCTTTTCCGTCTTTGTCGCTAAATCTACTTTTGGGTTTATCAGTGCCTGCAGTTCTTCTGCTTGTACTTCTATCGCCCGCCTTGGACTTGTCATCGCGACTGTTCCTGTTATTGTTTTTTATCATGATACGCTGTTAGCCACATAAAATATGCGGGTGCAAATTTAATAAAAATGTCTCAATCTATTTCGTAAAATTTGACCTAAAATAACAAAAAAGAAATCTGCGTTTAACTGCGTTTAAACCTAGATTTTAGCAGAAAAATACGTAACTATTTGATAATTAGATAAATGTATTGTATCTTTGCAAAACCAATTATATTTGTTCACCAAAAAAAGGAGGAAGATGATAAAGAAACACCTCATTCCATGTACGGTAATTTTAACATTACTGGTTATGGCAAAAGTGTTTGCTTATAAGCTGCCAGAAGTAAAAACAAGTCTAAAGAAAGACAACAATACCACCATAAAAAAAGAAGCTGAAGAGCCGGCATTTACATTAGCTCAACTAGAATTTGCAGACGAAAATTTGCCTTTGGGCGATGCAAGGATTAACGGTAAAATGAAGAAAATTTTAGCTTCTTATGCTTACCAAAATCTGCAAACCAATCGTTTACACCGCAAAGCGGCAGAATGGTTCCCAGTTATTGAACCGATTTTAGCAGCTTATGGTATCCCAAACGATTTTAAATACATGCCTTTAGTAGAATCAGGTTTACAGAGCGGTACATCTCCAAAAGGTGCATCAGGTTACTGGCAATTTATGCCAGGCACGGCTCGTACTTACGGATTAAAGGTAAATGGTAATGTAGATGAGCGTCAGAACTTGAGAAAATCTACAATTGCAGCTTGTAAATATATTAAAGAGTTATATGGCATTTTTGATAGCTGGACTTTAGTTGCAGCGGCCTATAATGTTGGTGATGTTCACATGAAAAGACAAATCAACAAGCAAAATCAAGACAATTATTTTAAAATGAAATTGAATCGTGAAACAGGTGGATATGTTTATAAACTCATTTCAATGAAAGAAATTCTTGAAAATCCAGTTCGTAATGGTTACACTAGTCAAAAAGCATTAATTGCATATACTGAATCTCAGCCTACTACAATAGAATAAGATTTAGTAACTAGAAAATTTATAAAAGCCATACGCATATAGCGGATGGCTTTTTTGATTCTCTTATGTTTTATTCAGAGCTGGGCGAAGAATTTATTTTAATAATTTTTGGAAAGAGATTCTTCCTTCCTCAGAATGATAAATGTTTGCTATTTTAGTAGCATGTCACTTCAAAAACTCCGTGTTATTTCTGTAATTAAACAAGTTGCCGAAGTTTTGACCATAAATTTCGGAACTTTAAATAGTGAAAAGCTAAATTATAAAGCAGGCCAGTTTTTGACATTAGTTTTTCAAGTTAATGGGAAAGAATTACGACGTTCTTATTCTTTTTGTAGTTCACCAAATGTTGATGAGCCGATTTCTATAGCCGTTAAATTAGTAGAGAATGGAGAAATTTCACGGTTTATTCATCATCAAATAGCTATTGGAGATACGGTAGAAATAGCAAAGCCAAATGGGCAGTTCATTTATCAGCCCGATAGTGAAGTTAAAAGAACTGTCTTTCTATTTGCAGCTGGAGTTGGTATCACGCCTCTTTTATCTATATTAAAGACGGCATTAGTTGCCGAAACAAATTCTAAAGTCGTGTTAATTTATAGCAGTCGCTCTGCAGAAGATACCTTGTTTATAGAAGAAATAGCAAAATGGCAGGTTGAACATTCTGGTAGATTAAAAGTTATTCATTTGTTTAGTAATTCGAAGAATTTATTAAGAGCACGATTAAATGGTTTTCTGATCAACCAGTTGGTGAAAGAAAATATCGAATTTGATGCTGAAAATGCATTGTTTTATACTTGCGGTCCAGTAGATTATATGGATGTTTGTCGCATTACCTTGTTGGGAGCAGGCTTTAAGCCAAATCAAGTTAAACGTGAAACATTTGTATTGCCAGAAGATGAGGCCGATGAAGATGATGGTACAGAAAAAATAGTCGACAAGAATACATATTCAGTTAATTTACATTTTAAAGGAGAAGTACACCATTTGCTAATTCCTTGGCCTAAAAGGATTTTAGAAGTTGCGCTCGAAAATAAGATCGATTTGCCATATAGTTGTAGTGGCGGCGTTTGTAGCACATGTACAGCAACTTGTATTTCTGGTAGTGTGAGAATGGATTATAACGAGGTTTTAACGGATGATGAAGTTGCAAAAGGTAGAGTTTTAGTGTGTACAGGGCATCCGACAGTTAATGAAACGACGATAACCTGGGATTAGTTAATCACATAGAAACAAAGTAACATAGAGAAGCGAGCAGATGTGTATTTTGATATGTAATAAAGTTATAATCTTCTTTCTGGCAATGGTACAAAATCAGTTTCTCCTGGCACTGGTGGATATTCTTGATTTAACCATTTCGTTTTAGCTTCTTCAATTAGTTCTTTACTTGATGCTACAAAATTCCAATAGATAAATCGTTCTTCAGGGAAAGGGTCACCACCAAAAATGTAGATGGTTGTATTTTCTTGCATAACAAATTCGCAAAGTGAACTTTCTTTTGCAACTAATAATTGTTTTGGCTCAAAAGTATTACCGTCACTTTCAATAACACCTTCTAAAATATAGATTCCGCTTTCGCCAAAAAGTTCTGTGCCAATTTTTACTATTGTACGAGTTGTACTTTTCAATTCTAATAAATACAGCGGACTATAAACAGGAATAGGAGATTTATGTCCTAATACTTCACCAGCAATTAGTTTATATTGAACTCCGTTGTTTTCCCAAGTTGGAATTTCATCCGCATCTGCGTGAAAAAACTCGGGCTCCATTTGTTCTAAATCTTTTGGTAAGGCTACCCAAATCTGTAAACCGTGTAGAGCTTTAGTAGAATGACGAAGATATTCAGGTGTTCTTTCTGAATGCACAATTCCTTTTCCAGCTGTCATCCAATTTACTTGACCTGGTTTTATTTCTACTTTAGTTCCTAAACCATCTTTGTGCATGATGTTGCCTTCAAAAAGGTAAGTGAGGGTAGATAACCCAATGTGAGGGTGCGGAGGAATATCTAAATTTTTATAATCGCTCATTATTGTTGGACCCATGTGATCGATAAAAGAAAAAGGTCCGACCATTCTTTTTTCTCTAAAAGGCAATAATCTGCCGACCATAAAATTGCCAATATCACTTGGCCTTTCTTCAATAATGAGCTTGATATTCGACATCAGGTTTTTTATTTAAAGATAATAATAATTTGGATTGTAAAAATCTATATCGTAATATTGCAATATTAAAATATAAAACAATGGGCGCATCGAAAACGGAAAACTTTACACAAAAGCAAAATGAAATTGCAGCACTAATGAAGGCGCTAGGGCATCCTGCCAGAGTTGCTATTATTGATTATTTGTTGACGGTTGATACTTGTATTTGCGGAGATATTGTAAATGAATTGCCACTGGCACAACCAACGGTTTCTCAGCATTTAAAGGAGTTAAAAAACGCTGGATTAATTAAAGGAAATGTAGAAGGGAATGCAATCTGTTATTGCATTGATGAAGAAACATTCGCTAAGTTCCAAAATTTCCTGTCGGAGGTTTTTGGAAAAATTAAAATACAAAAGAATAACTGTTGTTAATTTAAATCGCTATAAAATGAAATTATCAGAAATTAAAACTATGCTAGCTACAGCTGAGGCTGTAAATTTTATATTGGAAGATGGGACTTCGGTGCCTGAGCATTTTCATGTGACTGAAATAGGTGTGGTAAGCAAACACTTTATTGATTGTGGAGGAACTGTTCGTACAGAAAAGAAAGCCAATTTTCAGTTGTGGGATGCGAATGATTTCGAGCATCGCTTAAAGCCAGGTAAATTATTAAACATTATTGGTTTATCTGAAAAGGTTTTAGGGATGGAGGATTTGGAGATAGAGGTAGAATACCAAAGCGATACGATTGGTAAATATGGGTTAGATTTTAATGGGGAAGATTTTGTATTAAAGAGTACTCGTACTGCTTGTTTAGCTAAAGATGCCTGTGGTGTTCCGGTAGAAAAACAAAAGGTAAACCTAGTTCAATTACCGACCGCGAATGCTTGTGCGCCGGGCGGTGGATGTTGCTAATAAAATATAAAATATGAAGAAAGTATTAGTGTTATGTACCGGCAATAGTTGCCGCAGTCAAATTGCAGAGGGATATTTAAGGTATTTTGCAGGTGCGGATGCAGAAATTTACAGTGCAGGTATCGAAACCCATGGTGTAAATCCGAAAGCGATTGCAACGATGGCAGCAGATGGAATTGATATTTCAAATCATACATCAAACAACATTGATGAATATACAAACATTGAATTTGATTATGTCATCACCGTGTGTGACAATGCAAAGGAAAGCTGTCCCTATTTTCCAACAAAAGCAGTTAAACTTCATTATAATTTTCCTGACCCAGCAAAAGCTAGAGGAACTGAAGAAGAAATTAATGCACAGTTTGCAACTGTAAGAAATATGATTAAAGCTTACTGCGAAAATTTTGTAAATGATTATTTAAAGAAATAAAAATGTCTGTCAATCATTGTGCACCAGTTATAGAAAGAAAAAAATTAAGCTTCCTTGATCGATTTTTAACTCTATGGATTTTTTTTGCCATGGCAATTGGTGTAAGTATAGGTTTTCTTTTTCCCTCATCATCTGTATTTATCAATTCATTTTCTAGTGGTACCACAAATATTCCATTAGCAATTGGATTGATATTGATGATGTATCCGCCTTTGGCTAAAGTTAAATATGAAAACTTAGGACAGGTATTTAAAGACACAAAAGTCTTAACTACATCGCTTGTTTTAAATTGGATAATTGGTCCAACGTTAATGTTTTTCTTAGCAATAATATTTTTGCAAGATTACCCAGCATATATGATTGGTTTAATTTTAATTGGTTTGGCTAGGTGTATTGCTATGGTGGTTGTATGGAATGAATTAGCTGAAGGAAATAGGGAATATGCAGCTGGCCTTATTGCCTTAAATAGTATTTTTCAAGTATTGCTATATAGTGTTTTTGCTTATGTTTTTATTACTGTTTTACCTCCAATTTTTGGTTTAAAGGGTTTAGTGGTAAATATTTCTATTGGGCAAATTGCAAAAAGTGTGGGTATTTACTTAGGGATTCCATTTGCAATGGGAATAATTAGTCGTACTGTGCTAATTAAATTAAAAGGCGAAGATTGGTTTAACACCAAGTTTGTTCCTTTTATCTCGCCAATTACATTGATAGCGCTATTATTTACGATCATCATTATGTTTAGTTTAAAAGGAGAACTTATTGTTCAAATTCCTATGGATGTGGTTAGAATTGCCATCCCTTTAGTTATTTACTTTGCGGTTATGTTTGTTCTTAGCTTTTTTGCAGGTAGATATTTTGGCGCAGATTATTCAAAAAGTACGGCAATTGCTTTTACTGCGACAGGTAATAATTTCGAATTAGCCATTGCAGTATCTATTGGAGTTTTTGGCATCAATTCTGGTGAGGCATTTGCCGGAGTTATTGGGCCATTGGTAGAAGTGCCAGCTTTAATTGCTTTGGTTAATGTAGCTTTTTGGTTTAGAAAAAAGTATTTCTTAAATGTTGGTTAAAGCAGGAGCAATAAAAAACCTCATCCAAAATTAATTGAATGAGGTTTTTATATTAACTTATACTTTTATTCTTCTTCTTTAGCTTCTACTAATCCAGGTACATCTACCATTTCATTTACATCAGCTTGGTAATTTACGCCTGCTACATCAAAACCAAATAAGTTTAAGAAATCTGTTTTGTAACCTGCTAAATCGCCTACGGCTGGTAAGTTTTCTGTTGTTGCTGTTTTCCATAGGGTTGCTACTTGAGCTTGTACATCCTCACGCATTTCCCAATCATCAATTCTGATACGGCCTTCTTCATCTACAGGAACATCACTTCCAGTGTATAATCTGTCTTTAAATAATCTGCCGATTTGCTCAATGCATCCTTCATGAATACCTTCTTCTTTCATTATTTTATATAGTAACGAAATATATAAAGGGATTACTGGAATTGCTGAACTTGCTTGGGTAACTAAGGCTTTATTTACCGAAACATAAGCTTTTCCATTAAGGTCTGCTAATTTATCGGTTATGGTAAATGCAGTTGCTTCTAAGTGATTTTTTGCCATACCAATTGTTCCTTTGCGGTAAACGGCTTCGGTTACGGCTGGACCGATATAAGAATAGGCAACTGTTGTAAAGCCTTCTGCTAATAGGTTTTCTGCTTTTAAAGCATCAATCCACATTGCCCAATCTTCTCCACCCATTACGGCAATTGTGTTTTCAATTTCTTCTTCGTTAGCTGGTTCGATTGATACTTCAGAAACTATGCCTGTGTGGAAATCTACTGTTTTATTGGTGAATGAGCCGCCGATTGGTTTTAAAACTGAACGGTGTGTGATGCCTGTGTTTGGGTTTGTTCTAACTGGCGATGCTAAGCTGTAGATGATTAAATCGATTTGACCTAAATCTGCTTTGATTAAATCAATGGTTTGTTGTTTTACTTCGTTTGAGAAGGCATCTCCGTTGATGCTTTTTGCATATAAACCTGCTTTGTTAGCTTCAGTTTCAAATGCTGCGCTGTTGTACCAGCCTGGTGATGCAGTTTTGCCTTCTTTAGGTGGTTTTTCGAAATATACACCGATAGTTGCTGCACCTGAGCCAAATGCACTTGTAATTCTAGATGCTAAACCGAAGCCGGTTGATGCACCAATTACGAGTACTTTTTTAGGTCCATCTATTTGGCCTTGAGATTTGATATAGTTAATTTGATTAATTATGTTTTGCTCACAACCTTTCGGGTGTGCGGTTAAACATATAAATCCTCTCATTCTAGGTTCAATAATCATAATTTTTTAAAGCTATTACTTAACTAATTGACGCTTGTTTAAGTTGGCAGCGTTCTATTCTTCAAAACTATCCTTAATTTCTTTCCATTCCAAATATATAGTTGATTTGTTCATTGGTTCAGTTGTTTATTGAGATAGAAAAGGTTTAGCGTATGATGTTATAAGTGTTATTGGATCTTATTTGATCAGTTGAATGAGCCAATAAGCACTAATAGCTAAGCGGTTGATAAAAGTGGAGTGCAGTTGTTTAATAAACCTGATAGTAACGGAAATACTTTTTGTTGCAGATTCTTTGACTGGTTTAACATGACAAATGCAAAAAAGATTGGAGTGGATAGCTCCAAAGGAGTCCCTTTGGGACAGGGCTTGCTTAAATAGATGTTACTATTTGGGCTTTTCTACTATTTTAACACATAGGTACATAAAGAACATAGTTAAGATTGCTATTCTTTATGTAGTAAGTTTACATGTTTAGAGATTCTTAGCTGCGCTCTGAATGACAAATTAGTATGACATTAAATTGTGTTTTAACAAGTGAGGATCAATAGCTTTTGTGCTTAATATTCGTTATTTTTGCAGGCTGTTTTTTACTACCGAGAATTACAAAATTTATGAGCAAAAAGAACATTGACCTAGGCGAGCAAAAAGATGTTGAAGTGTATGGTGCTAGGGTGCATAATCTTAAAAATATTGATGTTAGTTTCCCTCGAAATAAACTGGTTGTAATTACCGGTTTGAGTGGTAGCGGTAAATCGTCGTTGGCTTTTGATACAATTTATGCTGAAGGACAACGTCGCTATATGGAAACATTTAGTGCGTATTCTCGTCAGTTTATGGGCGGCATGGAGCGCCCCGATGTGGATAAGGTTTCGGGCTTAAGTCCGGTTATTGCGATTGAACAAAAAACGACAAGTAAAAATCCGCGTTCGACGGTAGGTACGATTACCGAAATTTACGATTTTATGCGCTTGCTTTATGCTCGTGTTGCTGATGCTTTTTCTTACAATACTGGTGAAAAAATGGAGCGAATGAGTGAAGATCAAATTCTTAAAAACATTTACAAAAGGTTTGATATGATGCCAGTAAATATTCTGGCTCCTGTGGTGAAGGGTAGAAAAGGGCATTATCGTGAATTGTTTGAGCAGATTAGGAAGCAAGGGTATGTAAAGGTTCGTATTGATGGTGAAATAAAAGATTTAACTGCTAAAATGCAGGTTGATCGTTACAAAATTCATGATATAGAGATTGTTGTTGATCGGTTGATTATTGATGAAAAGGATCATAAACGGTTATTGGATAGTATACAAACTGCAATGCGTTTGGGTAAGGGAATTATTAAAATAAGTGATAAGGATAATAATGTAGCGCATTTTAGTAAGTTTTTAATGTGTCCAACAACAGGTATTTCTTACGATGAACCTCAGCCGAATAGTTTTTCGTTTAATTCTCCTTATGGTGCTTGTGAGCGTTGTGATGGGTTGGGTTATATTTTTGTGGTTGATAAGGAATCGGTAATGCCGAACATGAAGTTGAGTATTTTAAATGGTGGTTTAGCTCCGTTAGGTGAGTATCGCGATGTTTGGATGTTTCAGGTATTGAAAGCTTTGGCTAAAAAGTATAATTTTTCGCTTTCTACTCCTCTTGAAAAATTAGGTGATGAAAATATTGACCTTATATTAAATGGTACGCATGATTTGTTGAGCGTTGCGGTTGAGTATAATAAGTGGAATGTGCAGAATTACCAAATTACTTTTGATGGCATTATTAAGTTGTTGGAGGAACAGCAGGAAAAAAGAAGTGATACCGCAAATGCGGATGATATGGATGCTTTTCGCAAATTAAAAACTTGTCCGGAATGTCATGGTGCTCGTTTGAAAAAAGAAAGTTTGCATTTTAAAGTAGATGGCAAAAACATTTTTGAGCTTGCCGAAATGGATATTTTCAGTCTAAAAACTTGGTTTACGGATGTTGAAACTCGCTTAAATGATCGTCAGAATACTATTGCAAAAGAGATCTTAAAGGAAATTAGGGCTCGTATTGGTTTCTTGACTGATGTTGGTTTAAATTATTTATCGTTGGATAGAACGGCTCGTACACTTTCTGGTGGTGAGGCGCAACGTATTCGTTTGGCTACTCAAATTGGTTCTCAATTGATGAATGTAATGTACATTTTAGATGAACCGAGTATTGGTTTGCATCAACGTGATAATGAGCGTTTGATTGGTGCGTTGAAAAATCTTCGTGATTTAGGAAATACGGTTTTAGTGGTAGAGCATGATAAGGAAATGATTTTGGAGGCTGATCATGTGATTGATATTGGTCCGGCAGCTGGTGTGCATGGTGGTGAAGTTGTTGCTCAGGGAACACCAGCTCAGATTTTAAAATCGGGAACTTTAACTGCGGCTTATTTGAATGGGAAGAAGGGAATTGAGGTTCCGAAAAAGCGCAGAAAAGGGAATGGACATAAGTTATCTATTATTAAAGCAACTGGACATAATTTAAAGGAGGTTTCGGTTGATTTCCCTTTGGGTAAATTTATTGCCGTTACTGGTGTTTCTGGTAGTGGAAAATCGAGTTTAATTACGGAGACGTTGTATCCAATTTTAAATCACCACTTTTTTAGGGCGAAAAAGCATCCGCTTCCTTATGAGAAAATTAATGGTTTAAAGGAAATTGATAAGGTGATTGAAATTGACCAAGCACCAATTGGACGTACTCCGAGATCAAATCCATCTACCTATACTGGCGTTTTCTCTGATATTAGAAACTTGTTTGTGTTGTTGCCAGAGGCGAAAATTCGTGGCTATAAACCTGGTCGTTTTTCTTTTAACGTAAAGGGAGGTCGTTGTGAAACTTGCCAGGGTGCGGGAATGAAGGTGATTGAAATGAATTTCTTACCAGATGTTGCTGTTCCATGTGAAGAATGTGGTGGAAGAAGGTATAACCGTGAGACATTAGAGGTTCGTTATCGTGGGAAATCGATTAGCGATGTGTTGGATATGAGCATTGAAGAGGCTTGTGCTTTTTTTGATCAGATGCCTGCTATTTACCGTAAAATAAAAACGTTGAATGATGTTGGTTTGGGGTATATCAGACTGGGTCAGTCGTCGACTACGCTATCTGGTGGTGAGGCGCAACGTGTTAAGTTGGCTACTGAATTATCTAAAAAAGATACTGGAAAAACCTTTTATATTTTAGATGAACCTACTACTGGTTTGCACTTTGAGGATATTAATGTTTTATTAGGTGTGTTGAATGAGTTGGTTGAGAAAGGCAATACTGTTTTAGTAATTGAGCATAATTTGGATGTTGTAAAGGTGGCCGATTGGGTAATTGATTTAGGTGAAGAAGGTGGTGCTGGCGGTGGTCGGATTATTTTTGAGGGTACGCCTGAAGGGTTAATTCAGAATCCTATTAGTTTGACTGGGAAGTTTTTGAAGAAGGAGATGGAAGGGTAAACGATTCGTCATTGACAGCTTGACTGGCAATCGTAATGCGATAGGTTATAGTACTAGAATAATTATTAGAAAATCAAATACAGAAGCCGGATTATTGTGAGTCGTGCTTTTTGCTACAATCTTTTTGTGCTTCGACAAGCCAAGCATGACAAAAAGGATATTTGCTTCAATCCTGTTTAGACACCTAGAGAAATGGGCAAAGGTTGGTTTATAAGCATAAAGGAGATTGCTTCGCTTTGCTCGCAAAGACGGGTGGGTAATTTTTACAAGACGAACGATACAATAGCTAGGTATTTTCCATGATGACTAATGGATGCGAAATGACTTTCTTGATTAGATTTATCTACTAAATTCGGAATTCCGTTTACATCTTTTTCTAATCTATATCGCTTTGATTTTGAGTTAAAATCCGACAGGTAATTATTAGTGTTTTCGAGATAGGTAGCTTGGATGTTATTAAGGTTTTCGCTTGTTGAGTATGCAATTGTGTGAATGAAATTTTGATTGATTTCACTTTTAGTGTGCATTATTTTGCCATCAAAGTCAACAAAGCCATTATTGTCTTTTATTTTACAAGTGAACTTCTTTGGACTATAAAATCTTTCTGAGGTTTCTCTATTGATGATTTTGTAAGCAGCTTCTTTCATACTCCAAAATAACCAAACCGTTGTTTCTGGATTAGCTGAGGTAAGAATTAGTTGTTGCTCTTGAAATGTGAAAAGTTTGTCTAAATATCCTTTTCTGCGCCAATTACTTTCTAAACTTGCTTTTTGCAAATCTACAATGTCATTACCCAGCATTTTCAGCTAGTTTTTCTTCTATTATAGCAATGGTAGCTTTTACAGTTAGCATTTTATTCATAGAGGCATCATCAATGGTTATTCCAAATTTCTCTTCGATATCCAAAACGATATCAACCAAATTTGCAGAATTGATTTTGAGGTCTGTTAGAAAATCAGTGTTCTCAGTAATGTTTTCTAATGCGGTTTTATCTTCCACATAAGGTGTGATAATTTCTTTGAGATCGTTTATTATTGGCATTTTATTGTTTTTTAAATTTTTTAAAGATAACACAGGCGTTAACATCTCCAAAACCAAAATTGGCTTTTGCTAAAATAGTAAGTTCTTTGTTTAATACTTTAGTAGGAATGCAATCTGGTTCAATTATATTTTTTATTTCAGGATGTAAATCTTCACAATTTATGTTTGGAAATATAAAATCATCTGCTAATTGCAAAACTGAAGCGACACATTCCATACTTCCAGCAGCGCTTAATGGATGTCCAATCATCCCTTTTAAGGAATTGATGTAAGGGAAATCTTTGCCAGATCGGTTAAGTGCCTTTGACCAGTTTTCGACTTCTAGTGAATCTTTCGAAGTTGCAGTTAAATGACCGTTAATGATATCGATATCGTTTGACGTTACACCAGCATTTTTTATTGCATCTGTAATGCATCTTTGAACAGCCACAGGATTTGGAGCGGTCATTGTTCCTAGTCCCCGTTGACCTCCAGAATTTACATTTCCACCTAGAACTTCGGCATAAATTTTAGCTCCTCTTTTTAAAGCGCTTTCTAAAGATTCAAGCACTAAAGCACCAGCGCCACTAGAGGGTACAAAGCCGCTTGCAGAAGCACTCATCGGTCTGCTTCCTTTTTCTGGTTCGTGGTTATGCTTGTTGGTACACACTCTCATGGCATCAAAACCTCCCCAAATGTACGGGCCACTATCAGTTGAACTACCAGCTAGCATTCTTGTCGCTTGTCCAGATTTTATTCGTTCGTACGCCATCAATACACTTTCGGTTCCTGTTGTGCAGGCAGATGAATTAGTTGTTATTTGATTCCCTAATCCCAATTTGCCGCCAATATAAGCACTCACCCCACTTGCCATAGTTTGTGCTACAGCAGTACTACCCAATCTTCGAACTTGTAAATCATCAACTTTATAGATTGAGGATCTAACTTTATCTATTCCTGATGTGCCTGTACCGAAGATTGTACCGCTATCCCAATCTGGATCTTCATTATTTTCTATGGATAAACCTGCATCTTTCCAAGCTTCTAATGCGGCTATAACCCCATACACGATCGCCGTACTTTCTAAAGATTTGAGTTCAAGTTCAGTAAAAGCAGACTGAATAACTTCATCGTTTAACTCTGGTTTTCCAGAAATCTGACAAGAAAATTTTAATGTCTCTAATTGCTTGTCATGGCGAATTCCAGAAACTCCATTTTTTATCGCTTCTTTAAATTGTGTAAGGTTTATGCCATTTGGCGAAACAATTCCTAAGCCTGTTATAACAACTCGGTTATTCATGCGATTTTTCGGTTATCATTCCAGCAATATTTCCTTTGCAAACAATTTCTCCTGCCTCATTTTCCATTTTAACGTTACAACTTAATTTATTGAAACGAAAGTAAACTTTTTCACTGGTTACGGTTACTTTTTCGTTTGGGAAAACTGGTTTTAAAAAGTCTATCGTGTTTGAAGTCATTGCTACAGCAGATTTTGTGTGTTTGTTTTGATTTCCCAAAAGGTAAATACCCAAACATACTAAGCCAATTTGAGCCATAGTTTCGGTCAGAATTACACCTGGTGTAACGGGGAAATTTTTAAAATGGCCTTTGTAAAAATCTAGTTCTTTAGCATAAGTATAGGTTCCTTTTGCCCCATTCTCATCTATGTGTAGTAATTCATCAACAAAGAGAAATGGTTTACTGTACGGAAGTCTTTCTAAAATTTGCTGTGCATTCATATTACCACTGCAATATAATTCTTTGCGCTGAAAAACCCGGACCAAAACTTAACATTAGACCTTTTTCTCCTGCTTTTGGTTTGGCGACTATAAAACGTTCTAGCACATACAATACTGTGGCGCTCGACATATTGCCGTACAATCGTAGTACTTCTTTGGTTTCATTTATGTTTTTTCCAAGTTCTCCGAAAAGAGATTCGACGATTTGCACAATTTTTTTTCCTCCAGGATGGAAGATTAAGTGATCAATATCTTTAATCTCCAATCCGCTTTTTGCTAAAAACGGATGAATGACGTTTGGGAAATGTTCTGTAATTGTTTCTGGAACCGCTACATCGAGTACCATTTGTAAACCTGTATTGGAGAGTTTAAAGCCCATCATATCTTCGGCATCGTAAAAATGGTACATTTCTTCTGCTACCATTTCTGGTCCATCATCTAACGGATTAGAACTTAACAAAGCACAAGCTGCACCATCTCCAAAAATAGCGGCACTTACAATGTTTGCCATCGAAAAATCGTTAAGCTGAAAAGTAGCAGTTGGAGATTCTACCGCAATTACTGCTGCTCGCTTACCAGGATTTGCTTTTAAAAAATTTTTAGCGTAAATCATTCCAGATACACCAGCGGCACAACCCATTTCTGTTACTGGGAGCCTAACAATATCTTGTCGCAGTTTTAGTGCATTTATGAGGTATGCATCAAGAGAGGGAATCATAATGCCTGTGCAACTTACCGTGATGATGTAATCTAAATCTTGAGGTTGCCAGTTTGTTTTTTCCAATGCGGTTTGCAAGCATTTTGCACCTAATTTAATTCCTTCTCTGCAATAAATGTCGTTTCTTTCTTCAAAACTCAAATCACTAAAAACTTCTTCGGGCGACATGATAGAATAACGTCTATCTACTGCAGCATTTTCGAATATCTTTTTAACTTTTCTAACAAATCGTTCCTCTTTTCCCTCTAGCCAATTCTCTAAGAAAGGCATAATTTCGTTCGTGGCTCTCGAATAATTTGGTAGGGCTTTACTTACGGCTTTTATTTTTACGCTCATGCTGTTTTTATTATCCATTGGTAGCGGAACGCCCATTTCCAGTTAATAGAACAAAATTTTAAATTTAGTTGTTTTGAATATCGTTGTAAATCAGTCTTTTTAAATCCTCTTAAGATGGAAACCAAACCATCTTCTCTCGACATATCGTTTAATTGGAAAACGAAACACAATGCATTGAATAAATAATAGGCGATTGCACTTCTGTGTAAATCGTTAATTACGATGCCCAATTCTGCTAAAACTTTAAAATTTTGTAGCAAAGTAATAATTTCTTCGTCTGTAAAATGATGTAAGGTTAAAGTGCACAACATGATATCACATTTGGTAGTTTTATCTAAATCTTTGAAAATATCTTTGCATTCATAGCTGATATTTTGATATTTGACTGATAAACTTCGAGCATGTTCTATCGTGAAATTATTTGCATCAATCCCAATCAATTCAAAGTTTAAGTTGTTGTTTTTAGCATAATCTGCAAGCGTTCTCAACATATCGCCGTTTCCACAACCGATATCTATAATACGAATAAATTGATGTTTTGGTTTGCTGCGGATTAATGCTTTAACACCATCCAACGTAACTTTGTTCCCGCCTAATAATTTGTTAATGCTGGCAATTTTATCAAGTGCATCTCTTAATATTTCACCTTCTAATTGAAAATCGTCCATTATTTCAGGAGCGGTACTTCTACGACTGGTATCTATCATTATTTATTAAGAATTAGAGGTTTCCCATGTGTTTTTTTTATAATTTGTTGAAAGATGAAAGGCATTTTTAATATACCAGTTAATAATACATCAGTTAATTTGTCTTTTCTTAAAATAGAAGATAAAATGCTTCCCATTTTTAAGCGAGAGCGAAATTGTTTATTCCATAGCGAAGTATATTGTTTTTCGAGTTCTACTCTTGAATTTATATCTCCATCAAAAAATTGAAGTAGTAATTCTGAACAGATTTTAGCGCTATGAATTGCCATTGCCATTCCGTTCCCGCAAAGCGGATGAATAAGCCCAGCAGTATCACCAATAAGTAAAATGTGATCGACAACTGCAGTTTTAGCTCCAAATGCTAATTGACTAATGGTTAAAGGGGCATCGAATATCATTTCACTATTTTCGAAAATCTCTTCTAAATGTTTATTTTGATATAAAACTTTCTGCTGATAAGTTTCTATGTTTTTATGTGCTTTGAAGGTCGCATAATCTGCCAAATAGCAAATATTTATACGCTGATTTTCTACTTTAGACACACCGCAATAACCTCCATTAAAATTATGTACTGCAACTAAATCATCAGGGAAATTGCCTTTATAGTGTGCTTTAACAGCTAAATAAGGAGATTTCTCTTTAATAAATGGTCGATCTAATTTTATATCAATACTAGAACGTTTGCCGTACGCTCCAATAACTTGCTTTGCCGTAAATTCTTTTCCAGCTAAAGTATGTACAGAGAAAATATCGTTGTCAAAAGTAACATCACTCACTGTATCTTCTATGATTTCAACTCCTTTATCTCCTTTATCAAGTAGTTGCTGATAGAGAAAATTATCGAATTCATATCTACTAATGCCAAAACCGCCCAAAGGCAAATTAGTAAATATGCTTTTCCCCGAAACTGTAGAGAGCTGTAAACGATTAATAATGCTAGGGTATAATTGGTTGATATCAACATTTAACCACTCCAAATAAGGAAGAACTTCGTTTGAAATATACTCGCCACAAACTTTATGATGTGGATATGCATTTTTTTCAATCAAAATAATTTTTAAACCTGCTTTATGAAGGTGAAGAGCTGATGTTAGACCTGCAAGTCCGCCACCAATAATTAAAATATCTGTTTGAAAGGGCATAAATTAAAACAACATCATTTATAAAAATATAACATATCAAGCAGCTATTTGTTATTAGTGAAACCAAAAACCATAACTGCTAATTATCTTTTATCAATTTACGCTAACTTTAACCTATGCAAACTTTATTAACGGCTGCCCAAATGCGAAATGCTGATGCGCATACCATAAAGCATCAATCCATTTCTTCTATTAATTTAATGGAAAAAGCTGCAAAGGCTTTTGTAAAGGTTCTTAAAAAGGAAGTTTCAAATAAGGAAACTAAAATTTCCATTTTATGTGGGCAAGGGAATAATGGGGGAGATGGTTTAGCAATTGCAAGGCTTTTAGCTAACGATAGCTATAAAAATATTGCTGTTTATTTAATCAGCTTTTCTGTTGAGCAGAGTGAGGATAACAAGAAAAATATAAAACGATTGTTGAAGTTAAATATTCCAGTTACAATTATTAAGGAAGCAGAAAAATTAAAGAGTTTACAAGCTGATGTACTAATTGATGCAATTCTTGGATCGGGATTAAATAAACCCTTACAAGGAGAATATGCAGCTGTAGCAACTTTTGTTAATGAATTAAAAATTAGAGTTATTTCAGTTGATGTACCTACTGGATTTAGCTCAGAAGGTGGAATAGCTGAAAAATATAATGGTATTAAAGCAGATTTAACCATTTGCTTTCAACGACCAAAAATTAACTTTTTCTTTCCCGAATCTGTAAAAGCATTGGCTAAATTTAAAGTTGTCGATATAGGTTTGGATGAAGATTTTATCGAAAATCAGAAAAGTGAATGGAAATTAACAACAGAATCTGATATTAAGAAACTGCTTAAACCCAGAAAGAACTTTAGTCATAAAGGCACATACGGACATGCACTACTTGTTGCTGGAAACAACACTACCATGGGCGCTGCATTATTAGCTGCTAGTGCTTGTCTACATTCAGGTGCCGGATTAACTACTGTTTGTTTACCACAAGGTGGATTAACAGCTTTGAATTCATCTTTACCAGAAGTAATGGCTTTACCAAGAAATCAGTATTTAGCGATGGAAGCTTTTGATCGATTTTCAGCCATTGCAGTTGGACCAGGGTTAGGTGTAGAAGAAGAAAAAGAAGAATTATTAGAAAAATTAGTCAATTTAAGAAAGCCTTTAGTATTAGATGCAGATGCACTCACTATTTTAAGTCAGAGAGGAGATTTGCTCCATGAATTATCCGCCAAAAGTATTTTAACGCCACATATGAAAGAGTTCGATCGGCTGTTTGGTGAACACAAAAACTGGTGGAGACGAGTTGAAACAGCGAGAAGAGAAGCAATAGCAAGAGATTTAATTTTTGTGCTAAAAAATCAATATACTTTTATTTGTTTACCAAACGGGAATGTACATATTAATCCAACTGGCAATCCAGCAATGGCTTCTGGCGGTATGGGCGATGTTTTGACAGGAATAATCGTGGCTTTATTAGCTCAGTCTTATTCTTCGGCGGATGCCGCTATTTTAGGAACCTATTTACATGGAAAAGCTGGCGACGAATTAGCGAAAAAGAGATTTACGGTGAATGCTTCACAATTACCTTTGCAAATTCCGAAAACAATGAAGAGAATAATTAAATAGTTACACCACCCATTACCACCATTTTTTCCATGGTTGGATTTTGGCTTCCGCCCATTGGCTCAATTGTAACTGCAAAGGCTTGTGCTTTTTCAATGGTTTCCATTTGTTTCACAGCTTCTTTAGCATTTTCGCCAAATACACCTAAACTTACAGGTTTGCCATCAACTAATGCCCATAATTGATATTCGTGAGATTGATCTGTTTTAGGCAAATCCATCGCAGCATAGTTAATTAAGATATTTTTGTTGATTTTATTCCAGTACACTAGCATTTTAGCTTTTGGTGAGTTTTTAACACCCGCCAATTTAACAGTAGCCCATTCATTGGTTTCAGTCATAGCTATTCTGTTTTCCATGCCCGCTTTATCAAATTCCAATTTAGAAACTGTACTTGCAAATTGATCTCTCTGTGTACTTAAACTTGCAATTTGATCGTGTGCAGAATTTAATTTACTGTAAACTGAAATTAATGCGGCAATGCTTATTACCAATAATGCTACACAAGCCACTAAAGCAAAACGTAATACTTTGATTTTGCCTTTGCTTGCATCATTATATAGAGGAACAATTTTAGGTTCAGATTTAATTTTATCTGCTTTAGCAGGATTTAATTGTGATAAAATTTTATCTTCCAATTCTGCAGATGGTGTAATTGCATTTTCTAAAGCGTAAGATTCCATAGCAAGCTCGATAGACAAAATTTCTGCCTTAATCTCAGCATGTTTAGCCGCCATAGCTTCAACTTCACTACATTCTTGAGCAGATAACTGCCCTAAAACGTAAAGTTCAAGTATGCCAGATTCGATATATGCTTTTACTTCTTCCACCTCAATTAAATTTTTTCCTCAATTCTAATATAGCCATTCGTACACGAGTTTTTACAGTGCCCAAAGGTAAATTTAGTTGTTCTGCTGTTTCAACATGGGTATAGCCTTTAAAATAGACCATATCTAACACGTTTTTAAAATCAGGTTTAAGCGTTGTCACCATTTCTTTCAAACCTAAAGTATCTGCATTAAAACTAACCTTTTTTTGTTGGTCAATGAAATCTACGTTATTTTCTATGTCTTGGTTTTTATTGGAATTTTTGAAATCTTTTGATCGCAATTTATCAATAGATAAGTTACGGGCAACATTCATCATCCACGTAAATAATCGCCCTTTTGATGAATCATAACTATTTGCAGAATTCCATATTTTCACGAAAGTTTCTTGTAAAACGTCTTCGGCAACTTCGGTTTGTTGTATAATACGAGAAATTACACCGAATAAAGCCCCAGAATACATATCGTACAATGCTTTAATTGCGATAGTATCCTGCTTTTTTAAAGCATTAACCAGCTCTTCTTCAGAAAGGGATATTTTTTTTGCTGTTGCCAAGATCGCTAATATACAGAATCTATAACATTGAAATCAAGAATTTGTTTGCATACAACTTCTAGCTCTAGAAATCGAATAAATGTTTCTCTGCATGATAAGATGAGCGAACCAAAGGGCCACTTTCTACATATCTTAAACCTTTCGCCAAACCTATTTCTTTGTATTTAGCAAACTGATCTGGGTGTATCCAATCTACCACAGGGTGATGACTTTTTGTAGGTTGTAAATATTGACCTAATGTTAAAATATGTACGCCGTTTGCTACCAAATCATCCATAGCTTCTAAAACATCTTCTTCAGTTTCGCCTAAACCTAGCATAATACCAGTTTTAGTTCTCAATCCAAATTCAGATATTCTTTTCAACGCTTCTAAACTTCTATCGTATTTTGCCTGGATGCGAACTTGCTTAGTTAAACGTCTTACAGTTTCCACATTGTGTGACATTACTTCTGGTCTTTCTTCTAAAACGCGATATAAATTATCCCATTGACCTCTAAAATCTGGAATTAAAGTTTCTAGCGTAGTTTCTGGACTTTCACGTCTGATTGCTTGTAAAGTTTCAGCCCAAATAATAGAACCACCGTCTTTTAAATCATCCCGATCTACCGAAGTAATTACGCAATGTTTCACTTTCATCAGTTTTACTGAATTAGCCACACGAGTAGGTTCATCTGTATCAACGGCTAAAGGTCTGCCAGTAGCCACAGCACAAAACGAACAAGAACGTGTACAAATGTTACCTAAAATCATAAAGGTAGCTGTACCAGCGCCCCAGCATTCGCCCATATTTGGACAATTACCGCTTTCGCAAATAGTATGTAGTTTATGCGTATCCACAAGACTTCGCACTTGCGCATATTCCTTACCAACAGGCAATTTAACTCGCAACCAATCTGGTTTACGTGGTTTTTCTGTTGCAACAGGAACTACAGGAAGTTCAATCATACTACAAAGTTAAACAATCTTGCCGAAAAGTTGTAGCAATGAAATGTTTAAGGGTTGTAATTTTGCAGTAGTTACAAAGATTTAAGTCTCAATTTCAAAAATTTTTTGTTGTTTGTTCTGAGAAAAACCAATGCTCTCATAAAATCTATGGCTTTCAGTTCGAATGATATTACACCGAACTCGAATTTTAGTTATTCCTAAAGATTTACCCCATTCTTTTACAGCTTCAATTAAGCTTTTACCTATTTTTTGCTTTTGCCAATGGCTATCGACAACTAAACCTGCAATTTCTACAAATAGTGGCGATTCTATTCTAATTGCTAGAAATCCATGGATCCATCCTACAATATGTCCATCTAATTTAGCCACGAATAAACAATCGTTTTTGCTTTTCATAATTTCTTGAGCTCTTTCAAAAAGATTTTCCACTTCATTTTCATAACCAAGCTGAGAAGATAATACAGTTATTTCTTCAGCATCTTTTATGGTAACAGTGAAAAGCTGGCTTATCGTTTTTTCCAATTTGAAATTTTTAAGCTAAGATAAAAAATAGAGCAAATAAATATTCATTTCAATCTCAAATTGCTAGTTCTATACTTTCTATCTACTCCAAAATTTTTAAATTTGCAGCTCAAAATCACGAAAATGGCTACTTCAAAGATTACATATACTGGCGATTTAAGAACTTCATCTGTCCATTTAAAATCTGGCAATGAAATCATAACCGATGCTCCTGTAGATAATCAGGGCAAAGGCGAAGCTTTTTCACCAACGGATTTACTAGCAACATCTTTGGGTAATTGCATGCTAACTATTGTTGGCATTAGTGCTAAAGCGCATGATTTTAATATTGATGGAACAACTGCTGAAGTCACTAAAATTATGGCAGAAAATCCACGCCGTGTAGTAGAAATTGTAGTGGATTTACAATTCCCTTCTAATAATTATACAGAGAAAGAAAAAGCAATTATTGAACGTGCGGCTAAAACTTGCCCAGTTTCGTATAGCCTTCATCCAGATATTAAACAAAATATAACCTTTAATTATTGCATAAAATGACTTTTATTGGCATTAATTATGCTTTGTAAATTCAAAACCTTTATGGGTTTAGTTTGAGAAATGAGTAGAAAAAAAAAGACGGTTGTTGAAACCGACGCAGATGTAATTTTAATTGGTGCAGGTATAATGAGCGCCACACTCGGGTTGCTTTTAAAAGAATTGGAACCTAATTTAAGCATAGAAATTTACGAACGTTTAGATATCGCGGCGGCGGAAAGTTCTGATGCTTGGAATAACGCAGGGACAGGCCATTCGGCATTTTGCGAACTAAACTACACACCACAAAAAGAAGATGGCTCTGTTGATATAAGAAAAGCAGTTCAAATTGCTGAATCTTATGAGGTTTCTAAACAATTCTGGGCTTATTTAGTCGAGAAAAATATTCTTTCAGACCCGCATTTATTCATTAGAAATATTCCGCATTTAAGTTTTGTTTGGGGCAAAGACAATGTCGATTTTTTGAAAACTCGTTTTACCAATTTACAAAAATGTAATCTGTTTGAAGACATGCACTACAGTGAGGATCCAAAAGTAATACAAGAATGGGTTCCACTAATTATGGATGGTAGAAAGAAAAAGGAAAAAGTTGCAGCTACCAAAATGGATTTAGGAACAGATGTAAATTTTGGTTCATTAACTCGCGAAATGTTTAGTTATTTGAGTAAACAAGCAAATGTGAAGTTGCATTTTCATCACGAAATACGTGAATTGGATAAGACTGATGAGGGTAATTGGAAAGTTAAAGTTAAGAATCTAGAATCGGGTAAAAAGAGAAGTCGATCAGCTAAGTTTGTATTTATTGGTGCTGGCGGAGGTTCTTTACCGTTATTAGAAAAATCTGATATCCCAGAAGGAAAAGGATTTGGTGGTTTTCCAGTAAGCGGCCAGTGGTTAAAATGTACAAATGAAGAAGTGATTGCTAAACACCATGCAAAAGTATATGGAAAAGCTGCGGTTGGTGCACCGCCAATGTCTGTTCCGCATTTGGATACTCGCATCATTAATGGTAAGCAAGCTTTATTATTTGGTCCTTATGCCGGTTTTTCTACTAAATTTTTAAAACACGGATCGTTTCTTGATTTACCGTTATCTATCAAGTTTGATAATATTAGACCAATGGTTTCAGCTGGACTGAAAAATATCGATCTAACAAAATATTTAATTGAGCAAATACGACAATCTCCAGAAGATAGGTTCGAAGCTTTAAAAGAATATTTGCCAAGTGCCGATTTTAAGGATTGGGAATTGGAATATGCTGGGCAAAGAGTGCAGGTAATTAAAAAGAAAGCAAGTGGTGGTGGAATTTTAGAGTTCGGTACTGAAGTAGTAAGTGCTGCTGATGGTTCAATTGCTGCTTTATTGGGTGCATCGCCTGGGGCTTCAACGGCTGTTTCTATTATGCTTGATTTACTAGATCGTTGTTTCAAAACAAAATTGCAAACAGCAGAATGGCAAACGAAAATTAGAACGATGATTCCAACTTACGGGGAAAAATTAGCTGAAAACACACCACTCTGCAAAAAAACCAGATTACGTACTTCAGCTGTGTTGAAGTTAAATGATTCTATTGATGAGGATTAAGTTTATAGTCCATAGTTAATAGCTTGTAAGTCCTTTCTATCAACTCAAACTATTTGCAATTTAAACTGTAATCGACTCTGAAATTTCTTCTGCAGAAATATCGCTATGTGATAAATCTAAGATACATTCTCCATCTTTTATTAAAAGTACTTGCGGTGATTCGTGATGAACTTGAAATGTTTCGGCAATTAATGCTGAAATATCCCTGTGTGCAATTAAATCTAAAAAATAGAGAGGTGTATTTTCGGGAATAGCATTCCAGTCTAATTCGAAATTTCTTTTAGCCATTAAACTAATAGAGCAACGGGTACTGTGTTTAAAAATCACACTGTATTCACTTGCTTCTTTAATTAATTTGACTTGTTCTTGGTTATTAAGATTTATCCACTGCATTTTTATCTTCTTCTTTTTCCTTCCGGATAAGAACTATAAGCAGGACACAAACGAGAAGAGCAAGATTCTAATACTGCTATTGCACAAAATAAAAATAATAATAGAATAGCAATCTTTTTCATCGATTTATGTTTAAATTTTCCTTGATTAAAGTTCTAATTTACAAATTTTTATGAATATCAAGCAAGCTTGTTAAATTGTTGCAGAAAAGTGCGCCATTTTTAATGCTGTAATAGCAGCCTCATCCCCTTTATTGCCATGTTTGCCACCAGCTCTATCTATTGCTTGTTGTTCATCGTTGGTGGTTAAAACTCCAAAAATCACTGGCTTACTATGTTTAATGCCAACATTTGTAATGCCATTCGCAACAGCATCGCAAATAAAATCGAAATGTTTAGTATCGCCTTGTATCACACAGCCTAAACAAATTACAGCATCTAATCCAACATTTTTAGTTAATAAAATTTCTGCTGCACCTGTTAATTCAAAACTTCCAGGTACTGGCATAGAAATAATATTTTCTTCTTTCACGCCATGTTTTATCAATGTATCAAAAGCACCTTGATACAATGCTCCTGTAATTTTAGCATTCCATTCTGCTACTACAATCGCAATTTTATAGTCAGAGCCATTTGGAATGGTCGTATGAGAAAAATCTGAAAGGTTTTTAAGATGTGTTGCCATGTTACAAAGGTAAATTTATTGTTTAAATGTTAAAAGGTAGTAAAGTTGTAATGTTGTCATAAAACAAAAAAGACCCTGAATTAACAGAGTCTTCTATCTTAATCCGCAATGCGGAAAAATTATTTTACTTGAGCTTGCACACGAGCAATGTACTCATCAATCATAGTAGCTTCTTGGCTATCTGGATATTGAGTTTTGATTTTAGTGTACGCTTCTTCAGCATTTTTTAAATCTTTCAGGGTTTCGTAAACTAAACCTAGTTTTTTAAGGAACATTGGAGATGTAAATTTATTACTCGCTTTATCAGCTGCTTTTTGATAGTAAGTTGCAGCTTGTTTGTAATCTTTTAGTTCGCTATACGCATCGCCCAATAGGCCTAAAGCTAATGGATCTGCAACCGGACTGCCAGTAGCTGTGTATTTTCCTAAAGCTTCAGTAGCTTTTTTGTATTCACCTTTACGCAAATAAATACCTCCCAAATAAAGGTTAGCTAAGTTTGCAGATTTAGTATTGTCATACTCTTCAGCAATTTTTTCAAGACCAGGATACCCACCTTCACCATTAATAGCTTTGTTAGCTAATGAATCTACGCTAACATATTGTTCGGCTTTATACATTTCACCAGCAGCTTTTTCTGCTCTACTTGGTAAGTATGAGTAAAAATAATAAGCGGCAATTGCTCCTAAAGCTAAAATTGCAACACCTATAAATAAAAAACTTTTACCATTCTCTTCTAAAAAACCACCTTTTCTAACTGGTTGAGTTACTGTTTTATCTGTTGTAGACATTTATTTAAAAAAATTAAGGATTGCAAAAATACGTTTTTCAATCAAAGTATCAAGTTCTTTTTAACTATTTAATTAAACTTTAGTCGATTAGCATTGGTAAAAAAAGTAAATTGCAGCATATTTATGTGGTTAAAAAATATTACTCTTCTCAATTTTAAAAATTATTCATCTGCCGAGCTTCGCTTTTCAAAAACTGTAAATGCGTTTGTAGGCAATAATGGCGCTGGTAAAACCAATTTATTAGATGCGATTCATTATTTGTGTCTTTGTAAGAGTTATTTTAATCCGATAGATAGTCAGCAAATTAAAACTAACGAAGATATTTTTTTAATACAAGGTGATTTTGAGCGTAAAGAGAAAAATGAAAAAATTACCTGCGGTTTAAAACGAAATCAGAAAAAGCAGTTTAAAAGAAACAAAAAGGAATACGATAAGTTGGCAAATCATATTGGGCTTTTCCCGTTGGTAATGATTTCTCCTTACGATGTGAATTTAATTATGGATGGGAGTGAGGAACGACGTAGATTTATCGACAATGTAATTTCTCAAACCGACGCTAATTATTTAGATGAACTGATTACGTACAATAAACACCTTTTAAATCGTAATGCATTATTGAAACAAGTTGCGGTTACCAGAAAGCTGGATGTAACTTTATTGCAGATTTTAGATGAACAATTAATCCTATCGGGAAATAAGATTTTCGAAAAGCGTAAACAATTTTTAGCTGATTTTATTCCATTATTTAACAAGCATTACACTTATATTTCTGATCATGCCGAAGAAGTATCTCTAAATTATCAATCGCAGTTAAATGAGCAAAGTTTTGAAGAATTACTGGCTCAATCTATAGAAAAAGATAGAATATTAGAGCGAACAACAACTGGTATTCACAAAGACGAATTGTTATTTACCATTGGTGATATGCCTTTGAAGAAATTTGGTTCGCAAGGACAGCAAAAATCGTTTTTAATTGCTTTAAAATTAGCACAGTACAGTTATTTGCAAAAATTTAAAGGTTTTAAACCTTTGCTCTTATTGGATGATATTTTTGATAAATTAGATGATCTTAGAGTGCGTAAACTAATGGAAATGGTTTCTCATCACGATTTTGGTCAGTTATTTATTACTGATACAGGAAAAGAAAGAGTAGTTTCTATTTTTAATGAGATTAAAGTTGATGTAACTTTGTTTGAAGTAGCGAACGGAGTAATAAAACATGCGTAAACCAAACGACATATCATTAAAAGATGCCATCACTAAAATGCTTTCAGTTTATCGATTGCGTGGAAAGTACGATGAGACCGGTGTTGTGGTACATTGGCCAGAATTGATGGGTACCGCAGTCGCAAATCGTACTACACAAATTTATGTGAGCAATAAAAAGCTTTTTGTCAGAATAGAATCTTCAGTAATTAAAAACGAATTACTGATGGTTAGAACTGGCATTATTCAAAAACTAAATGAAAGAGCAGGTTCAGAAGTCATTACTGAAATTGTCTTTTTATAGAAAAAATCAGTGCAACATAGTTACACTGATTTTTTAATTTCTGTTGCCAAATACTTTAGAAATTATCCAAATAATTAAAGCTAAAACAATTACTACAACAATTATTGCAGACCAAAATCCTGCTTTAAAAATTCCTTCAACTAATTCGCAACTAGTCAAAGTTGTTGCTAATAAGGCAATAAGAGCTAATGGGGCGTATTTTTTCATTGTCATCTGATTTATTTTTTAATTAAACACACCAAATCACAATTAGTTTGATTTTAATTATTCGCCAACTTTAATCAATTCTATTTCAAATATTAAAGTACTAAACGGTGGAATACTACCATCTGGAGTTTCTCTGCCACCATAAGCCAAATTATAAGGAATAAAGAAACGATATTTCGAACCAGTCTCCATTAATTGAACACCTTCTGTCCAGCCACTAATTACTCTATTCAAACCAAATGTTGCAGGTTCACCTCTTTTGTAAGAACTGTCAAATTCAAATCCATTAAGTAATGTTCCTTTATAATTTACAGTTACCACATCTGTTGCCGTAGGCTTAACTCCAGTTCCTTGTACAATAACTTCGTACTGCAAACCGCTAGCTGTAGTTTTAATACCTGGCTTAGTTTTGTTCTGAGCTAAAAAAGCAGCACCAGCATTTACATTAGCCGAATATTTTTGTTTATCAGCTTCTTCCTTTTGTTTATTAAAACTGGTAAAAAGATTATTGATAACAGTTTGACATTGTTCTTGAGTTAATGTTGGATTAGCTTTTGCAAAAACATCTTTTATCCCTTTATTAAACAACTCATAATTAATGGTATTTAAACCGCCATTTTTAAAGCTACTTGCTACATTTATACCTAATGCGTAACTAGCAGAATCCAAAGTGTTTTTAAACAGAGGAGCTTTGTTGGGTACTATTTTGCCAGCTGTTACTGGTTTTTTAACTGGTGTGGTTTTTTTTGCAGCTGTTTGAGCATTGGCGCTAAGTCCAACTAATGTAACTAGCGATGCAAGCATTATTTTTTTCATCCGTATATAATTTTGTTTTTCAATGGTGATGATGCTATCAGATTTGTTCATCCCACTGTGTGGTTTGAAAAACCATGATGGTTTCATAGATTATTTTTTAAGGTCGAAATATAGATAAAAAAATAAGCACCCTAACTAAATAAAGTGCTTATAAATAATTTTTTATGGAGACTTAATTAAAAACGCTCTGCAGCGGTAAAAAAGAAATCACCTTCTATTTGTGCATTCTCATCAGAATCCGATCCGTGAACAGCATTTGCATCAATAGATTTTGCATATTTCTGACGGATTGTTCCTTCTGCAGCTTCAGCTGGATTAGTAGCACCAATTAAAGTTCTAAAATCTTCAATTGCATTGTCTTTTTCTAAAATAGCCGCAACAATAGGTCCAGAAGACATAAAGCTCACTAAATCATTGTAAAATGGACGTGCTTTGTGTACAGCATAAAATTCACCAGCAGTTTCTGGAGTTAATTTTGTGTATTTTAAAGCAATGATCTTAAAACCTGCGTTCGTAATATCATTTATGATTGCGCCAATATGCCCGTTTGCAACTGCATCAGGCTTAATCATGGTAAATGTTCTATTTGTACTCATTGTATATTTAATTCAATTTTTTTGCAAAAATACAATTCTTTACTTTAATATTAAAGCTATTGAATAAAAGCTATCAATTAAATCTAAAATTATTAGCTTTGCAGGCGAAAATTTATGATATCAATTTCAAAATTAAAAACAGTATTAGCGACACCACAAAAGATTGTCATTACAACGCATCATAAACCTGATGGCGATGCAATGGGCTCTTCTTTAGGATTATATGCCTATTTAATTCAAAAAGGACATCACGTTAGTGTAATTACACCTACAGATTATCCTGATTTTTTACATTGGTTGCCTAATAATTCTGATGTAATAATATACACCGATGCACCAGAGAAAGCTGTGGAATTAGTAAATGAAGCCGCTTTAATATTCTGTTTAGATTTTAATTCTTTAAGTAGAATTAACGAACTAGGAGATTATATACGTAATGCATCTGCTCTAAAATTGATGATTGACCATCATTTAGAGCCAGAAGATTTTGATGATTATCGTCATTGGAACATTAATGCATGTGCAGCTGCTCAGTTAGTTTACGATTTTATATTAAATGAACTAAATGACGGTGAATTCATTAATAAAGATGTGGCAACTTGCTTGTATACTGGTATTATGACAGATTCTGGTTCTTTCCGTTTCCCTTCGGCAACTTCATCGGTGTATAGAATTGGAGCAGAATTAATTGATTTAGGTGCAGAACATTGGCGCATTCATCAATTAGTATATGACAATGCCTCAGAAAACCGTTTACGTTTCTTGGGTCATTGTTTATCGAATAAATTAGAAGTTATAAGAGAATTTAATACTGCTATAATTACAGTTACTGCAGAGGAGTTGAAGAATTATAACATTGCTACTGGCGACACAGAAGGAATTGTAAATTACGCACTTTCAATTAACGGCATAAAACTAGCTGCATTTATTATTGAAAGAACTGATAAAGTTAAATTATCTTTACGTTCTACTGGAGATTTTCCTGCAAACGAAATCTGTAAAAAATATTTTAATGGTGGTGGACATAGAAATGCCGCGGGCGGTGCTTCTGATAAGAATTTAGTAGATACAATAGCTGAATTTAAAGCAATTTTACCAGAATATAAAACGCAATTATTACAATAAAATATAAACAAAAGAGTAAGCACTCTAAATCAATCTAAAAAATAGAAAATATAATGAAAAAAAGTTTAGTAATTCTTTTTGCAGCTACATTAGGCTTAGCTGCTTGTAACACAGAAAAAAAAGGTCCAGGAGGTTTGTTGTATACTATTCATCATTCAGAAGGAAAAGAAAAAATTAAAGAAGGTGACATTATCAAAATGAATTTCACTATTAAAAATGATAAGGATTCAGTTTTTTATAGCTCATTTGAAAATGGAGTTCCTCAAGTATTCCAAGCACAAAAGAAAATGTACGCTGGAGATCAGCAAGATGCATTAACATTGATTGGAGAAGGCGATAGTGCAACTTTTAAAATCAATTTAGATACATTGGCTTTCTATACAAAACAACCAAAAGGTGAGCAATTTAAAAACGATAAATACCAAACATTCGTAGTTAAAATTGAAAAAGTATTTAAAAAGAATGCTAACGAGGCAGACTCTACTTTCCAAAAAAGAGCTGGCGAATTTTTCCAAGCAGATTATAAAGCTACTATGGATAAAATTAAAAACGCTGAACCTGCAAAAATCAAAACTTATATCGCAGATAATAGCCTAAAAACTAAAACTACACCAAGTGGCTTAAACTATATAATCTCTGCACCAGGTAATGCTGATAGAGCAACAATGGGCGATACAGTTGAAGTAAACTATACGGGTAAATTAACCAAAAAAGATAAAGACGGTAAATACAAAGTGTTTGATACTAGCGATCAGAAATTAGGTAAAGAATGGAAATTAGATCGTCCAGGAAAAGTTTTTGGTCCAACTAAAATGGTGATGGGCGGTACAGTACCAGGTTTTACTGAAGCTTTAACCTTAGTTGGTAAAGGCGGTAAAATAATGGTTGTTATTCCATCTA
>NZ_JBAZRL010000005.1:52335-126328 GCF_041662865.1 Pedobacter sp.
ACTTAGGTTGGGGCGAACAAGGGGCTCCACAAGCAGGTATTAGTCCATATTCTCCAGTTGTATTTGATGTTGAAATTGTAAACATTATTAAAGGTAAGCCAGCTCCAACTGCGCCACCTGCACCGGTTCCAGCAACAAAATAATAATAATAAATAAATTATAAATATTAGCCCCGTTCATTTAATTGGACGGGGTTTTTTATGAATATATTTCAGCAATGCTGAAATAAAAATATCTTTGTATATGTTGTTAACCGATACTCATACTCATTTTTATTACGAAACAGATGTAGATAAACAATCACTATTAATGGAGCGTTGCTTAGCTAATGATGTAAAACGTCTTTTTTTGCCAAATGTAGATGTTGCTTCCATTAAAATGATAGATGATTTGGTTAAACGATATCCCGAAAATTGTTTTGCTATGGCGGGTTTGCATCCATGCGATGTGAAGGAAGATTATCAAACTCAATTATCTAGTATTCATCAAAGCATAGCAGGTAGGAATATTTATGCGATAGGCGAAATAGGTATTGATTTGTATTGGGATAAGACAACTTTAGCCATTCAACAAGATGCTTTTAAGCAACAAATTAAGTGGGCAAAAGAATTAAGTTTGCCAATAGTTATTCATTGCCGTGAAGCCTTTGATGAGGTTTTCGAGGTTTTAGAAGAACTAAATGACGATAAGTTAAGAGGTATTTTCCATTGCTTTACCGGTGACTTAGCTCAAGCAAAAAGAGCAATAGCATTAGGATTTTATTTAGGTATAGGTGGGGTAGTAACTTACAAAAAAGCAGGTCTAGATTTAACACTTGTAGAAATTTCACTAAATGATATCGTGCTGGAAACGGATTCTCCTTATTTAGCACCAGTACCTTATCGTGGTAAGCCTAACGAAAGCAGTTACTTAATTCACATTGCGCAAAAGGTGGCAGATATTTACAACATAAGTTTAAACGAAGTAGCCGAAGTAACTACCGAAAACTCAAAGAAAATATTCGGCATATAGTTTAAACATGTTTTGTCATTAAGAAGTGTAGTATAGCGATGTCTTAATTATCTTAATGCCTTAATGTTAAATTTTTATATTTGTTGCCAATGACAAAAATCCTTATCATATATACTGGTGGAACAATTGGAATGGTAAACGATGCTAAAACAGGCACCTTAATTCCTTTTGATTTCGAGCAGATTCAAGAAAATGTACCAGAATTAGCCAGACTAGATTATCAACTTTCTGTTCATTCCTTTAATCCAATTCTCGATTCTTCTAATATGGATCCAGAAATTTGGGCAGAATTAGCAAAGCTGATTCAAGAGAAATACGAAGAATTTGATGGCTTTGTAATCTTGCATGGCTCTGATACAATGTCATTTACCGCTTCGGCACTAAGTTTTATGTTGCAAAACTTAGCAAAGCCAGTTGTTTTAACAGGTTCTCAATTGCCGATAGGTGAGATTAGAACAGATGCCAAAGAGAATTTAATAACTGCATTAGAAATTGCAGCAACGAAAAAAGATGGCAAAGCAATGGTGCCAGAAGTTTGTATTTATTTCGATTATCAGTTATTTCGTGGTAACCGATCTATTAAATATAACTCAGAGAAATTCGAAGCTTTTGCCTCACCAAACTACCCGATCCTAGCAGAAGCGGGTGTGAGCTTATCTTTTTATCCTAATTATATTTTACCAATCCCACAAAAACCATTTCAAATCCATACTATTTTCAATGCAAATATTGGTGTATTAAAAATGTATCCAGGTATAACTGAAAATGCCGTAAAAGCAATTACTGAATCTGGTGTTGAAGCTATCGTTTTAGAAGCATTTGGATCTGGAAATACAACTACCGCACCTTGGTTTATCGCTTGCTTGCAAAAAGCCATCGCTAACAACAAAATGATTATAGATATATCACAATGTAAAGGTGGATCTGTTCAATTAGGTGTCTACGAGACCAGTAGGAAACTACAACAAATGGGTATTGTTAGTGGCTATGATTTAACATTTGAGGCTGCTGTAACCAAATTAATGTACTTAATGGGGCAGGGCTTCCCAATAGAGGAGGTAAAAAGATTAATGGAGATTTCAATAGCAGGTGAATTAACGAATTAGTTTTACTGCTACTTAATTAAATTTTAATTTAAAGCCTTGATAACACAAAGAAAACTACGCCCCATATACCTATAAATAAAAATCCTGTATATACTTCCCATCTGCGTTTCTTTATATCTTTTGTAATAAACAATCTGTAAAGAAGATATATAATAAACACAATAAAAAATACTGGGAGCATAAAAATTTGCATATGCGATAAGTTATAATCAAATATAAGAGTTTGATGGCTATAATTTAGAATATTATCATGCTTAAAACGCATAAATTAAGACCTTAACTACTTCTATCAACCGATAACCTTAGCCGTATTAAGTAAAACTTATGCAATTATGATGAAGATCATATCACTTATATAAGATTAACAGTTATTTTTGCTAAAATTGATTATGAAGATTAAGCAAATATATACTGGATGCCTAGCCGAAGCGGCTTATTATATCGAAAGTAATGGCGAAGCTGCTATTATTGATCCGCTACGCGAAGTATCGCCTTATTTAAAAAAGGCAGCCGACAATGGTGCAAAGATTAAGTATATATTCGAAACTCATTTTCATGCTGATTTTGTTTCTGGACATATAGATTTAGCAGAAAAATCTGGAGCTACTATAGTTTATGGCCCTACGGCTAAAACAGATTTTAAAGCACACATTGCAACCGATGGTGAGCAGTTTAAAATTGGTGATATCACCATCACGACACTACATACTCCAGGTCATACACCAGAATCCACAACATATTTGTTAACAGATGAAAATGGTAAAGATTACTGCATTTTTACTGGTGATACATTGTTTATTGGAGATGTTGGTCGACCAGATTTAGCACAACAAGGTGAGCTTACAATGGAAGATATGGCGGGAACACTTTACGATTCTCTACATAACAAAATATTAACGCTAGCAGATGATCTTATCGTTTATCCAGCTCATGGTGCAGGTTCTGCTTGTGGCAAAAACATGAGTAAAGAAACATTTGATACATTAGGACATCAGAAGGAAGTTAATTATGCGCTAAAGGCAAAATCCAAAGAAGATTTCATTAGAGAAGTAACACATGGTCTTTTGCCACCTCCACAATATTTTGCAAAAAATGCAGCCATGAATAAAGGTGGTTACGATAGGATAGATGATGTATATCAAAAGGGCTTAATTGCTTTGTCACCTGAAGAATTTGAATTAAAAGCGAACCAAACGGATGCTTTAATATTAGATACGAGAGATCCTCAAGTATTTGCAAAAGGGTTTATCCCAAAATCTATAAATATTGGTTTAAATGGTCAATTTGCTCCTTGGGTTGGGGCTTTGATTACCGATTTAAAACAAGAATTATTATTAGTTACTGACGAAGGCAAAGCCGAAGAAACCATTACACGTTTAGCAAGAGTTGGTTACGATTATACAATTGGTTATTTAGCTGGAGGAATAACGGCTTGGCAAAATGCAGGGAAGGAGATAGATCAAATTGAATCGATTTCTGCACAAGAATTTGAAACACTATTAAATACTAACGATGTTATAAATGCTTTAGATGTGCGCAAACCAGGCGAATACAAAGCAGAACATTTAGAAGCCACGCTTACTCGTCCGTTAGATTATATTAACGACTGGACAACTGAGATTAATCCAGATGAAACCTATTATATTCATTGTGCTGGTGGTTATCGTTCTATGATTGCGGCTTCAATTTTAAAAGCTCGTGGCATTAACAATGTAATTGATATAGCTGGTGGTTATGGAGCTATTAAAAATACCAATTTAAAACGCACCGATTTTGCTTGTCCAAGTAAGGCAATGAAGGGGTAACTAGTCTTAAGGCAAAAGTTCAGCAAGTTTCTTTTTTAACTCATCTCCTCGCAAATTTTTTGCGATGATAATTCCTTTCTCATCAATTAGATAATTTGTAGGAAATGAATTTATACCATAAATAACTACCGCTAAATTTCTATCACCTTTTAAATCACTTACGTTTTCCCAAGGAAGTTTATCGTCCTTAATCGCTTTTAGCCAATCTGCCTTATTATCATCAGCAGAAACACCTAATATCTCAAAACCTTTGTTTTTGTAAGTATTGTATGTGTTCACTAGGTTTGGATTTTCTCCTCTACATGGTCCACACCATGAAGCCCAAAATTCTAGCAGTATATATTTGCCTTTAATAGTCGAAAGCTTGATTTTTTTGCCGTTGACATTTTCTTGTTCGAAATCTTCAAATTTGTTTCCGATTTTTATTTCTTTGTTTAGCGTAAGATATTCACTAACAGCCTTACCAAATTTCGATGATTTTTGCTCAGCACTAATGTTTTGGTATAATTCTCTTGTTTTTTCTTTTCCCCAAGAAGAAGCATATACTTGTAATATGTTAGCTGCAATAAGGGAATTTGGATTGTCTTTCACATAATTCTGATAAACTTTTTGCTCTTCATTACGAGTAGCTTTTATTTTATCCCATATAGCTGCTGACTCTGCACCGTTTTTACCTTTTAAAGATTTTGTTAAGCTATCTTGTAGTCTATCTATCACACTTAAGTTGCTCCTTAAAACATCAGCCTCTGTTTGGGTTTTAGAACCCACCGTGATTGCCTTTTTAAACTCTCCAGCTTTAAGTGTTACCCTTATTTCTTTTGGTTCAACCCACAACATGGTGTAATCTTTATAGCTTGCTGTGTATATGATCATCTCAACAGCCTTTTCATCAATATTTCCTTTTAGGGTGAATTTCCCATTTACAATTAAACTTGAATCAAGCTTTACTTCTGGAGTAGCTTTTCTTAAAAAGATCCAAGTACTATCTTTTAAACCAGTTACCGTTCCAAGTATGGTGAACTTTTGGGCAGATGCTGTAAAAGAGGAAGTGATAAATAGAAAAAGTATAATTATTTTACTATGCAGACTTTTCATCGAAATAAAGTTTATGATTAAATATAAGGTATTTCATTTTAATTTTAGGTACTACTATTCTAATCTTCCAGCGGCTCTTTCTTGTCTCAAAAGTTTAGCTAGATCTATTTTTGGATCACTTAATAAAATAATTCTTGTCCCTCTTTCTCTAGCGAATTGACTTTCAATTTTAGCAACTTCTTTAATGCCACCAAATAAAGAGAGGTCTCGAGTATTACTTAAATTATCCACTGTTTTAATTCTAACTACTGTTTTAATTTCTTTAGTTAAGTCTAACCAATTCACATAATCTGCAGTAAAAGCATCAGCTTTTAAACCTTTAATTTTCGTGTAATAATTAATAGCACCAGCTTGCCCATAATTATCACAAAGGATCATAACATGTTTTTTATCAGTTATGGTATTATAAACTGAGTCTGTTTTTGATGCAAGTTCTTTCCAGCCCAACATATCTGCAAAATCTTGTGAAATTGGGTGAATTTTTCCGTCTTCCCATTTATGCTCGCTAAAAGGTCTATGTAGTTTAGCGGCTTCGGCATATTTTTCTGGAGTTCTAAGTGGTAACGAGACTTTTAACATTGGCAAAAACAGTAATAAGATTATCGCGATAGCTACATAACGCAAATACTTTTTCCAACCTTGTTGTAATAATTCGCTTAAATAAATAGCACCAAAGGCGAAGAAAATAGGATATAAACCAATTGTGTAATATGCTTTGGCTTTTAAAAAAATGAATATAACAATGGTAAACACGTATGCCCAAAAGAGTAATTGATATTGCTTAAAAGGCTTATAAATGAAGAACGAAACGAAAGCTGCTAATAAGATAAATATGGAACCGAGGAAAAAGAAGATTTGTTCTTTCACAAAATCCATCCGTTCTACGTGAACTAATTGGGTGTCATTTAATTCTTTTAGGTGTTTAAAAACTGGAAAATCGTTTTGAAACTGCCAAATGAGATTGGGGCTTATTAATAGTGCTGCGAATAAAATTGCTCCATAAAACTGTGGTTTTAAAAATAGGTTGCGTTGTTTGCTGAGCAACAAAGCAGGCAGTATTCCTAAAAGGAAAAATGTGATATTATACTTGTTTAAAAAACCTATAGCAAAGCTGATGGTCATAAAATAGAGCCACTTGTAGTTTTGGGTATGGATGAATTTGATGAGTGTAAAGAAAAGTAATGTCCAGCAGAGGATATCTAAAGAGTTTGGCTGGTATAAAATATTTATTCTTACTAGTGCAGAAAAAGTTAAGGCTGTTGCGGCGAGAATACAAGCGTATAAACTTCCTTTTAAAGTTTCTATCGTTTTCCAGACGATTAAAATGGTAAGTGCACCAAATAGAGCTGGGAAAAATTTAACCCAGAAATAGGAGTTGCCTAATTGTAAGATTAGCCAAGATATCCATGAGGTAACTGGCGGAACGGAATGATAACCCCAAGCTAAATGTTTGGCTTGATCGAGATGCAAAAACTCATCACGATGTAGTTCGTAAATTGGATTTACAACTAAATACTGCAGTATTATTTTAATAAGGATGAAAATGAATAGAATAATGGTTCCTTTTTTCATACTAATATTTTTGTTTGTGGTTGTTTGGTTAGAGGACAAGTTAAAGTTTATTGTTACAATTCTACTAATCTGAGTTTCTTTTTAGCTCATGCTCGTCCTTCCCAACTCGATTGGGAATCCTAATGCAATTTAGTTTTTTTACGCATTACGATTCCCGTTTTCACGGGAATGACGAACAAAACCCTACCCTTGCTATGAATTGGGTGTAAGCAATGAATTAAAATGGAAGGATTTGGATGGAAATGATAAGTATTTAAAGGAAAGCGATAGTAATTGACAGTATATGTTTTTTCTAAAGTGCCCAATTTAGCCTTTAAAGACATATTTACTATATTATTTTCCCAATTGTATAGCATACAATGACGTATGTACCGCATACAATGGTCTATGTACCGTAAACAAAGGTCATTGTTCCGCTTACAATGACGCATGTATCGCATACAATGACGTAAATCTTCCGTATTATTTAAATTGTTTGCTTTACACGAAGCTTTGTACCGCATACAATTAGCTTTGTATTGCAAACAACGTCCATTGTTTGATTAGCAATTACATATCTATGTTTTTAAATTGATGAATTTAGGATGCCTTTCAAACAAAAAGTTCAGCATACAATGATATACTGAAATTTAACTAATCATAAGCAAGACAGTTGCGCTAAATTAGGATTAAAGAAATTAAACATATTAAGTAATTGTCGGTTAATAATTCTTAAAAGTATCCCTATAATCAAGGACCAACTTAGAATCATTTTTTCTATATACTTCTAGATATAATGTATTTTTCTTTTTTGAAAGGGAATCACCAGCTTTTATCATATTTTCCCACTTGGCGGGCAAAGAGCATTTGTATCCGTTATCTAATAATATGAATTGTACATTATGGTCTTGCTTAGCTCTATACACACTGTCGACATTTCCATTAAAGTTTAGTGTTAGCCTGTCTTCTTTAATAACCTCAGCTATATCTCTACTATTAAAAAAGGTGTAGACTACAAATCCTAAAAAAAACAGTATAGGAATGCCAATCACAAAGGTTATAATATTTTTATCTTGTTTTGAAATATGTTCGATGTTCATTAATGGTGTACCCATGTTTGAATTACTATCTATAGCTGAACTTTTTTTAACTAATCATTAACTGATGCTTTCGTTAGATTACGTCTATTATTTTTTACCTGCTCTTTTGTTTAGTTCCTCAATTGGCATATTCATCATTCTACCTACTGGAGTTTTACCACGATAAGTAATTACCTTTAAAACAGTAGCATCTATAGGTGGTACTAATGGGGCGGTGTATTTAGGATAAAAACGATCTGGAAACGAGTTGTCGAAACTATAATAAATATCCAAACCTTCTACTTCGGTGCTTAAGCTAATTGATAATTGTCTGTCAGCACTTCGTTTTACAGAAAAAATAGGATCATATACACTTGGTGCATATTTGGTCTCGGCAATATCTAAACGTTTAAAATGTTGTTCTGTACGAGCAAAAAAGTTAGTCCAATTCTTTTTTTCTTTAGGCGACCACACAGATTCGGCTATGGCAAAACCACGTGGCCAAGTCATATATTCTGCTTGACGAATGTTATATACTTGTTCTGTCCAAAGGTTTGCTTGTCCACCTTTAATATAAACTGGATTTACACCTTCTGGTACCGGATCAAATTCGTATGCTTTGCTTAATCTAAGTGATGCATAAACTTTAGGTTCAGTAATTGCATCTGCTTGCATATAATCAATATACGCATATTGGGTTGGAGACATTACTACTTCATGACCTGCTTTAGCAGCATCTGTGCCATGTTGCATGTTTCGCCAGCTCATTACTGCTGCGGTTTTTGAAACACCTCCTTCCAAAACTTCATCCCATGCCATAAACTTTTTACCTTTAGAAACGATAATCTGCTCTACTCTTTTCTCAAAATAGCCTTGTACTTCTGGAATGGTTTTTAAACCCTCACGCTTCATCAATTCTTTTATTTGATCATTCTTTTCCCAAAAATTACGAGCAACTTCATCTCCACCTACGTGGATATATGGGAAAGGGAACAATTTTGCGATTTGTGTAAATACGGTATCTAAAAAAACATATACTTTTTCATTTGCTGGACACAATGTATTATCTACCAAGCCCAATGGAGGTGCACCACGGCTCCAGTCCATAATTTTTTCGCCACTGCGCACTTTATAGTTTACTGCTTCTGGTGTACAAGATAATTCTGGATATGATGCAATTGCAGCTAAGCTATGTCCGGGAACATCTATTTCTGGCATAATATCCACAAAACGTTCTTTAGCATAGGCTACCAATTCTTTAATATCTTCTTGTGTATAAAAACCGCCATAATTACGAGGTTCATCTGCCGTTGGCGGGATAAAATCTCCGAAAGAACCTACACGTTTTACATTCCAAGCACCTACTTCTGTTAGCTTTGGTAAGCCTTTAATTTCGATTCTCCATCCTTCATCATCCGCTAAGTGTAAATGCAAAATGTTGTATTTATAGCGCACCATTGCATCTATATATTGCTTTACTTCTTGTTTAGTGAAGAAATGTCTAGCAACATCAAACATTAATCCTCGCCAGCCTAAACGTGGATAATCAGTTATTTCTACACAAGGCATTGTCCATTTTATGCCTTTAATTTCTTCTTTGCTTTCTATCTCTTTTGGCAATAACTGCACTACTGTTTGCACGCCATAAAATAAACCAGCTGGCTTGTTTGCTCTAATAGTCACTTGCTTTAAACCAACGGTTAAGTGATAACCTTCAGTACCTAAAGTTGCGTCTTGCTTATCATTTAAAATTAATTTAAAAGTTGCAGTCGCCGATGGAGTGCTAATAATGCTGGTATAATATCCAGTAGGGGTTGATAGACGCTCCTGTAAAAAAGCAACGGTTTGTTTTAACTCTGGAGATTTATTGGCTTGGATGACAATATTTGCTGGTAACACAAAATGCCCTGTTTGCTTAATGACCGAAACGGGCTCTGGAATAATAGCAATTTCGCTATTTGCCATAGGTTCATTATTGGCAAAAGTTTCTGTATTACTTTCTATGGATTGAGCGAAAATGTTAATGTTAACGAATAAAAGAAATAAAAACGGAACGGTAAGTTTCATGTAGGCTATAATTGGGATTAAACTTAAAACTGCAATTTATTAAATTCTTTTGTCATTCCGAGTTTGGAGGAATCTCTTTTATGAGATTCTTCATTGCACTCAGAATGACAAATGTTGTTGATTATACATTGATAGGTTTCCTAACAGCGTAGATCAATTCATCGTAAACTGTTCCGTTTTTGTAAAAAGTTTCTTTAAGTTCGGCTTCTAAACTAAAGCCCACTTTTTCTAAAACTCGTTGCGACTTGAAATTGGTATCGAATGTTCGGGCATAGATTCGAGTGATATCAAATGTTTTAAAACCATAGTTGACCATTAATTTTACAGCTTCGGGAACAATGCCTTGTCCCCAAAATTCTTCGGCAATCCAATAACCCATTTCGGCATTTTTGCAATAGAAATCGGTTTGCGGATGAACACCAATAGAACCAGCAACTTCACCATTAACCACAATGGCAAATATCTGCAATGGATTAGTAGATAAAGCTAAATTTATAAAAGCCACACCGTGATCTTGTGTATAGGGGAAAGGAAATTTGTTGCTTAGGTTTTTAGCGATATTATAATTATTAGCATGTTTTACCAAGCTACCTAAATCACTCAATTGAAAAGGGCGAAGTTCGAATTGCATTGGCTAAAACGTCATTTTATTTTCACCAGCATTTACACCTTTCATAAATTTAATGATGCCTTTCATATAGGTTTGTTGATCATCATATAAACTCATGTGACTTCCGTTTTTACAATAAAGGTAACTTCCATTTTTAAAAGCTGTAGCCATCCATTCCATATGTTTTGGGTCCATGGTATCGTATTGTGCACCTATGCTTAGTGCTGGGATAGTAATGTTTTTGAGTTGATCTTTAATATCCCATTTCAATAATTTACCAGAAACACCAAATTCACTCGGACCTTGCATGGTTACATATAAGGATTGGTTCATTTTACTAAATGATCTATTAATAGGTTCAGGCCATTGATCTAAGGGAATGCGGCAAATGTGTTTTACGTAGAAATTTGGCATTAAGAGGCCCATGTATTCTGGATTTGCGAAATCATTTTTTGCTTCCATATCCCTGATTTTTTTGAGCACTTGCTTATCCATTTGTTTAGCTAATACTTCATCAGCATATTTTCCATAATCTGGTATGCTCGACATCATATTGCTTACAATCAGACCTTTCATATGCTGTTGATACTTTAGCGCATATTGCATGGCCAAAATTCCGCCCCAAGAATGACCTAATAAGTAGAAATTGTCTTTATCTAAATTTAAGGCTACTCTAACTTGTTCTACTTCCTCAACATAACGATCCAAATCCCACATCGCGGTATCTTTAGGATTGTCTGAATTGCCACAACCTAACTGATCATAATAGATAAATTCAATCCCTTCTTTTGGAAGAAAACTTTCCATGCATTCGAAATATTCGTGAGTAGCTCCTGGCCCACCATTTAAGAGTAATACCTTTATTTTAGGATTGTTACCAACACGTTTAGTCCAAACATTAAATTTTCCTTTTGGGGTTTGAATAGGAATAATTTTAATTCCTCCATCTAATACACCAGTATCTGCTGTATTAAAATAGGCTATCGAGCTATTTTCTGAAGTGTTTTTATGGGTGCATGCGCATAAGGTAAAACACAATAGAAAAATTCCAAAGTAAAGTAAGTTTTTGGTATTCATGCTGTTGGGTGTTTGATTAAAAGATGAATATATAAATTCTAATCTTTATATACATCATTAACCTTATTTCAACGCATCTAAAACTTTAAATAGTTTTTTGCTAATGCCACCTCCGTTATAGTTATTGATATTGATAACAGCAATGTATTTATTTCCATTTTTATCGGTATAATATCCAGCATAGGCTGAAACATCATTGATACTTCCGCTTTTTAATATCATTCCGTTGTTTTCTGGAAAGGACTTATAATAAGCAGTAAACCAATCTTCTTTTTGCGCTTGAAATAGGACTGAAGCCATTGCTGAAGTAGTTACTCTTGTTCCTGGAGAAAGTCCGCTGCCATCTAAAATATTCAACGCATTTTTATCAATTCCTTTGTTAGCCCAAAAATTAATAACTGCTGATGCGCCATTCTTGGTGCTCGGTGTTTTTCCTTGTTTCCAAGCAATGGTTTTGAGTAATTGTTCGCCATACAGATTTATACTTTTTTTGTTAAACCAATAAACGATTTCACTTAAATCTGGAGAACTAATGGTTGCTAATTTTTGAGTTACGGTTGGTACAGTTTTGCCCTCTAAGTCTAATCTTCTTGCAGTTGTGGCTTCTTTGGTGCTTGCAATGGCTAATCGTAATAATGTGTCTTGTAAACGATATGCCGCATCATATGCAGGATCTGGTAGCGCTAATGAAATTCCAGCTTTGCTAATTCCCATTCCCCAAGTACCACGTAAATATGCTAAATTGCTGTAGGGCGGTAAGAAAGCATAGGCGTTATCTCCAGAACCTGACGAACCGGTTTTAAGTTCATCTACTACTTTTAAATACGGCATTGCTGGAACAATTTTCTGAATGCTAACTTCTGATCCTGTACTTCCACCAGGTTTTAAATGAATATCAAATTGATTTTCTCGCCAAGTAAGTGCCGAACTTCCAGCGCCATAATAGTTACCCATATCTTGCCAAATCCAACCTTCTGGCATTGTTTGAGTGCCGAATAAACTGTCATCTCCAATAACCGAGCCTTCAATTTTTTTTATACCAACAGCTTTAATGGCGCTTACCCAAGTATTTAAAACTGCATTTTCTTTAGTTTGCTCGTAACGCCATGAACCTAAAGTTGGATCGCCGCTACCAATAATGATTAAGTCGCCTTGTAAAGTTCCATCGGAGGTAATTTTTCCACTATAAGCTAAGGTAGTTTGGTATTTGAAATCTTTACCCAAAACGCTAAAAGCAGTGGCTGATGTGATTGTTTTTAAGGTAGATGCTGTTGCTAAACCTATATTTTCGTTTTTAGCAAAAATTACTTTTCCTGTTTGTGCATCTAATACGCAAAGCGATGTAATGGCATATTTTGCTTGTGGGTCATCTACTAAATTCTGATAGGCTTGTTCTAATTTTGCTACTGGAAATTGGGCAAAGCTTGTTAGTGAACAAAATATAAAGAGGAGTTGGAACTTAAAAATTTTCATTCTAAAGGATTGATCTGTTATAAAACGATTTAAACTAAAAAAGTGATGCATCAAATACATCACTTTTAATTATTTAGCTAAAGATATGGACTTAAAACGTAAAACTTATTACGTTTAATTCAATTATACCAATTCTTTTCTCACCAAGTATTCGGCAATTTGAACAGCATTTGTAGCCGCACCTTTACGCAAGTTATCCGCAACAATCCACATGTTTAAAGTATTTGGCATCGATTCATCTCTACGAATACGACCTACAAAAACCTCGTCTTTTTCATGTGCATCTTTTGGCATTGGATATTTTAAGTTGGCAACATCGTCTACCACAATAATGCCTTCTGTTTTTTCTAATAAGGAAGTAACTTCAGCTAAATCAAATTCATTTTCAAACTCGATGTTTACAGATTCTGAGTGACCACCCATTACCGGAATACGAACTGTTGTGGCGGTTAAACGGATATTCTCATCACCCATAATTTTACGAGTTTCATTAATCATTTTCATTTCCTCTTTTGTGTAACCGTTTTCAGTAAATACATCAATTTGAGGAATAACATTTAAATCTATTTGATATGGATAAGCCATTTCGCCATCATAAATGCCTTTACGTTCGTTCATCATTTGGTCAACCGCTTTAACACCAGTACCCGTAACAGATTGATACGTAGAAACAACCACACGTTTGATTTTATATTTATCGTGTAATGGTTTTAATGCAACAACCATCTGAATGGTTGAACAATTTGGATTAGCAATGATTTTATCGTCAAGTGATAAAATGTTAGCATTAACTTCTGGCACAACCAATGGGATGTTTGGATCCATGCGCCATGCTGATGAATTATCAATAACTGTGGTGCCTGCTTCTTTAAAACGAGGAGCATGTTCTAAAGAAGTGCTTCCGCCAGCAGAAAACAATGCAATATCCGGACGCATTCCAATCGCAGTATCCATGCTAACGATTGGAAACTGTTTACCCTTAAACGTAATTAACTTACCAACGCTCTTTTCAGACGCAACTGGGATTAATTCTGTCAATGGGAAATTTCTTTCTTCCAATACTTTTAACATTACGGTACCAACCAATCCGGTAGCACCTACTACTGCAACTTTCATTTTTTCTGTTTTTTTATTATATTTAGTAAATTCTTAATATCTACCAAATATGAGAAAAAGTTTACTTTTTTTAATGTTGCTGAGTGTTAAACTTACATTCGGCCAAGTTTCTGATGACTTTAGTGATGGAAATTTCACTACAAACCCAAGCTGGGGTGGAAGTACATCATTGTTTAATATCAACGCTGCAAAGCAATTAAAGTCTTCTTTAAGTTCTATTGCTCAAACAGTTACCTTGTCAACAGCGAACACTTATGCCACAAATGCCAAATGGGAATTCTCTGTGCAGATGAGTTTTGATCCCTCCGCAACTAATTTGGTAAGAATTTATTTAATTTCTGATCAACAAGATATAAGTGGCTCATTAAATGGATATTTTGTTCAAATTGGAGAAAGTGGGAACACCGATAGCTATGATTTGTACAAACAAACAGGCACAACTGTAAGCAAAATTATCGATGGTCCTGCAAAAGCTAGAGTAGAAGCAAACAAACTTTTAGCACAAATTCGGGTGACTAGAAACGATGTTGGAAAGTGGGAGTTATATACAGATATAGCTGGTGGAACTAATTATAATTTGGAAGGAAGTGCAACTGATTTAACCTATACCAATTCAGATTGGTTTGGAGTCTTATGCAAATATACAGCTACTCGATCGGATGGTTTTACCTTTGATAATTTCAGTATTACGGAATTAACGCCAGATGTGACACCACCAACTTTGGTAAGCGCAAAAGTGCTAGATGAATTCAGTATTGAAGCTGTTTTTTCTGAGCGATTGGAATCTTCTTCAGCCTCGATGGCAAATAATTATACGATTGCTAATTTGGGTAATCCGACTTCCATAAACGTTACAAGTTTGCCAACTGTTTACAAATTAACGTATGCTTCGGCCTTGCCTTCTGGCGATTATAAATTAACCGTTAACGGTGTAAAAGATTTGAAAGGAAATGTAATTGACGTTAATAACACAGCTTCTTTCTTTTATTTGAAACCATATACCCTTAAAAAAGGAGATATATTTATTAGCGAAATTTTGGTAAATCCTAGAACAGGAGGAGTTGATTTTATAGAAATTTACAACAACACAAACCAGGTTTTAGATTTAGCAACATTACAACTGGCTAATGCTGATGTGAGCGGAAACCCAGCTAATAGTAAAAACGTTAGTACAACAGCTATGTATATGCCAGCTAAAACGTATTGGGTTTTAACAACTAAACCAGATATAGTTAAGGAGCATTATGAAGCGAAATTTCCCAATCAGTTTGTACAAATGAGCAGTTTGCCATCTTATAACAATGATAAGGGTTCTGTAATCTTAATGACCTCACAAGAAGTATTGGATCGATTAGATTACACTGAAAAAATGCATATTCCTCTTTTACAAAATGCTGATGGAGTTGCTTTAGAAAGAGTTTCATTTACTAAACCGACGAATGAATTGGGTAATTTTAAATCTGCGGCAGCTACAGTTAGTTTTGCTACACCAACTTATCGGAACTCACAAGAAGAAGACCCTTCACTTATTAAAAGTAACATTAGTTTGGTTAATAAAACTTTTTCTCCAGATGGAGATGGTTTTGAAGATGCATTGAAAATTGACTATCAGTTTGTAAATAACGGAAATTTAGCCAGCGTTAACATATATACCGATAAAGGAATACTTGTTCGCAAACTAGAACGAAATACAACTATTGCAACTACTGGAAGTTTTAGCTGGGATGGAATGAACGATAATGGTCAGCAAAGTAAGGTTGGTATTTACGTAGTTAAGTTTGATACTTTTGCCTTAAATGGTAAGGTAGAGCATTTTAAACAAACTTGTGTTTTAGCAGCTAAGTTGAATTAGCAGCTTAATAATCAGAATTTTTTTAAACAATATGAAAACGTGTTTGTTGTTTTAAAAAAAGGAATGATTATGAAATATGGAAAATTAATAGGGAAAATTCTTTCTCGAAAATCAAGTAATAATGGTCAAGTTGCTGTCGCAATAGTTGCAGGTTTAGCTGCTGGTGCAGTACTTAGTATTTTATTCGCTCCAGAAAGTGGAAAAGATGCACGTAAACTAATTAGAGATAAAGCAAAAGATTTAGGAGGCTCTGCTAGAGACACTTACAAGACATTAAAAAATAGAATATCAGGTAATAATTTTGAAGAACACAAAGATGATGTTGCTCCAGAAGTTCCACATTTTGTTCGTACGCCAGTTAAAAAACGTAAATCAGATATTAGAGATATTATTCACGAAAGTCATATTGATGACCAACATACTAAACAAGAAATTAGCTAGATAATACTAAATTCAATTTTCATTGTTTAACAATGAAAATTGAATTTTTGAAAGTCTTATTACAACAATTGATTATTAACGTAATTGAAACTGGTTTTTATTGAGCCTAATTCATCAGGCTTATAGTTAAATTCGTGTTCAACAAAATAATGTTTTACACCAGCCATTTTTGCGCCAGTAAATATCGATTTAAAATCTACGGCTCCTTGGCCAATTTCTGTATTTACATCATTTTTAGTTTTATCCATGTCTTTTATGTGCCACATGGTAAAACGATGTTGATGCGTTTTGAAAAGCGATAAAGGATCTACCCCAGAACGTGCTACCCAATATAAATCCATCTCAAAATCCACTAGATTTTTATCTGTCTCACTTAATAAAATTTCATATCCAGTTGTATTACCAAACTTTGTAAATTCAAAATTGTGGTTGTGGTATGCTAGTTTCAAGCCAGATGCTTTACATAAAATCGCAGCCTCGTTAAGTTTGCCTGCAATTTTTTTATAGTCATCTGCTGTTTTTCTAAGCGAATCTCCCAAATAAGGAACCGTTACATATTCACCCCCAGTAATATTTGCTGCCTCGATATAAGATTTTAATTCATCGCTATTTTTGCCTGCAATAAAATTATCCATTCCATAATGTCCACTTGGTGCTTTTATACCGTTTGCTTTTAATAAGTTATCAAAAGCTTTTGCATCTAATCCCCAAAATTTATCCTTTACAGAATAGCCATAGGTTTCCACTTCTTTATATCCAATTGCTGCAACTTTTTCAATTATTCCTTTGATATCGTTTTTAATGATATCTCTTAAGCTATATAATTGTAAACCAACAGGATGTTTGGCAGCTGGTGTACAGGCAAATGAAGGTGTTACTGCAATCGCAGCCGCAATTAGACCTGTTTGTTTAATAAATGATCTTCTTGAATTCATGAGGATTTACGTTTAATTATAAATTAGGTAGTAGCTTCTGGCTTAGTTTTATCATTAAATAAAACAGCGAAGAGTATAAATACAACAAATGCAATTCCAGCTGGAATAATCCAAATCATTTTCCAGTTTTCTTCTCCACCAACTTTATACATTTCTGTAATTTGTCCTGCAACCATAAACCCAATAAGCATGCCAATGCCATAAGTAGCTAGCGTAATTAAGCCTTGTGCTGAGCTCTTGAACTTTTCTCCTGCTTTAGAGTTGGTGTAAATCTGACCTGAAACAAAGAAAAAGTCATAACAAATTCCATGTAATGCTATTCCAAGTAATAACATAAAGCTCAATTCGTCTGCATTGCCATAGGCGAATAAAACATATCTTACAGCCCAAGCAAGCATACCCACAAGGATAGTTTTTTTGAAACCGAATTTTTTAAAGAAAATAGGAATAAACAGTAGGAAGATTACTTCTGAAGCTTGTCCAATTGTCATTTTCCCAGTAGGATTATCAACACCTATTTTAGATAAAAACAAATTCGCATTCTGATAGTAAAAAGCTAAAGGAATACAGATCAAAATAGAGGAAACAAAGAAAATTAAGAAGTTTCTATCTTTTAATAGTTTCAATGCATCTAATCCTAAAATATCAGATACGGTTACTTTTTCTCCTTTTGCAACTTTGGGTGGGGTTTTTGGTAGGATAAAACTAAATAATCCTAGCACTAAAGATGCAATTCCAGCCATAAGGAAAGTGTTTTTTAGTAACCCTGCAGTGGTACTTTCTTGGGAATCCCAATGGAAAAAATAACTGATTAATAAACCAGCAGCAATCCAGCCTAAAGTTCCCCAAATTCTAATGGTGGAAAACTCCTTTTCTGGATCTTCCATCTGATTAAATGAAACAGAATTTACTAACGCCAATGTTGGCATGTATAAAATCATATAACCCAATGCATAAGGATAAAATACACTGATATCAGTTGCATTATACATTTGATACATTAAAATGGCACCAACAATATGCAAAACACCTAAGATTTTTTCGGCATTAAAATATCGATCTGCAATTAATCCAATAATAAACGGAGCAATAATAGCTCCCCAAGATTGAGTTGAAAAAACAGAACCAGTTTCTGGACCAGATGCTTTTAAATTTGTTGCCAAAAATGTGCCTAGTGTTACAAACCATGCGCCCCAGATAAAAAATTCTAGGAACATCATGAAAGATAATTTAATGCGAGTTGTTGAGTTCATTTGTTTAGGTTTAAGGTGAAAGGTTTAGAGGTTTAAGGTTATTGGCGTTATTACCTTACGCCTTAGCCCTTATACCTTCAACCTCTATTATAATTCTTTAATCGATATGTTTCTATACCACACTTCATCTCCGTGATCTTGCAACGATATTTTACCAGTTTTATAAGTTCCAAAACCTTCCCACTTAGCAAATTTACTTCCTGCAATTAAGGCTTTCCAATTCGCATCCCACATAGTGGTATTTACCACTTTTACACCATTCAAAATGAAAGTTAAATTTCCTTTATCACTAATAATTTCTGATTTATTCCATTCACCTACTGGTTTTACAGGCTCTATATCGCTTTTAACCATATCATATAAGTTTCCGGCTCTGTGTTTAGTTATTTTTCCATCGGGATGCCCATCATTATCTAATACTTGCATTTCTGGTCCTGTACTATATGTTTGATTGTATTTTGGATCTTCATGAATGTAAAAGATAACTCCACTATTAGATTTTGGAGCAACTTTCCATTCTAATTTTAAATGGAAATTGGTGTATTCCTTATCAGTTACTAAATCGCCGCCGCCATCTTTCCCTTTTGTTTTCGGATCTAAATGTATAGCACCATCTTGAACTTGCCAAGCACTTCCAACTGTTGTTTTTCCATAGGTGTGCCAGCCTGATGTTGTTTTTCCATCAAAAAGTTTAGTGAAACCTTTATTTGATTTTGTAGTTTGAGCGGTAGAACTGCAACCCATAACAACTAATACTAATCCCGGTACTATATACTGTTTCATTTTATTAAATTTAATGTTCCGTAATTAAACTCCTAATGTCCAACCTTTGCGGTATTCTCTTTTCACAAATTGATTAACTTCATCAAAATTTGTCACTTTCATATTGTCATTATCCCACAATAATTTTTTGTACCTGCCAGGATAAATAGTTTTACCTTCTGCATTTTTACCCTGAATATCAGCTGCACGAATAGCCAAATTCGCCATTAATAAACATTCAGTTAATGGGCCTGCAATTTCGAAAGGAGAACTCAATTCTTTTTTGCCGTGACCTGCGATACACGCCTCAACCCACTGTGCATAATGACCATTTTCTCCGCCAGTTACACGTGCAAATTTTGCGGGCACTTTAATATCTTTTGTTTTGCTTAATGGTAAAAGTTGTGGATTTCTTCCATAGGTTTCTGATGTCATTTTTCCTTTGGTTCCAATAAATAAAGTTCCATTTCCACCATCTCCGAATTTTTCATTTGCCATTAATTCTTCAGGTCGTGTTGGTTGAATTCCACCATCCATCCAGTGAACGGTTACATCGCCTTTAGTTTTATTGGTTTTAGGGAATTTTAAGGTTACATGACTTGATGGAGGGCAACTTTCAGGGAAATATCCACGTTTAAATTCATCTACATAAACAGAACCTACACTTGCTTCAACTTCCTTCGCATATTTTAAGTTCAATACACTAAAGGGAGTTTCTAATAAGTGACATCCCATATCGCCTAATGCACCAGTCCCATAATCCCACCATCCACGCCAGTTAAATGGCACTAATTTATTTACATAATCTTTATAGGGCGCTGTTCCTAACCATAAATCCCAATCTAATTCTGCAGGGACTTCTGCTTTATTCGCCGACCATGGAATACCTTGAGGCCAAACTGGTCTATCTGTCCATGCATAAATCGTATGTACATCGCCAATTAAACCAGCATCATACCATTCTTTCATTTGTCGTGGGCCATCATTTGAAGCACCTTGATTTCCCATTTGGGTAACCACTTTATATTTTTTAGCAGCGGCGGTTAATGCACGAGCTTCAAAAATATCATGAGTAAGCGGTTTTTGCACATAAACATGTTTGCCTAATTGCATGGCAGCCATCGCTTGTACCGCATGGTTATGATCTGGAGTCGAAACAGTAACGCCATCAAAGTTTTTATGTTCTTTGTCGAACATTTCTCTCCAGTCTTTATAGAATTTTGCTTTAGGGAAACGTTTCACACTTGCTGTAGCTCTACGTGTATCTACATCACATAAATAAGCAATATCTGCTTTGCCACTTTCGGATATAAAACGAAGATCTGAATCTCCTTTACCACCCACGCCTATACCAGCAACAATTAGTCGGTCACTTGGAGCTAAAAATCCTTTACCGCCCAAAACATGACGAGGAACAATCATAAATGCAGCAGATGCAATGGCTGTAGTTTTTAAAAAATTACGTCGACCGCTTGCTTCCACTTCTTTTTTTGCCTTATCCATTCTAAATTTTTTTAAAGGTTAATGTTATTTTTTCAGCGTTAAAATATATTTTACCATTAATTTGGCTTCGTCGTTCGTTATTTTAGTATGTGGTGTCATTGGGATGTTTCCCCAAACGCCTTTGCCACCTTTCACAATTTTATCTGCTAATAAATTTACATTTTCATCTGTAGAAGGATATTTCGCAGCAATTTCTTGATAAGCAGGACCGATTAATTTATCTTCTTTGTGATGGCAACCGATACAATCTGATTTCACAATCAACAATTCTCCGGGTTCCATCGCTGGTTTAGATTCACTTGTAGCTGGAGCAGTAGTCGCAGCAGTTTCAGAATTAGAAGTTGAGCCACCACATGCAGCTAATAAAAAGGTAATTGTGCTTAAAAATAAAAGTGTTTTTTTCATGTTAATTGTTATATGCCTAAAATTTTCTTGTTAAAATTTGCATCGCCACCTGCGGATGCAAAATCATCAAATGCTTTGGTTGTAACTGGAATAATGTGATTTTTGATAAATTCAGCGCCTTCTCTAGCGCCAGTTTCAGAATCTTTAATACAACATTCCCATTCCATTACTGCCCAGCCTTTATAATCGTATTGTGCTAATTTGCTAAATATGCGTTTAAAATCTACTTGCCCATCGCCAGGAGAGCGGTAACGACCTGCTCGATTTGCCCAACTTTGATAACCGCCAAATGTTCCTTGTTTTCCTGTCGGATTAAATTCTGCATCCTTTACGTGAAATGCTTTGATTCTCTCATGATAAAAATCGATGTACTGAATATAATCTAATTGTTGTAATACAAAATGTGATGGATCGTATAATAAACAAGCTCTGGCATGATTATTCACTTTGTCCAAGAACATTTCATACGTTTCGCCATCAAATAAATCTTCTCCTGGATGGATTTCATAGCAAACATCCACGCCACAATTATCAAATTCATTTAAAATTGGCAACCAACGTTTCGCTAATTCTGTAAAACCATCATCAACTAAGCCCTCTGGTCGTTGTGGCCATGGATGAAAAGTATGCCATAATAAGGAACCGCTAAAAGTTGCATGTGCTTTTAATCCTAAATTTTGGGAAGCTTTAGCTGCATATTTCAGTTGTTGAATCGCCCATTCTGTTCTAGCTTTCGGATTGTTCTTCACTTCATCAGCTGCAAAAGCATCAAATAATTGGTCGTATGCAGGATTAACAGCCACCAGTTGACCTTGTAAATGAGTAGAAAGCTCGGTAATTACTAGTCCATAAGAAGCTATTTTCGCCGTAAGTTCATCAGCGTAAGTTTTACTTTCAGCAGCCAGTTTTAAGTCGATAAAACGTTTATCTAAGGTTGGCATTTGGATGCCTTTAAAACCTAAATTAGCCGCCCACTTACAAATTCCCTCTAATGAATTAAATGGGGCTTCCTCTCCAATAAATTGGGCTAAAAATACAGCTGGTCCTTGTATTGTCGTCATTTTTTAAATTTTAAAATCGTACCATTTCTGATCTGATTTACTTGAAGCTACTACATTTTCAATAAAAGCCATTCCACGAATGCCATCTTCTGCATTCGGAAAATCGAGCATTTCTGAAGTAGGTTGTTCATTATTTTGTTTAGCTAATAAAGTCAATGCAAAGTTTTTATAAATATTAGCAAAGGCTTCTAAATATCCCTCTGGGTGACCTGAAGGTGTTCTCGTATTAAATTTAGCAACGGCTGATAAATAATTATTACCTGTTTTATAAACTTGAGTAGGTTGATCTAGCCATTTTATAAGTAATGTATTTGGTTCTGCTTGATGCCATTCTAGTCCACCTTTTTCACCATAAATTTTAATTTTCAAGGCATTTTCTTCTCCAGCAGCAATTTGTGATGCCATTAAAGTTCCGTTGGCACCATTGTTAAATCTCAATAGCACATTTCCATCATCATCTAATGCTCTACCGTCAACCACACAATTTAAATCGGCACAAATTTTATCAATTTGTAAGCCCGAAATATATTCTGCTAAATGCGCTGCATGCGTACCAACATCAGCCATGCAACCACTAATTCCACTTTTTTTAGGATCAGCTCGCCAAGCTGCTTGCTTATTGTCAGCAGGCGCTGGCTGACTTAGCCAACCTTGAGGATATTCAACACAAACTTTTCTGATTTTGCCAAATGCACCATCTTTCACCATCTGCTTTGCATGCTTCACTAATGGATAACCGGAATAGGTGTGAGTTAAACAGACCATTAATCCAGTTTCTGCAGCTTTTTGCTGTAACGCTTTCGCTTCTACTAAAGTTAAGGTGATAGGTTTATCAATTACGACATGAAATCCATTTTCTAAAGCTAACATAGCCGGTTCGAAATGGACATTATTTGGTGTAACTATACTTACAAAATGCATTCTTTGTGATTCAGGAAGTTTGCTTTCTGAAGTAATCATTTCTTTATAGTTGGTGTATATTCTATCTTCTGGTAAGAATAATTCTTTTCCAGAGGCGATTGCATTTTCAGGATTAGAACTTAACGCTCCGCAAGAAAGTTCAATTAGACCATCCAAACTTGCAGCCATGCGATGAACAGCGCCGATAAAAGCACCTTTTCCACCGCCAATCATCCCCATTCTTATCTTTCCTGTTGCCATTAAATATTGCCTTTTTTCAATTCGGTAACTGCAAAATCACATGCTCTTGCAGTTAAAGCCATGTACGTTAATGAAGGGTTTTGACAAGCAGTTGAAGGCATACAAGAACCATCAGTTACAAATACATTTTTAACTTCATGCATTTGGTTCCATTTATTTAGAACTGAAGTTTTAGGATCTTTACCCATTCTTGCTGTTCCCATTTCGTGAATGGCCATACCTGGCATAGAACCGTTATCATATGTTTTAACGTCTTTAATACCTGCATCTTCTAACATTTCAGCTGCATCATTCATCATATCGACACGCATTTTTGCTTCATTGTCTTTGAACTCACAATCGATAGCCAATACAGGTTGTCCCCATTTGTCTTTTTTAGTTTTGTCAATGTACACACGGTTTTCATGGTATGGAAGCGATTCGCCGAAGCCACCTAAACCCATACTCCAAATACCTGGTGTACTGATTAAATCTTTAAAATCTCCACCGAAAGCTAATTCTGCAATATCATTATGCCAGCCTGAACGACTTGCACCTCCTTGATAACCGAAACCACGAACATAGTCGCGTTTATCGTTACCTACATTTCTATAACGCGGAATGTAAACACCATTCGCTCTTTTACCGTAGGTATATTTATCGTCAAAACCTTCTGCTTGACCAGATGCGCCACAACGGAAATGATGGTCCATTAAATTATGTCCTAATTCGCCACTAGCGTTACCTAATCCGTTAGGATGTTCTGGAGATGTTGAGTTTAACAATAAAAATGTACTGCCTAAAGTAGAACCGTTTACAAAAACTATTTTCGCAAAATATTCAATATGCTCATTGGTTTCCGAATCGATAATTCTAACTCCTTTGGCTTTTTGAGTTTCTTTATCGTATATAATCTCGTTAACCAAAGAAAAAGGTCTCAATGTTAAATTACCTGTTGCAACTGCTGCTGGCAAAGTAGACGATTGTGTACTGAAATAAGCGCCAAAAGGACATCCACGACTACATAGATTCCTATATTGACAACTTCCTCTACCGCCATGTTCTACTGTTAAATTCGCGGTGCGACCCATGGTCATAATGCGGCTTCTATTGTATTTTTTTTCAATGCGTTCTTTTACCGATTTCTCCACGCAATTCATTTCCATTGGCGGAAGAAAATGTCCATCTGGAAAGTGTGGATAATTTTCAACCGAACCACTAATTCCCGCAAATTTCTCTACATAATCATACCAAGGTGCAATATCTTTATAACGGATTGGCCAATCTACTCCATGTCCATCTTTTGCATTATCTTCAAAATTAAGATCGCTTAAACGGTAACTCTGGCGACCCCACATTAATGATTTTCCACCTACGTGAAAACCGCGATACCAATCGAACCTTTTAATTTCAGTGTAAGGGCAATCTAAATCATTTACCCAGAAACTTTCATTAAATTCCTGATAAGGATAATCTCTTTTTTGTACAGGGTGAGATGCTTTTTGAGCTTCTGTTAATCTTCCACGATGTTCAAATTCCCAAGGCTTTTTCATAGCCGTGGTATAGTCTTTAATGTGTTCTATATTTCTGCCACGCTCTAGCATCAGGACTTTTAAGCCTTTTTCTGTTAACTCTTTTGCTGCCCATCCACCACTAATTCCAGATCCTACAACAATGGCATCGTATGTATTTTGTGCGGTTGCTTTTGTATTTAAATTCATTATAAAATGATAATAAGGTTTATGCCCAAACTTTTTGACCAGGTTTAAGGTCTACACATCCATCGTAACGACCAGGGATTTGTACGTATTCATAAGCTTGTGTGGCACCAACTTCTGATGTAAAGTAGCCAAGCATTGTTAAATCTCTTGCAATTGCAAAAAACTGAGGTGTAGTTTTTGGTGGGTCTTTAACTGCCATTGGATTTCCAGCTCTCTCTTTCTCTGGTTTATTTCTTTCGATATCCATTTCTAGTTTAGCAGCTTTTTCATTCGCATCATTTTCTGTCTTTTGAGCAGCTACAGTTTCATCTCTAACTTTAGTAATGAGTTGTTCGCGTTCTTTAACTGAAATTTCTAGGAATGATTTGCCAAAGTCTTTTTTAGATCTGGTTTCAATATTTTCTAATCCTTTTACAAAAGCTTTCTGGGCATCCTCAGGATAGCATTCTTTTATCATCATACTGATAAATGGTCCAACGTTAGCAGCTTTTGCTCCGGGAGATTTTGCGGTTGTAGGAATAATGATATCAGCTATTTCTGAAATTAGCTTTTCTTGGTCTGAGGTAAATAGATTTGCACTATTTTTTCCAGGTTCATTGCAGCTATCAAATAAAGTGGCAATTGTTGTGGCTGATAAGGCTCCACCAATTAAAAAAGCTACACTTTTTACGGCTTCTCTTCTGTCCATATGATTTGGTTAGGTTTTGTGCAATTAAATTAGGTAAAATATATTAACATAAAGAACCACATTTAAAAATATATAACGATTTTAGGTTTTAATATTGTACAAAATACACTTAGGTGTATCGTAGGGCGAATAAGGCTTTGTAAAAATTAGTTTACATAATAAAACGTTTTACGTATTAACACATTTGCAGATTTTTTTACCTTTGCTGCATTACCCACATTGTATGATCGAAAAAATACTAGTACTTGGTTCTAACGGACAAATTGGTACTGAATTAGTTACAGCTTTGCGCAAGGGTTATGGAAACGACAATGTTGTTGCTTGCGATATCCGTAGACCTGATTATGAGACTAAAAATGCTGGTCCATTTGAATTTGTAAACGTATTGGATAAGGAAATTCTAAAAGAGATTTTCCAAAAATATAAGCCAACACAAGTTTATTTACTAGCTGCACTTTTATCTGCCACAGGCGAACAAAACCCAAAGTTAGCTTGGGATTTGAATATGAATGGTTTGTTAAATGTTTTGGATTTAGCATTGATTTATAAAACTGCTAAAGTGTATTGGCCAAGTTCAATTGCAGTTTTCGGACCAAATTCTCCAAAAGATCATACGCCTCAATATTGCACCATGGACCCAAATACGGTGTATGGTATTAGTAAATTGGCTGGCGAACGTTGGTGCGAATATTACAATCAGAAATATAATTTAGATGTGAGAAGTATCCGTTATCCTGGATTAATTAGCTGGAAAGCAGCACCGGGTGGAGGAACTACAGATTATGCTATTCATATTTTCCATGAAGCGTTAAAGAAAGGAAGTTATTCTTCGTTTTTATCGGCTACAACGGAATTACCAATGATGTATATGGATGATGCAATTCGCGGAACAATAGAATTGATGGATGCTCCGGCTGAACAAATTTCTATTCGTTCAAGTTATAATTTTGGCGGAGTTCACTTTACTCCAGAAGTATTAGCTGCAGAAATTCGTAAACATATTCCAGATTTTAAATTATCATATACGGCGAACGATCCACGTCAAGAAATTGCCAATAGCTGGCCAAAATCTATTGACGATAGTTTTGCTAAGAGAGATTGGGCCTGGAAACCAGAGTTTGATTTGGCAAAAATGACAGAAGACATGTTAACGAATTTAAAAAAGAGCTAAGAACTAAAACTGAAAGCAGAATAAAGTATTCAATACTATAAAAATGGGAAGAGCATTCGAATTTAGAAAAGAAAGAAAATTTAAACGTTGGGCAAAAATGGCCGTTCAATTTACCCGTATTGGTAAAGATATTGTAATGGCAGTTAAAGATGCTGGACCTCATCCAGAGACTAACTCTCGTTTGCGTACTGCTATGCAAAATGCAAAAGCTGTAAATATGCCAAAAGATAGGGTAGAAGCTGCAATTAAGCGTGCTTCAGATAAATCGATGGCCAACTACGAAGAAATTGTGTACGAAGGTTATGCTCCACATGGCGTTGCTGTTTTAATTGAAACTGCAACAGATAACACCAATCGTACCGTAGCAAATGTGCGTAGCTACTTTAATAAAACTAATGGAACTTTAGGTAAAACAGGTTCATTAGATTTTGTATTTAACCGTAAATCTATTTTCAGGTTCGCACCTGCGGAAGATTTAGATTTAGAAGAACTAGAATTCGAATTGATTGATGCGGGCTTGGAAGAGTTATATGTAGAATCTGATGAAGAAGGAAATGATATTGCAGTAGCTCAAGGCGCTTTTGAGAATTTCGGTTCTTTGCAAAAAGCTTTAGAGGAAAAAGGCATTGAGTTAAAAAGCTCAAAATTAGAACGTATTGCTTTGTCTCATCATCCAGTTTCTGAAGAACAAGCACTTGATGTATTAAAACTTATCGATAAATTGGAAGAAGATGATGATGTTCAAGCTGTTTATCATAATATGGCAGAATAACTCCTAATGATAGAAAAAGAAAAGGCTTCTAAATTATTCGAAGCCTTTTCTTTTAATTTATATTTACTTGTGATTACTGAATAACCAAGGAGTTAATTGAGGTTCTGCAAAAGCAGAATCCCAACTATTATGATTAGCTTTTAAGTAAATAGTGTATTTTGGCTCATGTCCTAATTTCTTTAATTCTCTATATACATTGTAAGATAATTGTGGATTTACAACATCGTCCAATCCTCCATGGAAAATCCATAAAGGAACATTTTTGTATTTTTGAGCATTTACTGGATTATCACCTCCGCAAATTGCAAATGCAGCCGCAAAAGTATGTGGTTTTCGTCTCAAAATTTCAAATGTTCCCATCCCGCCCATAGATAAACCACCAACATAAATCCTGGTTTTATCTACTATTGGGTTTTTAAAAAACTCATCTGTAAATTTAAGTAGCAACGACATTGATTTTTTGGGTTCGCCTCCTTTTTGAAAAGTGAAAAAACGCTTACCACTTACTTCTTCAATTTCTACATTAGACCAATAACTTTCCTCTGCACATTGCGGAAAAATAACAATAGCTGGATTAGTTTTTCTAAATTCATCAGTTAAAAAAAGCTTAGCGCCATGCGTTAATTGCTTTTCATTGTCATTTCCACTTTCACCTCTGCCATGTAAGAAAAGTACAACTGGGTATTTCTTCGTGGCATCAAAGTTTTCAGGGTATAAAATTCTGTATTTTAATGTATCAGTACCTTGAATGAAGTTTTCATTTTTGTACTTAGATAAATCTTGGGCAAAAGTCGAAGAAATGGTTAGACAAAATAATATAAATAGAATAGTCTTTTTCATGTTGCGCTTTTATGAATTCATGTTTGAAAGATTACTTCCTTAGTTTACTAATTTGAAATCAGCTTCTTTAACATCTTTAACATTTGGCCCTACAAATACTTTAAAATCGCCAGGTTCGGCTACAAATTTAAGATCACTAGTATAGAATTTCAAATCTTCTTCAGTCAGGTTAAATGTAACCATCTTACTTTCTCCAGGTTGTAATTTAATTTTTTGAAATCCTTTTAGTTCTTTAACTGGTCTGGTACTTGTCCCAACTAAATCACGAGTATAGAGTTGAACAATTTCTTCGCCAGCAAATTTACCTGTGTTAGTTACAGTAGTAGTAACTGTTATTTTTTGGTTAGGTTTTAATGTGTTTGAACTTAATTTTAAACCTTCATATGTAAATGTTGTATAGCTTAACCCAAACCCAAAAGGATATAAAGGTTCATTACTTACATCTAAATAATTGGATTTAAATTTTGTAAACCATTTTCCATCTGGCAAAGGCCTACCTGTATTTTTATGGCTGTAATAGATTGGAACTTGACCAATATTTTGAGGAAAAGTTACCGGTAATTTACCAGAAGGGTTAACATCTCCAAATAAGACATCTGCAATTGCATTTGTAGTTTGAATACCACCAAACCAAACATTTAATATGGCTGGCACATTTTCACTTTCCCATTTTATCGCTAATGGTCTGCCTGTAAATAAAACCAAAACAACCGGTTTTCCAGTTTTTAATAAGGCAGCTAACAATCTTTTTTGGCTTTCAGGGATTCCAATATCCGTACGGCTTGAACTCTCTCCACTCATTTCAGAGCTTTCTCCTAATGCCGCTATTACAACATCAGCTTTGCTAGCATTTTGAACTGCTTCCTTAATTAATTCACCTTCGTTACGGTTATCTCTAGGGATTTCCCTACCAAACATGGTCGAATTTATTTGCAGTGTTTCATCTGTGGTAAGATTTGAACCTAAACTGTAAACAATTTTCACATTATTACCACCTACATTTTTTAAGCCCTCTAATAATGAGGGTACTAAATTCATATCGGAGTTTACACTCCATGTTCCTGGCATATTGCTTTTAGTATTGCCTAAAGGACCAACTAACGCAATTGTGCCTGATTTTTTAAGTGGTAAGGTTTGATTTTGATTTTTTAGCAATACAAAGGTTTTGGTTGCTGCTTCTCTAGCAAATTGAATGTTGGCAGGAGTTAAAATTTCTTTTTTAGCACGCTCTTCATTACAGTATCTAAAAGGGTCTTCGAATAAACCCAATTTATATTTCGCTTGTAAAATTAAACGGCAAGCATTATCAATTTGAGCAGTAGTTACTTTTCCTTCTTTTAAAGATTGTTTTAGTGTTGATAAAAAACCTTCGCTTACCATATCCATGTCGGTACCTGCTTTTAAGGATAAAGCAGAAACAGTTTTTAAATCGCCCAAACCATGATCTATAAGTTCACTTACACCAGTATAATCAGAAACTACAAAACCCTTAAAACCCCATTGTTTACGTAAAACATCAGTTAATAACCATTTGTTAGCAGTTGCAGGCACTCCATTAATATCGTTAAAAGAAACCATAATACTACCAGCGCCAGCATCAAGTGCAGCTTTATATGGAGGTAAATAATCGTTATACATTCTGTCCAAACTCATATCGGTAGTATTATAATCTCTACCAGCTTCTGCGGCGCCATATAAGGCGAAATGTTTTACACAAGCCATAATGGTGTTGTATTTAGATAAATTGTCTCCCTGATAGCCTTTAACCATTACCTTGGCAATTTGAGAGCCTAAGTAGGTGTCTTCTCCGCTTCCTTCTGCAATTCTTCCCCACCGTGCATCGCGAGCAATATCAACCATAGGAGAAAATGTCCAGCTTAAACCATCTGCGCTAGCCTCAGTAGCTGCAACACGAGCCGTTTTTTCTATTAAAGATAAATCCCAACTTGCAGCTAAAGCTAATGGAATTGGAAATGTAGTTTTATACCCATGAATTACATCTTGCCCAAAAATTAAAGGGATTTTTAATCGACTTTTCATCGCAATTTCTTGCGTTTTACGAATTTTATCAGGGGTTGTCATGCTGAAAATCCCGCCTACATTACCTTTTGCAATTTTAGATTCTACATCTGTACTTACAGCTGCACCAGTTGTGGCTTCTCCACCAGTTAATAAGTTTAATTGCCCAATTTTTTCATCAATAGTCATTTTAGAAAGTAATGAATTGATAAAAATATCCATTTTGGATTGAGAGGCAGGAATTGTCTTTTTAGTTTGCGCTGATGAATTTATGGCAACAAGCGCTAATAAAATAAATAAGGAATTTGCTCTTTTCATTTGTGTGTTTATCATTGTTAACTATTAATCGGCTTTTAATATTTTGGTTTTTTGCGATACACCATTTTCGTTTATTGCTTCTATGGAGAAATAATAAGGCTTTTGATTATCCATTGCTTTAAACCAATACTCATTAAAGTCGTGTATCATTATGCAGTTGTACAATTTGTCTGGAGAAGTGCCATAGTATAAATTATAGGCAAAAGCATTATCTACAGGCTGCCATTTAATGTATGCACTTCGTTTATCTTTTTCGGTCCTTAATACAATTAGATTTTTAACTGTATTGGGCTTTTCTCTGTTTCCGTTTCCGAAAACCCGTAGTCCACTAATAGCAAATTTTCCAGTAGGCATGTGAATATTTACCAGCTTTATAAATTTTGCTTGTACTGGCTTTTCCAATTCAACATAATCATGGGGGACATCAGTTTTATTTTGGCTTTTATCAACTAGTAATGTCCATTTTTTCCCATCTAAGGATGAAAATATTTTATATTGATGAAATGTGCCAGTCTGTTTGCCAATAAACTCTACATCTTGATCAGCATAGTTTATTTGTATGGCATTTACAGTTGAAATATTGCCAAGATCAGTTTGGATCCATTCTCCATTTGCTGAAGATTTGGCACTCCAATAGGTTTTGATATTCTCATCTACTGCGTTATTAGCAAAAAAGCTACCTAATGTAGATGATACGATGACAGGTTTTTTATAGTTTAATAACATCCATCCTGGTCCAGAATTTTCTCCTCTCTTTTCTGAAGGGAGATACAGTGGGTAATCGCCAAATGCAGTATTGCAATACATTATGTCATCTTTGTCGAACCCTGCTGGCCATATCCCCATTCTTCTTTCCCATGTGTTTTTTACACAAATGATACTTGTAGAAATGTGCCAATAGTTTTTGTAATTGTCCTGAAATGTAGAGCCGTGTCCAGCTCCGCGAGAGAATCCCCCAGGTTTATAACTCAAAGGATCTGATTGAGGTGTAAATGGACCGAGTGGACTATTGCCTACAACTACACCATCTGCGTAACCACTAAACTCGGTTCCTGGTGCACCATATTGTAAATAATATTTTCCGTTATGTTTGGTCATCCAAGCACCTTCGATAAAAGGATCTAAGAAAGTATTGTCCATGTTTTCACCAAATCTTTGCCAACCATATCTGTCTCCCTGCAACAAATACATTTCTTTTCTTGTGCCTATTGGTTGCATGGTTTTACGATTTAACTCAATGCCATATAATGGATATTGATTGCTACTACCGTTATACATATAGAACCTTCCGTCATCATCTGTAAAAAATGCAGGATCCCAACCACCTATTTCTAAAGAATCTACTAATGGTTTCCATTCATTTGCTTTTGGATTGGTGCTCATCCATAAAGTGAAGTTCTTAGTATAAGTACTACCAAAAACCAGCATTGTATCTCCAATAATACCAACTGCAGGGGCACATAATTCATCTAAGGATTTATTCCAAGGTCTTAGAAATTTCTTTTCATGGAATTTCCAATTTAACATATCGCTACTCTGCCAATATCCCCATTGATTGGTGCTAAACAAATAAAAATCATTCTTAAAATTTACAATAACTGGGTCAGCTGTTGCACGATGTTTACCCCATTCTGCGAAAGTTGGGAAAGGGGTGTATCCATAATCTACATTTATTGGATTGCAAAACGTCTTTTGTTTCTGTGCAAATGTTGCAGATAAACAGACAAAAGTGAACAATATGAAGATTATCCTTTTCATTATTTTTTTGCTGCATTGGTTTCGAAACCTAATTTATCTAATGCTTTTTGAACTTCTGGCGCACTCATAAATAATTTCCACAGTAAACCAGTTCTTCCATTTTCGATCATTACTACAATAGGGCCTTGATCAATGCCTAAATATCTTTTTGGATACCAATTTGCGGTTTCGCTATACGCATCGTAAAATCCATATTCACCCCAAACTTTATCTCCCAAATCTTCATATAAATGTCTAATCATTTTCATTGATTCTTTTGGCGTATAAGGATAAGAAGCTAAAGCAGCTGTTGGAGAAATTACGCCAACATCATTTGATGGACTGTGTGCCAAATAGCCTTTTATAGAATAACTTGCAGTTAAACCCCAAGAAACATCACCATAACCTTTATATTTTTTTGGGTTCGCTAAGGCATAATCGTAATTAATTAATGCGTGGTTTGTGTTTTCTCTCCAATAATCTGCATAACGATCTTTTAAGCCTTTCGGATTTAATCCTAAATATGAATATTGAGACCAAAACAAAGGACCCACGCTATTTTTTTCACCATTATGTGCTAATTTAATCTCATGTCCGTATAGGCTGAAATCAGTGTTAATTGCACCACTTTTAGCCCAACCTTCGTGGTAAACTTCTGCCGGAATAGTATGTGTAGGTGAGGCAGCAGCCATTATGTACATAATTAAACATTCGTTATAACCAGTTACTGGGAAATTCATTTTCCAGCCAATATTAGGTGACCAATGCCAGTACAATACATTTTTTCCTCCGTTGCGATACCAATCAAAGTCTACCTCTTTCCACAATTTGTCTATTTGTGCAGCTAGTGCTTTTTCTTGTACATTGCCGTCTTTAAAATATTGGCGAACGCAAAGTAAACCTTGTAGTAAGTAAGAGGTTTCAACTAAATCTCCGCCATCGTCGTTCTTGCCAAATGGTTTTACCTTCCCAGAAGGATAAATCCAATGTGACCAAGCGCCATGAAAGCGATCTGCTTTTTCTAGAAAGTTTACGTTTTTTTGCAAACGCTCAAAACCTTCTTTACGAGTAATGAATTTACGTTCAATTGCCACTAGAATTGACATGACACCAAATCCAGATGCTCCTGAAGCAATTACATCTTTGTCTTTATCCGGGTAAACATTATCACTATGATATCTTTCTCTAGCTAAACCAGAGATAGGTTCAGCGCCATCCCAAAAATAATTAAAGGTCTGTTTTTCTACAAGAGTAAGTAATTGATCATCACTCAAGTTTTTTTTAATAACAAGTGTATTTTTTTGCTGAGCCTGGCTACAGCTGCTTAATATTAATAGTAAGATTGATATATAAATAAGTCTCATTTATGTTGGTGTGGAGTTTCCTAATGGGGTAATTTTATAAATTGGGACTTGTAAACCCTAAGTTTTTCATGCCTGTTTTTACTTCTGGTGCACTCATAAATAAATTCCAAATTAATTTGGTCCTATAGTTTTCTATCATTACTACAATTGGTCCCTGATCAATTGCTAGTGTTGAATTCGCAAACCATTGATTTTGTAAAGAGAACGAATCATAAAAGCCATATTCACCCCAAGTTTTATTTCCTAATTTATAATAGAAGTATTTAAGTGCTTGCATTGATTCTGTTGGTGTATATGGAAATGAAGAAAGTGCTGCTGTTGGTGCAATTACGCTTACGTCATTATTAGGCGAGCTAGCAGTATATCCATTTTGAATATCACTTGCGGTTAAACCCCAACAATTTTCACTGTAACCATAGTAGTTTAAGGGGTTAGCTTTGCAGTAGTTATAATTTATTAAGGTATGCGCTTTAGTTTGTGTTTCGTAATTGGCATATGTATCAACTAAACCTATTGGATTAATACCTAAAAAAGAATAGTGAGCAAAGAATAGTGGACCTCCATTTGCTGAGCCTAAGGGAAGCTGAACTCCATAATAACTATTACCATTTTTCATAGCTCCATTTTGTGCCCATCCATTATCATAAACAGTTTTAGGGATTGAAGAAGATGTTGAAGCCGCCGCCATTACATAAGTTATTAAACATTCATTCCAACCTTTTATAGGTAAATTCATATCCCAATTATACGTTGGGCTCCAATGCCAATACAATGTGTTACTATTATCTTTTCTATACCAAGCCCATTCAACTCCATTGTAAATTGCATTGATATCATTTCTTAATGCAGTTTCTATAACATCACCTCCGTTAAAATATTGCCTTGCCGTAATTAATCCTGCCATTAAATAAGATGTTTCTACTAAATCGCCACCGTTATCTTTAGTGCTAAATGGAATAACTTTTCCTGTATTTCCATCTAGCCAATGTGGGTATGCACCATGGAAACGATCTGCAGTTTTAAGAAAACCTACAATTTTCTGCATCCGAGTAAGACCTTCAGCTCTGCTAATAAAATTACGACTTACACCAGTTACTAATGCCATAATTCCGAAACCAGACCCGCCAGAGGTAACGGTGTTACCAGCCGTATTTCTTTCTCGTGCTAAACCACTTGTTGGATGGCCAAAATCCCAAAAATACTTAAAGGTTTGTTTTTGAACTAAAGTGAGAAGATCATCATCGCTTATTCGAGCAAACTTGTCAGTATCATCTACCGCAGTGATTAATGTTAATGTAATACTCGATTGTAATTTATTGCCAGTTTTGGATAAAAGGCCAGTATTTACTGTTAAAATATATTTTGTAATAGGTTGTAAGGCATTAGGAGTTATGACAACCGTATTATCGTTATTCTCTAAGGTTGGAGTGAATGCTATTGCATTACCTGAAATATCATTAATTGAAACATTTCCGCTAACGGAAGATAAATTAATAGGTGATGAGAAAGTGATTTTTATGATGGGAATACTATTTAAGCCATAATAGGTGAAACCATTATACGTTCCATTTACTTTTAGATCAGCAAATGAATAAGTTGTTGGAGGAGGTATTACAGGATCTATTGGGGTAGGAGCACTACTTTTTTTACAGGCAAAAAAAACAACAGAGATAATTAGGATGTAGATATATATTTTGTTCATTACGCTTAGTTAAAAAAGGGTTGCCATTATAGCAACCCTTCTAATTTGTTATTGCCTCTGAGTTTAAAGGATTTTATTTTCCTCTACCTTCAAGTTTTGCTAAAGAGCTAATCTCATCATCGCTTAACGCTTTATTGTAGATTCTCACTTCGTCTAACATACCTACTAAATAACTTGCCCAATCTTGTTTGCCAGTACCAGTTGTTAAGCTTGGTGTAGTTTGAAAGTGGACGGTTCCGAAAACCATTTTACTTGCATTTTGGAATGTTAACGGACCATTGCCAGCAATTATTTGAGTAGCGATTTTTGATCCGTTAACATAAACTTTATAAGTAGAACTAACTTGATCATAGCTAATTACAATGTGATTCCATTTATCCCAAGGACTAGTCATTGCATAATTACCCAACCAGTTATCAACACCATTATTGTTTACATGGATTTTTAGGTTGCCAGAAGCAGCAGTTCCGCCGTTTTCGAAAAATACAGTCATGTTTCCCCAAAATGCAGTTGTATTTGATATATCAACCAAGCCAACAATACCTTTGTCATTTAAAGGCATGTTTTCCCAACAGCTTATGGTAAAGCTTTTCAAGCCTTGAACAGCAGTTGGCGTATTTGAAGTAACATAAGCATTTAACGCACCTTTTAACGCTTGCCCTTTAACACCGACTGCAAATGTAGTTCCGGCGTTAGTACCTACAGTATTTGATTTGCTTTCATTAAAATTCCCATCGAAAGACCAATAAGCAACTAAGTTAGTTGGAGCAACTTGATCAGAACTAGTATAACCACCTATATTTAAGGCAGGTGCATAGCTAGCTGGATCAAAATCTTTTTGACAAGAAGAAAACCCTAAAGCTCCTAATGCCAACAATATAAAATATTTTGTTTTCATATCTTTTTTAAATTAAGCGATTAATAATTTGGGTTTTGAGTTAATTTACCTGCACTTTTATCAATCTCTGTTGAAGGAATTGGCCAAACTTCATTTTTACCAGCTTTCCAACCTTTAGGTCCAAAAACTGCCGTACCACGACCTTGACGAATGACATCAAAATAACGATCAGATTCCATGGCTAACTCCACTTGTCTTTCTTTCCAAATAGCCTGACGAATAGTTTCTTTATCTGTAGAAGTTACATCAGGCAAGACACCTACAACACCACCTCTTGCACGAGCTCTTACTTTATTTAAAGAGGCTTTTGCGGTTGTTGGATCGTTTAATTCATTTGCAGCTTCTGCATTCATTAATAATACATCTGCAAAACGAATTACTCTAACATTTTGTTGACTACCCTCATTGTATCCACTTACAATTGTATTGAATGGAACATATGATTTCTGATTATACATTGGGTTGTCGCCAGTTGCTGGAATTGCATCACCCTCTGGTGTAGTTTCACCTCTAAAAATAATTGTAGCGTCTCTTCTAGTATCTCCAGCTTCGAAAGCCGCAGCTAAAGTTGCAGTTGGAACATTAAAGCCCCAACCCCCTACAGTACCTCTTACACCTTGTACTTGACTGTATTGTGAGTTAGATGCAGCAGCATTATTTAACAACAATTCACACTGAATTTCAAAAACAGACTCAACACTATTTTCGTGATTTGTACGGAAACCCTGTTCAAAATTTGGATATAAATCATAACCCAAGGTTTTTACCGTATTTGTTAACGAAAGAACCAAATCCCATTTGGCTAAATACATAGCAACTTTAGCATGTAAAGCCAATGCAGCACCTTTTGTAGCTCTACCTAAATCTGCCGAACCGTAAGTTGCAGGTAAAACTGCCGCTGCATCATCAAGATCTTTCTCAATGGCAGCATACACTTGCGCTTTTGGTGTTCTTGCCAAATTAAACTCAGCAGCATCTTTAGGTACATTTAAACGTAAAGGAACATCGCCAAATGCTCTAACTAATCTAAAGTAAGAATACGCACGAATAAATTTTGCTTCAGCTAGATAGCGTGATTTAAGGTTAGCATCCATACTAATTGCAGGGATATTATCTAATACTTGGTTACAAAGGTTAATGTTTTGATATTGACCTTCCCAAAATCCTTGTAATTGACCTTCGGTAGATGATACTGTAAAGTTATCAAAGCTATTTAAATAACTCGCGTCATTTGCAGAGCTTCCTTTTTCAGCATCATCGCCACCTATACTTTCAACAGCCAATGCTGGGAAAGCTGTATTTGCCCAATTTCTAATATTTGCATAAATAGAATTTACAGCTTTTGTAGCGTCACTTTCAGTTTTCCAAAAAGTAACGGCTGGCTGTTGAGCTTGAGGATCTACATCTAAAAAGCTTTTTTTACATGCAGATACTATAAAAAGAGTTGAAAACAATGTTAGTAATCCAATCTTCTGTATAACTGTATTTTTATAATTTATTTTCATGGTTTTTGATATTAAAAAGTAACGTTAACACCTAATCTATATGTAGCCGATAACGGATATACCGTTGCATCAATACCAGCATTGGTAGGTGAGCCGCCAACTTCTGGAGTAAAGCCTTTATATCCAAACAAGGTTACAGGATTTTGTGCATCAACAAACACTTTAAGGCGTTGCATTTTCCATTTCTGAGTTAACATAGATGGTAAAGTGTATCCTAACTGAACATTTCTTAAACGAATATAAGCGCCACTTTCTACATAGAATGAGTTAGGAGCAGAGTTTGCAGTAGATCCTACATTTGCAGACGGATAGGTAGTCGAAGTACCAGCACCATGCCATCTGTTATCATAAAAATCTTTGCTGTAATTTTCATTACCAAAGCGATAAGCAATATTTGCATTGTAAATATCTACACCACCTACACCTTGAATATCTATTGTTAGATCAAAGTTCTTGTAACCAAAATTGGTATTGATACCGTAACTATATTTTGGATTTGGATTACCTAACGTTACACGGTCCTTTCCATCAATTGAGTTATCTCCATTTTGATCAACATATTTAAAATCACCTGGTTTTGCACCTGTTTGCGCTGATGCTGCAACTTCAGCTGCAGTTTGGAATATTCCAGCTACTTTATAACCATAAAATTCACCAATTGCACCGCCTTGTACTGTACGTGTTGCTAAAGCACCGTTTGCAATACCAGCACCACCAGAATAAATCGGATTTTGACCTGTAACTACTGATAAAATTTTATTGTTGTTTACACCAATATTTGCACTAACTGAATAACTGAAACCACTTTCATTTTGATCTCTCCAATTCGCTAATACTTCAAAACCACGATTTTGAAAATCTGCTTGATTACCAATAATTGTTCCTGATCCTGTACCAATAGAGCTTAAAATTGGAATAGCGAAAATTGCTTGCTCTGTTTTCTTGTTATAATAACCAGCTTCAATACTTAGTTTATTGTCTAAAAATGATGCTTCTAAACCGATGTCTGTACCAACTGTACGTTCCCAATTTAAAAACGAAGGTACCAATGAGTTTACGTTTGCACCTGTGTAAGCAACACCATTAAATATGGCTACAAAACCAGGACCTTGATTAATTAACAAAGTGGTTGGATTTACCGGTACACCAGCATTACCTACTTTACCCCAAGATGCTTTTAGTTTTAAGCTATTAAACACCTTTTGGTCTTTCATGAAATTTTCGTTAGAAATAACCCATCCAGCACCAACTGAAGGGAAGTAGCCCCAAAGATCTCCACCACCAAAAAACTGAGATGCCGCATCACCACGAAGTGTTGCGTTTAACAAATATTTATTTTGGAATGAATAATTTACTCTTCCAAAATAAGAAGAATACGTTTGCAAACTTCCACCATCGCCAACAGTTCTATCGGCGGCAGTTCCTAACGCTAAATATAAATCTCCCTCACTTGAATAGGGCACATTTAAAGCTGTAGAGTTAATAAAGTACGATTTTCTTCTCTGTGCTGTTTGACCAGCTAGAACAGTAAGGTTATGATCACCAAAAGTATTTTTATACGTTAATGTATTTTCAATAATCCAATTTCTATTCTCGCCTCTGTTAACCGATAATTTACTTACGTTATTTTGTTGACCTTGAGTTGCTTTATAAACTGGATTGTAATTTCTAGTTTCTGCTTGACCAAAATCTCCACCTGCACTTGTTTTAAAAGTGAAATTTTTTGCAAATGTTAATTCTGCAAAAACGTTACCAGTTAAACGGTAGTTTTTAGATTTTTGATTGAAGAAATCAATTGTTACTTGCGGATTGAAATTATTACCACCACCTAAACTGAAATCGTTCGCATCACCATAAGTGCCATCAGCATAATAAACAGGGACAACAGGGCCCGCAGCATATAATTGACGGAATATACCGCCATTAATATCATTTGATGAACTAGCTGTACCGGCTACAGAATAACCAATTTTTAAAGGTTTGAATACTTGAAAATCATTTGAAAGTTTAGCGGTATAGCGTTGATAATCTTGAGTTTTCACAATACCATCTTCTTTAGTATAACCTAATGAAAAATTATATGATGTTTTTTCTGTACCACCATTTACTGATAATTGATGGTTAGTTTGTATCGCATTTCTAAATACTTGATTATACCAATTTGTTCCAACACCATAACTTGATGGATTTGAAAACAAGGCTGGTGCGCCATTTGAAGCAGATAGTTCATTGATAATGGTTGCATATTCTGTAGCATTTGCCATCTCAATTTGATTGGTTACAGCTTTGTAACCTACCGAACCATTATAGTTAATTGATGGTTGACCAGATTTCCCCTTTTTAGTGGAAATTAAAACAACACCATTAGCAGCTCTAATTCCATAAATTGATTGAGACGAAGCATCTTTTAAAATGCTTAAAGACTCAATATCATTCGGATTTAAAAAACTAACCTCATCATACCAAACACCATCAACAACATAAAGTACACCGGTATTACCATAAATAGTACCAGTACCACGTATTGTTATTTGAGGAGAAGATCCTGGGCCGCCATTATTTACAATGTTCACACCAGCAACTTTTCCTTGAAGTGCACTTATTGGATTAATAGAAGATTGTTTAGAAATTTCTTCTCCTTTAATAGTAGCAACAGAACCAGTAACATCTATCTTTCTCTGTGTGCCATAACCTACAACAACTACTTGCTGTAAATCATTTGCAGAAGATTTAAAATTAACATCAATAGTGGTTCTATTGTTAATGGCAATCTCTTGAGTAACAAACCCTATATAGGTAAATACCAAGGTGCCGTTTGCAGGGGCACTAATAGAATAATTTCCATTAGCATCTGTTTGTACTCCGTTAGTTGTTCCTTTTACTATAACATTTGCCGATGGTACAGTTACACCTGTCTCATCTTTTACCACACCCTTAACTGTAACATTTTGGGCCCAAGCAACGTTTAATAGTAATAAACAAAAGAAGGTTAGAACAGAAAATTTTGTAAAGATTTTTTTCATACTGTTATGCATATTTGTTTAATTGATTAATCTAATTTTCTGTTTTAGTTTGATGTTTACAAGTAATCACACCTATACATTAATACATCACAGTACTAATGAGTAGTTTCTCATGGCCATAGATAAAACTGATTTTTAGACAAAAAACAACGTTTTTTTAATGTTAACAAGAAAATTACAGCTACTACAACGTAAAATCTGAGCGGGTAAGCTGATGTGAAGAAAATTGAAGTATGAGAGGTAATGATGTAGTGCTAAAGTTCCATTAAAAACTCAACTAGGTTTTTATCATGAGGAACTTCTAATTTTTTACGCAAACGATAGCGTCGTATTTCTACACCCCTAAGTGATATGTTTAAGAGAGAAGCCATTTCTTTACTGCTCATATTCATATGCAAATAAGCACAAAGTTTTAAGTCGTTTGGAACAAGATCAGGGTGATTAGCTTTTAGTTTTTTAAAGAAACTTTCATGTGCTTCATTGAAACTGCTTTCAAATAAATTCCAATCTCGTTCATCATTCATTCCATCATCAATTACTTTTTGAATTTTACGAAGTTGATCTTCAGAAAGCTTTTTGCCGTTTTCATCTTTCAGCTTATTCATCTCCTCACTCAACTTCTGTAGCAATTCATTTTTATATACTAAACTCATCGCAGAGTTTGCCAACTCTCTATTCTTGCCAGCAAGCTCAGCTTGTAGCTTTTCTGTCTGTAGTTTGATAATGTGTTTTTCTGTTGCTTCTGCTTCCTTTTTTAAGAATTCTTCCTTTTCAGTTTGCAGCTTTTGAGTAATAGCTTGCTGATCTTTACTTAATTTGGCTTCATATATTCTTTTACCTGCTATAAGTGCAATAACGCCAATTAATGCATAGCATGCTAAAGCCCAATTACTGCCGTACCAAGGAGGTAAAACGCTGAATTCAAAAACAGTAACATCGCTTATGATTTCTTCATTTATTTTAGCTCGTACTTTAAATGTATAACTTCCTCTGGTCAGGTTGGTAAAATCTTTTTGCGTTGCCGAACTCCAATCAGACCATTGTCTAGAATATCCTTCTAGGTAATATTGAAATTTAATTTTTGACTGACGATAATACGGTAAGGAAAAAGAAATGCGAATGTTGTTTCTACTAAATGGAATTTCTATGGCCTCTCCATTGTTTCCATTTTCAGTAAGGATAGAATACTTATCGGTAATATCTTCAATTTTCCTAATTAGAACGGAAGGTAGTTTTAATTTTTCTTGTTTGTTTTCGGTATTGGTAGTGTTGTAAATTACAAAGCCATCATCAACACTAATAAGATAAATTTTACTACTAATCTGACTTATGTTTTCATAATACTGAACCATTCTTCCATCTAGAATGCTAAATCTAGTTGAATCGATGAGTATTTTGCCAGGTTCGCTTAGATTAACCAAGCTCATTTTACCATGATTAATAAACCAATACTTTTTTAAACCAGCATTTATAATTTTGTTTGATGAATAAAAACTACCTAAATTTTTATTAAGCACATCGTATTTACTAAAGTGATTGCTAATTTCATCATATACGAAAAAGCCAGAGTCCGAAGAAAAAAGAATTTTATTCTCTACATTAAAAATATTGATGTTAAAACTCCCTGGTAAGCCATTTTTTTCATCGTAATACTTAATGTTGGTTGCTCTTTTTAAATCTGCGCTTAACGTTAATTTATACAAACCTTTATAGGCATGACTTATCCAAATATCCCCTTTTGTATCTTGTTCTACATATCTTGATGGTTCACCAAATCCAGTTACTTTATGACTGAATTTCCAATTTCCATTAGCATCTTTTGCAAAAATGACCAGACCATTATACGTTCCTTGAATTAAGAAATTAGGATTTGAATTCAGTTTTTTAATCGTCCATCCACCACTAATAGATGATATTCTTTCCATTCTATCACCAACAATATTGAAAGTTCCATCATTGTGACCACATATTAGCTGACCATCTATTTGACTAAGCTCCCAAACTTGTCCTTGCGAATTAGGAATCAATTTAAAATCAAATGAATTAAATAAATTCCCGTTTTCTGGTAACCATGGACTAGCAAATAAACCTTGATTTGTACCTAGATATATTTTGTTTTTTACGATTAAACTAGAATAAACTGTACCAAACTGACCAGCTTTATCGAAATAAAAATAGAGAGGAGAATTTAATTCTATCCTATCGATTCCATTGTCTAAGCCTGCCCAAAGATTTTGTTCATTATCTGCATATAAACTTAATATGGTATTGTTTTGCAAACCACTGGATTTATTTATGCGTTGAACAACATTCCCATCTTCATCGATAATGATTAAGCCATTTAAAATGGTTCCATAGGCATAATATTTATTTAAAATTTTTACGCCATTATTAAGTTGATAAGTTTTAAGAAAGGAATTTGCTGCGCTTAAAAGTGGGCTAATCTTTTGACCATCATAAACGAAAAGTCCGTTTTTACTAGTGCCGATAATAAAGCTATTGTTTTTGTAGGGAAGAATAGAAAGCACGCCTGTTTTTAAAAGAACTTCACTTCCAGCTATTGGAACTAAATTTTTCCCTTGTAACTCAAAAAGTCCTTTGCCCAAAACTTCTGCAAAAAGACGATTCCCTGCTTGATGTAAAAACAAGAATGCGCCAGGTGCTTTAATAACGTTTATCTTTTTATTTTCGTAGGTGTAAATAGTAGAGAACGATTGAAAAATAATCTTTTTTCCAACCACATAAATCTTCCAAATTTCATCTGTTATTTTGTTTGGCTTTGGAATTAATTTAACTAATGAGGTATAACTAAGATGTTTATTTTGATAAGACCAATAACCAAATTCGCCAAAACTTCCAGTATAAATCATCCCATTTGCATCGGTAGCTACCGCACGTACTATTTGGCGATTGGGCATTTTATATTGCTGCCAATATTTGCCATCGTAAGTAAGTAAACCTTCGGCATTGCCAAAATACATTATCCCATTTTTGTCTTTGGCTATCGACCAGTTTTGATTGCCGGATAGATAAGATGATTTAGGATAATTTTGGACATAAGGAACTCCAATACTTTGTATATCGCTAGCCAGAAGGGTAGTTGCATGGAGTAGAAATGCTAAAAAGGCAAGAAGATAGTTAAAAGATTTAATTTTCATTTATAGCTAGTGCAATGCTAAGTTGTTGCAAAATAAATATTTAAACTGTATAAATGATGATGGTGTTGTTATTTCTTAATGAATGCAAAGAAAACGGCAAGAATTATTAGCGCAAATGCTACCATGTGATTCCAAGCAATTTTCTCTGTTTTAAAAAATAGAATGGAGAAAATAAGAAAGACACTAATTGAAATAGCTTCCTGAGTAATCTTTAATTGCATTAAACTAAAAGGGCCACCATTTTCCTTAAATCCTAACTTGTTTGCGGGTACTTGAAAAATATATTCAAATAATGCAATTCCCCAGCTTATGGCAATAATGCTAATTAAACCTAAGCTCTTACTCCATTCCATGTCCTTAAACCTTAAATGCCCATACCAAGCCAAAGTCATAAAGGTGTTAGAGATGGTTAAGAATGCTATAGTTATAAGTGCTCTCATGCTTTTGCAACTTGTTGAGGGACTTTTACATAATAACCAGTTCCATCATAAGTACGTTTGCGAGGGTGAGTAGTACATTCTACAGAGCAGCAGCCTTGCAATTCTTCACCACATTCATCACATTGCGTAAAATGCTCATTGCATTCTGGATTTGCACAATTAATCATTTTTGGTGTGGTTTTGCCGCAATTATAACATTTAGAAACGATGGTTGGGTTAACAGAATTTACATCAACCGCTATGCGATTATCAAAAACATAACATTTGCCTTCAAAATCTTTTCCACCAGCTTCTTTTCCATATTTAATAATACCGCCATGTAGTTGATATACGTCTGTAAAACCATGGTGCAATAGCAAAGCTGACGCTTTTTCGCATTTAATACCGCCAGTGCAATACGTCATTATCTTTTTGTCTTTGTACTTAGCTAATGCATCTATTTGATCTGGAAAATCACGGAAATTCTCAATATCTAGCGTTACAGCATTTTTAAATTTGCCTAAATTATGTTCATAATTAGAACGAACATCCAAAACAACCACATCATCACGATCTAGCATTTCACTAAACTCAGCAGGTTCTAAATATTTTCCTGTTTTTTCGTTAGGGTTGATAATACTGGTATCACGTAAACCAGAATGTACAATTTCTGGTTTATACCTACAGTGCATTTTGATGAAAGAGGGTTCTGTAACCACATCAATTTTAAAATCTGTTTTAGCAAAGCGCTGATCAGCCTTTAAATGTGCCATGTAAGTTGAACAAGCTTCTTCAGTTCCAGAAACAGTTCCATTTAAACCTTCTTCGGCAACAATAATACGGCCTACAAGGTTCAAAGATTTACAAAAAGCTAAATGATCTGCAGCAAATTGTTCTGCATTCGCTATTGGAGAATAGCAATAATAAAGTAAGGTGTTGTATATCATAATTCATTGATACCGCTGCAAACGGCGTTTAATGCTCGCAAAGATAAGAAATTAGTCAGGAAGACTGAAAGCCTAGAAGATTAAATTTTCGGCTACTTAAAATCCATATGTTATCCTAAATCCTTGGTCAACCTTTTTATTCCCATCGTATGCATAGCCATAACTTGCGCCAAAACCTAAACGTTCGATGCCAAAATAAAACTCTTTGTAATTTCTTTTACCTGGTTGAGTTAAATAGTTTACACCTACAGTTTCCTCTAATTTTAACTTGCGTAACAAAGGGATTTTATTAAGCATAAAGCCAGCAAAGTTATGCTCAAAATGAATTTCTACATACTCACGACTTGTACTGTATTGATAAAAATCTAAAAATCTAAATTTCCTCAAATTAGGAGGGAATATGGTTGAGTTGTTTCCTCTAAAATGTTTCATGTCTGGATAAAAGACGGTGGTGTTATTTAAAAATTTACCAGCACCTACTACAAAAGACGAATAGCCCAATAAACCTGTACTAATACGATCTTGATAAACTTCTACACTTAATAAATCATAATCTACATCACTATTTAAAACACCCTTAAGTCCTTTTCTATACCCTAATTGAAAACGAGGATATTTTGATTCTTGATAAAATTTTCCATCTGGTCTGGTTATATATTTTTGTCCAATAGTATATGTTAAACCAGCTGATATACTTACTGAAGTATAAGTTGGAAATAGTGGTGTTTCGGTGGTCGGTGTAAATGGATTATTGGATGTATATTCCTCGTCTTTAAGGTCTCGAAGTTTATAAGTACTGGTGTTTTGTAAAGTATAGTTTTTACTATAATCTATACTTGCAGAAGCTTGTAAACCATCCGCCAATTCTCTGGTGCTGTTAATATTGGCGAACTCCTTTTTATAAAATTTAGAAAGATTTCGTTCAAAAAGTAAGGTGTTAATAGAGTTTGAAAGCAAACTCATTGAGCCATATCGATTAAGATCTGAAATATCACTACCAAAACTTGCACCTATACTCGCTCGTTTTAAAGGATCATAATAATAATTCCCACTTATGTTAGCTGTAAAAACATGATTGGAAAATCCATAACGAGCTTCTGGCCTAATGCTATAACTTTTCCTATCCTCTAAATTTTTTCGAAATGTTATGCCATATTTTAATCCAAATCCTTCAACTGTATTGTAAAAAACAGATCTAAGTAAAGGGTCAAAAGAGATGTATTTTTTCTCGTATCTTTTGTTAATGGTATATCCAGTTAATATCATTTTACCAATGCCAAACTCATTATTTTCTTTCTCTAAAGAGTCTAGGTAATGCTTAGATGTTTTACGCATGGCGATACTATCTTTCTTCTTATAATCGTACTTTTCTTCGTCCGTTAATGGAATTGGTCGAGCGTTCATCCAATACAATGAATCTTTTTTATTAACCGCTTTGGTTACTTTTAAAATTTCAGCTGTAAAATAATTTTTAGGGAAATTTGGGTGAATATTATAATCGCTGTAAATGCCTACATAATAGCCTTCAAATTTAAAACCAAGTACATTTCCATTAAATTGAAATTTAATATCTGAAGGCATGTATACGTTTTCAATCTTTATAAATTTTTGACTTATGTTTAACGTATCTACAAAATTAATACCTGCATCTTCTGTTAAAGTAAGATTTGTACCCATTAAGCGCCAACTATCATCAGCTATATAAACAATGCCTCTAAAAACGGGGTCATTTGTACGACGAGGTGTTACTTCTATTTTGTTAATTGTAACGCCGTTTTCTTCTGTTGTGCCTAACAATTTGTATCTATAATAGAATAATGCATTATCTGCAATTGGCGAAACAAAACTTCTAGAGCTTAAACCAGTTCCTCCTAACAATAAGTTTTCGTAAAAATTGATAATTAAATCGGATGCTTTATTAAAACTGAAAGAGTTATTTCTGCCAGAGACTTTTGAAGAAACCATTTCTTCATGAATTTGGTTTGGGCGTTTAAAACCGAAAACAGATTGAGATTCTGATAAATATAAAATCCCTTTCCTATTGGTATCCAAATCGAGCGTTTTCTGAATATCTCTACCAAAAAACTTTTTTGGAGCACCTACTAATTTTTGCAATCCTTTAATATAGACATTGCTGCTATATTCATCGACTTCGTTTAAATGTATTTTTCTGTTTTTAATAGCTTGCCTAATTATTTCATAAGCTGGGTCTTCGGCATTAGGCCTAATAATCACATTTTTAAGTGTATAGCTTTCTGATGCAAGTTTTTGATTTACTATTAAATCTGAATTAAGAGTTACCGTGTGTTCTACCGTTTTAAATCCAATAGCCTTATATACAAGTGTATAACTGCCTTTGTCCAGTGTAAGTTTATAAACTCCATCTGCATTTGCAGAAACACCTTTAGCAGTATTCTTTACATAAATAGAAGCAAATGGAATAATTTCACCGTCGGTTTCTGTTACTTTCCCGCTAATCTGATATTGTTGAGCAAAAGAAATAGTATAAGAAGCTAACACTAAAATTAGCAAGAGGTTAAATTTATTCATAAAAGATGATAAGCTATAAATATCGACTAAGTTCTAGAACTTAACACAAATAATATGTTAAAGTTTGTTAACGAGCAAAATATTATATTTTTGCAAAGGCGAATCGTTATTCCTACGATTGGTAGCACCAAAATTTAAAATCATGTATAAAACCCTACAACCTGTATTACAAAAAGAACTTGAAGAAATAGAAAATGCTGGCTTATATAAACGCGAACGCATAATTACCACACCACAAGGTGCGGATATTAAAGTGAGCACTGGCGCAGAAGTAGTTAATTTTTGTGCAAATAATTATTTAGGTCTTTCTTCTCATCCAACAGTAATTGAAGCTGCTAAAAAAGCGATTGATGAATATGGATATGGCATGTCGTCGGTTCGTTTTATATGCGGTACCCAAACTATTCACAAGGAATTAGAAGCTAAGATATCCGAATTTTTAGGTACAGAAGACACGATTTTATACGCAGCAGCTTTTGATGCTAACGGAGGTGTTTTCGAACCTTTGTTTAATGCAGAAGATGCCATTATTTCTGATGAATTAAATCACGCTTCTATTATTGATGGTGTTAGACTTTGTAAAGCGCAACGTTTCCGTTATAAAAATGCAGATATGGCAGATTTAGAAGCACAGCTAATTGCTGCAAAAGATTGTAGACACAGAATTATTGTAACTGATGGCGCTTTTTCTATGGATGGCTCGGTTGCTCCACTAGATAAAATTTGCGATTTAGCAGATAAATATGAAGCATTGGTAATGATAGATGAATCACATTGCACTGGGTTTATTGGTAAAACAGGCCGCGGTACACACGAACATTTTGGTGTAATGGATCGTATTGATATCATTACAGGTACATTAGGTAAAGCATTAGGTGGCGCATCTGGCGGATTTACCTCAGGCAAAAAAGAAATTATTGATATGCTACGTCAGCGTTCACGTCCTTATTTATTTTCAAACACATTAGCTCCGGCAATTGCAGGTGCATCTGTGGCTGTTTTAAATATGTTGAGCGATACTACTGCACTACGTGATAAATTAGAAAATAACACTAAATATTTCCGCGAAAAAATGACAGCTGCAGGTTTTGATATTAAACCAGGTTTCCACCCAATTGTTCCGGTAATGTTGTATGATGCTAAAATTGCACAAACTTTTGCGGCAAAAATGCTCGAAGAAGGAATTTATGTGGTAGGATTTTTCTATCCAGTTGTTGGACAAGGAAAAGCTAGAATCAGAGTTCAACTTTCAGCCGCACATGAGCAGCATCATTTAGATAAGGCAATAGCAGCTTTTACAAAAGTAGGCAAGGAATTAGGTGTTATTTAATATCCCATTTTAGTTTAAATCATTTATGAAAAGCATCTCAAAAATTGGTGGTGTAGGAGTTTTATTGTTGATGCTTTTCATAGCTTGTGAAAAGGTTGAGCAGCCTTCGTATCAAACAAAGGCAGAGGCTCAACTAATTTCAAATTTAGCTTATGGTAATGATCTAAAACAAACCATGGATGTGTATTTGCCGCCAAATCGAACCTCAAATACAAGTGTAATCATTTTTGTACATGGCGGAAGTTTTATTGGCGGTGATAAAAATGATTTTAATAAACACGCCATATATTTAGCAGGTTGCGGTTATGCAGTATTAAATGTCAATTATCGTTTAGTAGACGGCAGTGGATTAACCGATAGATTAGAGCCATTGCATATAGAAAGTGCAATAAAAATAAAAGATCAAGTTAATGACGTTGCAAGTGTTGTAGATTTTGCGATTGCACATGCCAAAGAATGGGTAGTTAGTAATAAACGAATTGCAATTGCGGGTCATAGTGCAGGAGGAACGTTAGCTTTATTGTATAGTTACGATGCAAGGAATACAGGTAAAGTTCAAGCGGTATCAAATATGGCTGGAGCTTTAGATCTAGTTTTTACTGGAGTTACTAATTGGGAGCGATATCCAAGGTATGTTTTTGAAGGTGGCTTCCGTTATACAGGATTTGATATTTCAGTTGCAAATGAGCAATATTACAAAGAGATCAGTCCGTTATTTACTGCAAATGCAAATAAGAAAATCTCAACATTAAATATTTTTCCGCAGAATAATGAAGTAATCGGATTGCCAAACCAAGATTTTGCAACTTACGATAGATTTACTGCAAGATTAGAAGAACTCAGAGTGCCTAATGATTTTTTGTACGTTAGTGGTGCCGATCACAACTTTTCACAAACTGGCAAATGGCAACTAGTACTAGACTCAACGGTTGCCTATTTCAATAAAAATATAAAATAACTTTAGCAGATTAATTTTCTAGTTCTTAGTTCATTTTCTTGTAATAAATACGTTTCAAGTTCATTTATAGACTCGTAAGCTGTAAAATATTTCTATAAATTGCTGTATATTTGGCAGATGTTACAAGACCAGATTACACAGTATACGGCAGAAATCAATTCATTTGATACTACTAGTGCCGAAGAACTGGAACAATTCCGCATTCGTTTTTTAGGAACCAAAGGTATTATTAAAGATATTTTTGATGAATTTAAAGCGGTTTCTCCTGAAGAAAAAAGAACATTAGGTAAAGTATTAAATGAGTTTAAGCAATTAGCTGAAGCAAAGTATCAAGCTTTAAGCGAAGTTACTGCAAACTCAAAACAGAAAACCGAAAGTTCTAAACTAGATATGACTTTACCTGGCGAGGGTTTCGAAGTTGGTGCTCGTCACCCTTTGGCTTTAGTGAGAAGAGAGATTATAGAAATATTTAATAAACTAGGATTTAGCGTTGCTGAAGGTCCGGAAATCGAAGATGATTGGCATAACTTTTCTGCCTTAAATTTCCCAGAAGAACATCCAGCGAGAGATATGCAAGATACTTTCTTCATCCAAAAAGGAGGAGAAAAAGGTGATATCGCTTTGCGTACACACACTTCATCTGTACAAGTACGTATGATGGAAGCAGGTCAGCCGCCATTTAGAGCTTTAATGCCAGGTCGCGTATACCGTAACGAAGCAATTTCTGCAAGAGCGCACTGTTTTTTTCATCAAGTAGAGGGTTTATATGTAGATGAGAACGTTTCGTTTGCAGATTTGAAACAAACCTTATTTTACTTTGTTCAAGAATTATACGGAGAAGGTACAAAAGTGCGTTTCCGCCCGTCGTATTTCCCATTTACAGAACCAAGCGCAGAGATGGACATTTCGTGTACAATTTGTAAAGGAGATGGATGCCAAATGTGTAAATATAGTGGATGGGTAGAAATTTTAGGTTGCGGTATGGTAGATCCTAATGTATTGGAGAACTGTGGAATTGATAGTAAGAAATATAGTGGTTTTGCATTCGGGATGGGAATTGAACGTATAGCCAACCTAAAATATGTAATTAAGGATTTGCGCTTATTTTCTGAGAATGATGTACGTTTCTTAAAACAGTATAAAACAGCAATTATATAATGAATAGGTTAATCGGTTTATTTTTGATGATTTTACTTAGCACGTCTTGTGCTAAAGAGGAAAATCTAATACCCGATTTACCGGTAAATTTTAGTGCACCATTAACAGATCCGAGATTAAGCAGATTAAGCACAGCAGGTGGTGCGGTAAGTTTAACAGGATATGGTGTTGCAGGTATTATTATTTATCGCAGGGCGGACAACGCCTATGTAGCGTACGATCGTTGCAGCACAGTAAACCCTGAAAAGAAAACAGCTGTTATATTAGATGATCCGACATTAACGGCAACAGATCAAGTATCTGGAGCTAAATATTCTTTGTACGATGGCAGTCCGGTAAAAGCACCAGCAAAAACATCACTAAAACAATACAACGTTACCATTGCAGGTAATACTATACAGGTAATTAATTAATGGAACCAGAAAAAATAAAAGAAAGCATCATTAGAGCTGCTAAGGAGTTGTTCAGGAAATATGGTTACCATAAAACCAGTGTAAATGAAATTGCCAAAAAAGCACGTATTGCAAAGGCAACTATTTACAAGTATTTCGATAGCAAAGAACAAGTTTTAGATGCTATTTTAATGGATTACCTAGATGTAAATCTTCACGAAATTTTAAGCAATAAAGTAACGTTTGCAAGTGAAGAAGAACATTTAAAAGCTTTAGTGATGAAGACTTGCCGTTTATCCTATACGGTTTGTAATGAGTTTATTGGCTGGGATTTCGTTCGTGAAAATGCCAATTCTCAAGAGTTCTTAAAACACCTTTCAGATCAGTTAGAAGCTCTTTTACTTTCTGCTTATTTAGAGCTTGATCATTTTAAAAAGAACCCAGCCCGCCGTGGTGGATTGGCTTTCCTCCTAAAAGCCAGCAAAAGCATAGTTTTCTCTTTCGCTTTCACTTCAGTCAGCGATGCCGATGTACGCAAGAACTTTGTGACTTTCCAAAAAGAGCTTTTACCTTATTTAGTTAAGGCTGCGTTGTAAGGTTATCTTGTGAGGTAGTTTTTGATGCTATAAAATCAAGCACACACCCTATGATCAATGTCAAGGCACCTATCTTAAATAAAAGATAATAGGAATCGGTAACCGAAAATATGTAGGTGAGTACATATGCAGTTAAAGCATGTGTGATTGAAAAGCCAATGGTCATCCAACTCCAAAGTTTCTTTTGTAAATCAGGCGCAACAATTTCTGTAACTCGACCAGCGGCCAAAGAACTAATCCCCAACGCAAGGCTGCCCACAAAAATACTTGATATAGCCAAGCTCCAGGTTGATGTAGAAAAAATGGGCATAACTACTCCTATTCCTTTAATAAATAAACTAATTCGAATACTTTTTGAAAACCCAAATTTATCTGCCATTAATCCAGTAATAACAGGTCCTATTGCTGCTGAGAGCCCGAGTAATATCCAGAAATTTGTTCCGGTCTCAAGGCCCTTATCAAGCCCTCTGCTAATAAAGTCAACCCAAAATACAGTATGAGGGACAAATCCTACCGCATTACAGACGTATGAGATTAATAATAAAACTATTGTTTTTGACCATATTGAATGTTTAATGCCCGATTTAAATGAAGGTTGGAACTCTTGTTTCTCATTACTTCCGTCAGGCCAGCTTGTCCAAAAGAAGATTACTAATAAAAAAGAAATTCCTGCAAAAACAAACCAAGTAGTTTTTAGGCCCTGATGAATTAGGAATGGAATTAGCGTGCCTGCAAGGGCGATACCTATACCTACACCCGAGAATATGATGCCACCTAGTAATCCTTTTTTAGTGGTAGTACTATGTTTAAAAATTGTGGGGGCAGTTAATACCATTATAATCCCTCCAGCTATACCGGTTATTAGTCTTAATATAAAATAGATAAAGAAGTTAAATTGGAAAGCACACAGTATAAACATAAGTACAACTGTTAATAAGGAAATGCGAATTAAGGGGATAAATGAGATGTGTTTATTTATCCAGGTAGCAAAAGCAGATCCAATAATATAGCCCGTTAAGTTTGAGGCACCTAAATAATCTGCCTGACTTATAGTAAACCATCCTTCCTTAACCAGTGCAGGAATTAATGGAGGGTATCCAAAACGACCAATGCCAATTCCGATAAGCAGTGTTGAAAAACCAGTTAAAGCAGGTATTATAATCTTTGAAAATTCAGATTTTGATTGCCATGTTGTTTTCATAAGGCAAAAATATCGCTACATTTGCATAGTTAAAAACGATTAATTGTTATAAATATTAATCATTTAAAGTGATGAACTATGCAGATAAATGACTTTGTAATTTTTCAGGCAGTAGCAGAATATAATAGCTTTACCAAAGCTGCAACTATCACAAACACCGTACAATCTAATGTTACTGCCCGCATTAAATACTTAGAAGAGCAGTTTAACGCACGTCTTTTTAACCGTACATCAAGGCAAATTGAACTAACTGAAGCTGGGCTTCAATTACTGAAAGCAACTAAAGAAATTCAGGTAATTCTTGATCATGCCAGAAAATCAATTGGAGGTAAGCTTACGGCAGTTAAAGGTTTAATAAAGATTGGTTGTATTCACACTACAGCAGCACTTCGTGCTCCTGGAATATTGAAGAAATTTACAGAGGAGTACCCACAAATAGAATTTCGCCTAAAAACAGGTACTTCTGCGAGTTTAATTAAAGATGTGATATCATATAAGCTAGATGGTGCCTTTGTAGCAGGAAATGTAAATCATCATGATTTAATTGTACAGGAGATATTAAGCGAAGAATTGTGTATTGTTACTTCTACTGGCATTACTTCAATAAATCAATTAAAGAAATCTGTAAAACCACTTAGAATGATTGCTTTTAGTGACGGTTGTTCTTACCGAAAGCTTTTTGAAGATTTATTGAACGAATGGCCTACTAAAAAATTTACCATCTTAGAACAAGATACCTTGGAAGGTATAATCAATACAGTAGAAGCTGGTATTGGAATTACGCTACTTCCAATAGCCCTAATTGAAAAATATTATAGCTACCGAAATTTGAATACAATTTCACTTCCAAAAAAGTTCGCTCAAATGAAGACAGTTTATGTTAAGCGTAAAGATGCTCCTATGAGTGAGAGCTATTTATTGTTTTATAAAATGATTGAGGAAGGATATAAACTATAATCTAACCATACTTTTGGTGCTGCATAATGATGTGTGTGAACAGAATCCTAACTTTGAATATTGTCTACATAGTTAATGCCATTTATGGAAGCTAAAGAAATCCTAAAAAATCACGTAAGCAAAATAACACAGCTAACTGATGAACAGTTCGATTATTTTTTCTCGCATTTTAAAAAGCAGAGTTTTAAAAAAGGACAAGCCATCATTAGCGATGGAGATAGGGTAGATTGTGAATACTTTGTGATTTCAGGTTGCTTAAAATCTTTCTTTATTAATGACGATTTGAAAATGTACATCCTTCAGTTTGCTATGCCTACCTGGTGGGCATCCGATTTCAATGCACTCTATAACCATACAAAAGCTACTATAAATTTAGATTGCATTACTGACGCAGAAGTGCTCTGTTTGTCTAATGACGATAGAGAAAAGTTATGTAATGAACTTCATCCGGTAGAACATTTTTTTAGGTGGAGAACGAATAGAGGATATGTGGCTACCCAAAAAAGGTTACTATCATTAATGAATAATAATGTAAAATATAGGTATGAGGAACTCTTAAAAATGTACCCAGAACTGTATAATATTGTCCCAAAAAATCTCATAGCGGCTTATTTAGGTGTTTCCAGAGAAACGCTTAGTCGATTATATGCTCCCGAAAAGTGATGTAGGTCACATAAACAATTAGCCACTTCAAATGTGATGTAGGTCACGTTAAAGCCTGAAAAATCCTGCCGTACTTTGTGTTGTAATTAAACATAAAGAAAATGAAAAATCAAAAATTTGAAGTGCTAAATGCACAAAGCAAAATTCACTGGGTAGGTAAAAAAGTAACAGGTGCACATGATGGTACCATCGACATTAAAGAAGGACAACTTATTTTAAACGATGGTCAATTAAGTGGTGGAAAGTTCATAATTGACACTACATCCATCATCATCCTCGACGTAACCGACCCCACAACTAATGCACAATTTGCAGGTCACCTTGCATCTGACGATTTCTTCTCTAGTCAAAAATTTCCAGAAGCCACGCTCGAAATCAACTCGGTTTCAGGTAAACATATTGAGGGTAACCTAACTATCAAAGGCATTACACACGCTGTTGGTTTTGATGCAGAAATTAACACGAAAGGAGATTTGTTAACAGCAACAGGTAAATTAATCATTGACCGTACTAAATATGAAATGAAATTTCGCTCAGGCAATTTCTTTATGGATTTAGGCGATACTTTAATCTACAATGATTTTGAACTAAATGTAAGTTTAACCGCTAAAGAGGTTAGTGAAACCATTTTAGCTTAAAAATTATAGTCATGCCATATATAAAAATACAAGTAACTCGCGAAGGAGTTACGAGAGAGCAAAAACAAGCTTTAATTAAAGGCGTAACAGATTTAATGACAACTGTTTTAAATAAAGACCCGCAATTAACGGCTGTAGTCATTCAAGAAATTGACCTAGATGACTGGGGACAAGGTGGAGAGCAAGTGTCTGTGTTGAGGGAAAAAGGTATTACAGCAGAAAAAAAATAAGACGATGAAAAAGCAAACTATAATTGTTACGGGTGCCTCATCAGGCATTGGTAAAGAAATAGCTCGTCACTTTTTGTCCAAAGGTGATCATGTAGTTATCAATTCAGCCACTGCTGAAAAATTAGAAGATGTTTATCAAGAATTAGGCGGAGGAGAAAATTTGGCAATGGTTGCTGGTGATGTTAGTGATAAAAAAACTGGGGAACAGCTTTTGAGTACTGCTATTGCAAAATTTGGCTCAGTAGATGTATTAGTGAATAATGCTGGTATTTTCGAAACCAAGGCATTTCTGGAAGTAGATGAGGCTTATCTAGACAAATTTTTAGACACGAACCTGAAAGGTACATTTTTTACTAGTCAAGCTATAATTCCACAAATGATTAAACAACAAGGTGGGGTAATCATAAATATTGGTACGCCTTTAGTAAACCATGCATTAGGAGGCGCAAACATTACGGCGCAAATGGCTTCAAAAGGAGCAGTTCATGCACTCACGATACAATTAGCAGCAGAATTTGGAAAAAATAATATAAGGGTTAATACAATTGCACCTGGTACAATCCGTACACCTATGCATGGTAATACTGTTGATGAAAGTGCAGGACTACACTTGTTGAACCGTGTAGGTGAAGTACAAGATATTGCAGAAATGGTTTATACGGTAGCCAAAAGTAATTTTATTAGTGGTGCTACCATCAATGTGGATGGAGGTATGGGAGCCGGACATCACTTAAACTAATGTGAAAACGCTTTTATTAACTGCAATTCTATTTTGGGCAACGCTGTTATCAAAAGCACAAAATTTAAAGAAAATGGAAAATAATCAGCAAGATTTATTAGCAATAACAGAGCTGCTAGAAAAATATTACCTCAAAGGAATTTATGAAGGTGATGTAAACAAATTAAAAGAGATTTTATATCCCGGCAGTTTATTATTTGGCGATGTAAAGGGAGAACCTTATGCTAAAACACTCGATCAGTATCTTTATGGAGTACAACAACGCCAAAGCCCAAAAGATTCGGGCAAATTGTTTAAAGGAACAATTATATCAATTGACATAGTTAACTCTATTGCCATAGCGAGGGTTAAAGTTAAAATGTATGATTTTAATTATACCGACTTGCTATCTTTTCATAAATTGGATAATCGTTGGTTCATTGTAAATAAGATGTTTACAGATATTGCCGACTAAATTTTAAAATTATGTGGTATCAAACAAAAGCATCAGAAATATTAGGTATTCAATATCCTATTTTGCAAGGCCCATTTGGTGGTAATCTTTCATCTGTTGAACTTGTGTCAATAGTATCTAATGCGGGTGGTCTAGGCGGCTACGGAGCATATACCTTAAGTCCAGAAGAGATTATTCAAGTTGATGAGCAAATCAAAGCGTCAACAAATAAACCCTATAATATCAATTTATGGGTGTCTGATACAGACACGGTAGATGGTACAGTATCAGATGAACAATTTAAAAAAGCAGAAGGCCTTTTCAAGCCTTATTTTGATGAACTGGGAATTGCTTTGCCAGAAAAGCCAGCACCATTTAAAAGTCGATTTGAGAATCAAGTAGAAGTACTCCTTGATCTAAAACCTCCAGTATTGAGCTTTATGTTTGGTGTGCCATCCACAGATATCTTAGAAGAATGCCGTAAGCAAGGCATAGTTAGTATTGGAGCCGCAACCACATTAGATGAAGCTATTGCATTAGAGGCAGCGGGCGTTGACCTAATTATTGCATCAGGTTTTGAGGCGGGAGGGCATCGCCCTTCTTTTCTCAGATCGGCAGAATCATCTACTACAGGAACATTTGTATTGTTACAATTGATTAAAGAAAAGGTGAAAACTCCAATTATAGCAGCCGGTGGAATTGCAAATGGCAAGGGTGTAGCGGCAGCAATGATGCTTGGTGCTGATGCTGCTCAGATTGGTACAGCATTCTTAGCTACAGATGAATCTAATGCCACTGCTAAACATAAAGAAATGCTGTTTTCTGACGCTGCAAAATACACTACATTGTCAAGGGCATTTACAGGAAGATTAGGCAGAGGAATAATCAGTAGAATTGCGAAAGACCTAATTCATCAGGAAAAAGTTTTTCTGCCATTTCCATTACAAACACAATATATGTCGCATTTAAGAAAAGCAGCCATTGAACAAGAAAAATGGGATATGATTTTATTTTGGGGCGGACAAATTGCTCCATTACTAAAACACAAAAAAGCTGGTGACTTAATGAAATCTATACTCGAAGAAACGACAAGTTATTTTTAGAAAAGCAATCTTTACATCTATTAAATTCTTGTTGGTTGCAGTACAATAGATTGCTTCATTACAAAACACAACCCCAGCTTCAGTTCGCAATGACGAATAATTTAAATTTTCAGTTTTCTTTACTATCTTGTTAAAGTACTTTAACCTGAAATTGATGAATTGCTTCATTTTTTATCAAATAAGTTAAAGTTATTTTTTTCTAATGAGGAAATAACTTTCTTAATTGTGCGGAGATAATAATAGGTGTGCGCAAAGCCCCATATAATGTACCAATTAAAAGTGTAGTATTTTTTCAAATTCATATCGTAAATAACTGGAATTTCACGTTCACCAATAGTAGATCTCATTGATCTTTTACTAAATTTAATAGCTGATGGATCAATAGCTTGACCCACTATAATATTAATATATACTGTTAGAGAATATTCCGATTTTCCATGGACAGCTCTGATAAAGCCCGTTGCCGCTGAGGTAAATCCTCTTACATAAGCCTCATCTATTAACTTATCTGTTTTAGCAACAATTAAGATAAGTTTTAAGTCATACCCGTAAAAGGGTTTTTTATACCCTAACAATGCAACATCTGCTGTTGTACCAAAAATCTGTACGTTTTCAGCAATTTTTTGTTGTTCCATTTAACTAATGTACAAGTTATCATCGAGAACAATTTAAAATGTTATCTAATGATTAATTATCTTGTATGAATTAAGCTTTTATCGGTTAGTGTCTCCATAACCGAAATCCAATCAGCATTTTAAGTCTTTCTAAGTTTGCAACCTTGATATATTATAAGTTTAAACATAGAATTAGTTTAAATTGTCAAATATTTTATAGCCTTAGGGGTAAAACTTTCTTTTAAAGTGTCTTTAGCAATTGCACTGAAAAGTGTGCTATGTATTCATATTTTATGTATAAGTTGCTCTTAGTTCCTTCGGAGTTTGTTCGGAGCTTCTTCGGAGTTTGTTCGGAGTTAGTACGGTTAATTCCGAACAAACTGCGTTTTAAGTGCGAATGAAGTATGAATGAAAGATTAAGCTGTTATAGAAATGACTTTACTCTTTTTCCAAATTATTAGCATTTTATATTGCTTGTTGTAACTTCTTTTTGCATCTCTAATGCCAAATAGAGCTAATCTTTTTTTATACTTCGTCATCTCGACTGGAGCAACGCGGAATGGAGAGATCTTTCTAGATGCAATATTTAAAGAATTTTAGCTTTTGCTGATTGCTGCGGGTTCTCCACTAGCTCGGAATGACGGAAAAAACTTAACAGAAAATTAACATATACCGTTTTGGTTTTTGGTTCATAATAAGCTATATTTGTATAATTATCAACACAAAACGTCATGAGTAAAGAAACTTTAGAAATCTCTGTAATGGTTGATGAACAATTTGATATGAGCTTTAACTTAGTAGAAGGCATTTTTGGATTAATCCTTAAAATCTTTGGGAAGTAAGAAAGTCAGTTGATTGTTTAGCTATGATAACGAGTTGCTCAAGCCCGAATGGGAAAATATGCTTTAGTTTTTTTAACCACTGATTAATAGATCGCTCTTTCTTTAACTTTCCCTTACGCTTTTATCCTATAGTCTTTCTGCTTTACTCTTTTAGGTTTTACTTATATTTGCAACAATGAGTAGAAATAGAAAAAATGCTGAGCCAATTCGAATTTCAGGACTGAGTATTATTGACATTGCCGAAGAGGGAAAGGGTGTTGGCAAAGCTGATGAATTAGTCATTTTTGTTGATAAAGCCGTTCCTGGTGATGTGGTTGATGTGCGTATAGTGAAGAAGAAAAAGAACTTCGCAGAAGCAATTGTTGAACACATTCAAACTCCATCAGAACTGCGTCAAGATCCTTTTTGCAGTCATTTTGGCACATGTGGTGGGTGCAAATGGCAACACATGGAGTACGATGCACAATTGAAGTTCAAACACAAAAATGTTGAAGCCGCCTTACAGCGCTTAGCAAAAATTGATACCTCTGCAATGGAACCGATTTTAGGTTCGGCAGTTAATAGATATTACAGAAACAAATTAGAATATACTTTTTCGAACAAGCGGTGGCTAAATGCTACCGACATGGAATTTGAAGCGGAAGGCAGAGAAATGAACGCTTTGGGTTTTCATGTTCCATTACGTTTTGATAAGATTTTAGATATTGAACATTGCTATTTACAAGCCGAGCCGAGCAATAGTTTGCGTTTAAGAGTTCGAGAATATGCATTAAAAAACGGATTGAGTTTTTACGATTTACGCAATCACGAAGGTGCGCTACGTAATTTAATTATTAGAACTTCGTCAACCGGAGAAGTGATGGTTGTTGTGGTTTTCGCTTATGCGGAGCAAGATCAAATTAAAGGTTTAATGGAACATTTAAAAGTTTCATTTCCTGAAATTACCGCTTTGCTTTATATCGAAAATCAGAAAAAGAACGATACTATTTTTGACCAAGAAGTAATTACATATTCAGGGAGAGATCACATTTTTGAGCAAATGCCTGTGGAGAATGGGGGCGTAGTTAAGTTTAAAATTGGGGCGAAATCTTTTTATCAAACCAACTCCGAGCAAGCATACGAATTATATAAAATAACAAAGGAGTTTGCCGGTTTTAAAGGTGATGAATTGGTGTATGATTTATACACTGGCGCTGGAACTATTGCTAACTTTATTGCAGGTAGTGTAAAACAAGTAATAGGTATTGAGTATGTGCCAACGGCGATAGAAGATGCTAAATTTAATGCATCGCTTAATGGAATTGAGAATACCATTTTCTACGCTGGAGATATGAAAGACATTTTAACAGGTCATTTTATTGCAGAACATGGCAAGCCCGATGTAGTGATTACTGATCCGCCGAGAGCTGGAATGCATACAGATGTGGTAGAGCGTTTACTAGAAATGGAAGCCGAAAAAATTGTGTACGTAAGCTGTAATGCAGCTACGCAGGCTCGTGATTTAGCGCTGTTAAAAGAAAAATATGATGTAGTGCGTATTAAGCCAGTAGATATGTTTCCGCATACACAGCATGTAGAAAATGTAGTTTTATTACAACTGAAATCATGAAAAAATATTGGATTTATTTAGTAGTAATTGCTGTATTGGCTGCCTGTAAAGGCAATGTTAAAACTGAAGCAAGGTCTGTAAAAGAGATTGATTCGGCAAAAGCAAAAATGATAGTTGATAGCACAAAACAAGTGGTAGATACTATTTTACTAAGTAAAACTGATACAGCATTTGTGGTTAAAAATAAACTAATTAAAGATGATATTGGCGATAAGCAAAAGCAATACATCATCCAGCTGTTTTTTACAAATGAGCATTGGCCAATATTAATTTATAAAAATGCAATTGGCGCAGATGTGGCCTTAGCAGGAGATTTAAATGGTGATAATCAGCCTGAATTATTACTAAGGCCCGAATGGTTTAGCAGTTGTTGGTCAAGTGTCAACTTGTTTTCACTAAAAAATAATGAATGGAAATTAGTTAAAAAAGGCAGCATGTATTTTTGTTCGGATAAATATCCACTACCTAAAAGAATTGTGAAAACCGATAAAGGTTATGGCTTATTAACAGATAGCTTAACCGACGATAAATTTATTACCCTAAAAAAAGAAATCAAGTTTTAAGATATGGAGAGTGAAGAGTTATTGGGCAATTTAAGCTCTGATGAGAATGGGACACCAAAAAAAGAAAAGAAAAGTCCGTTAGTAAGTTTAGAAAAAGACCTAACATTTTATGCGGATTCGATTAAGGAAGTAGCAGTAGAAATTATGATGGAAGGAATTTCCTTAAATCCGATTTTTATTGCACACCAACACGAAGTAAGTATAGGTGAAGTAATTTTAAATAAAGCAGATTTAAATACCGATTGGACAATCCAAGCATCAACGTTAGAAGAATTTATTCAGAAAGGAATTATTCATCCTGATAAGAAAGAACAATTTTTAAAAACCTACAAAAAGCCAGAAAACTACATGTGTGTTTTTGTGGTAGTTCCAGAAGGAGCAAACTTTGTTTATTATCCTTATCCCAAAGGGAAGTAGGTTGAGAGTTGCTTTTAAAGCTATAGAAGGTAATTATCGCATTAAGATTAGCTGCGCTGAGCACTTCGTAGTTCCCGCTCTCGCGAGAATGACGCAAAATGCAAAAGCCAATAGTGCATCCACACTATTGGCTTTTCCTTTAAACTAAAAACTAAACTAAAATTGTACTAATTCACGTGATTAACATCGCCACTTTTTGAAGAAGTGGTTTTCTTTAATGACGCATTTCCTTTATAATTTACATCGCTACCGCCACTTGCGCCAGCTTCTAATCCTTTGTTTACATAAATATTAGCATCAGAACCACCGCTCACGCTTACTTTAGCGTAATTTACGATGTAGCTAAAAGCATCAACATCACTACCACCACTCGCATTTAATTGCATATTTTCTCCACTACCTGTTAAATCTGCATCAGAACCACCACTCACATTTACCGTTAAATCTTTACATGCTAACGTTAATTTAAGATCCGAACCACCGCTACCTCTTACATTCAGCACATCGGTTTTTAAGGTGTTTTGAGTGTACACATCAGAACCGCCACTTGCAGTTAAGCTTTTTAGCGTTTTAAAATTCACATACACTTTAATGCTTTGGTTTCTAAATAACCTGGTCCAATTCACACCTTCCTTATATTTAATGGTAACAGCGCTTCCACTTTGCTCAACAATAACATCTTTAATTAAATCATTATCACCTTTTATAGTCAAAGTTTCGCTAGTGCCTTGTGTTAAATACAAATCTATTCCACTACTTACCGTTAGTGAATTAAAATTTTTCACACCTACATTTTTGCTTTGTGCTTGGGTGTTTATATAACTTAAAAGGGCAATTGCTACTAAACACGCCGATTTGGGTAAACTGCTAAATTTCATAATTTATTTTTTAAGGGTTGTATTCATTAGACGCAGTTGACTGGGTAAACGTTGCAAGAAATTGAAATTATTTTTTTATTTGATTTTGAGGCTTAAAATCGTTCTTTTGTACAGTACAATAAAAGCGCTTAGCCATGCCCGAAAATCAAGTACTTATTTTAGATAAACAGCAAATCGAACAAAAGATTAATCGGATTGCGTATCAGATTTTGGAAGATAATTTAGAGGAAAAGGAAATAGTATTGGCTGGTATTTGGGATCGTGGATATAAACTTGCTTTGCGTTTAAAAACGGTACTCCAAGAAATCGCAAGTTTTAAAGTAACTATGCTTCGTGTAGATCTCGAAAAACAAAATAGCAAATTAGTTGCGAAAACAGATTTACAGGAAACAGAATGGAAAAATAAAGTAATTATTTTAGTTGATGACGTGCTAAACAGCGGTAAAACGTTAGCCTATGGATTAGGCGTTTTCTTAAATACACCACACAAAAAAATTCGCACAGTAGTATTAGTCGATAGAAGTCATAAAATTTTTCCAATTGCTACAGATTTTGTAGGATTAGAGCTTTCTACCATTTTAAAAGAACACGTAGATGTAGTGATGGATGTAGCAGGAGAGGAAGATCGAGTTTATTTGAGCTAATAGCGAGATGAATAAATTTGCAAATCAGCCCAATTTTTTGCAATTTCCCTAAATGTATCATTCTCGTAAAAATGGTTTTATCTTTCATTGTTATTCTTGGTATATCAATTATATCTTAAAGAAAGATTTCTCTGCTTTTACCCATAATCAGCTTGTTATTAAGGATGATGAAGCAGTTTTGCTATTGGCGAATCGTTTCAGTTGGTGGGATGGTTTTATGCTGTTTCAACTCAATAAAAAAGTATTTAAAAAACAGTTTCACGCCCTTGTTACCACAGACGATTATAAACAATTGAATTATTTAAAATATTTTGGCTGTTTTGCTCCAGAAAATAAGGGGAAAGATGTGCTGGAAACCTTACTATATGCAGGTTCTTTATTGGATGATCCAAAAAACTTAGTGCTGATCTTCCCGCAAGGAAAAATCAAATCATCTTATGTAGATTCGATTGCATTCGAAAAAGGAGTGATGCAGTTAATAAATGCTTCTAAAAAGAAATTTCAAACTGTGTTTTCGGTTATCCTTACTGATTATTTTAACAACAGAAAACCTATAGCTAAAGCGTATTTAGCCAGCTGGCAAGCCGAAGAATATATAAGTTTGCAATTGCTTAAAAGCGAATACAACAAACATTATGACGCTGCGATTTTAAAACAAACACAAAAAGCATCTTAAGCTTTAAATTCTCATGCTCTTTTTGTGTATTTTTGTAGGTGTAATTGTGGTAATTTAAAATGGAATACAATTTAAACGTAACAATCGATAAATCTTCTGGCTTTTGCTTTGGTGTAGTATATGCGATAGATATGGCTGAAGACATTTTAGATAATGAGGAATATCTGTATTGTTTGGGCGATATTGTACATAATGACGAAGAAGTTGAGCGCCTAAAAGCAAAAGGACTTCGTATTATAGATCACGAACAATTGCATCAGCTTTCTAATGAAAAAGTATTAATTAGAGCACATGGCGAAGCACCTTCAACCTATCAATTAGCTTTAAATAATAACTTAACGTTAATCGATGCTTCTTGTCCTGTAGTTTTAAAATTGCAAAATCGCATCAAAAACTCACATGATGATAATGAACAAATTCTCATTTTTGGTAAACATGGCCATGCAGAAGTTATAGGTTTACAAGGGCAAACTAATGGAAAAGCAATTGTTTTTCAGGATTTAGCAGAGCTAGATGAAATGGAATTACCTAATAAGTTCACTTTGTATAGTCAAACTACTAAAAGCACAGATAAATTCTATCAAATTAAAGATGAATTATTGAATAGAGGTTATGATGTAAAAGCAAACGATACCATTTGCCGACAAGTTTCTAATCGATATGAAGAGTTAGAAAAATTTGTAGCAGACTTTGATAAAATTATATTCGTATCAGGCAAAAAGTCATCGAATGGAAAAGTTTTATATGATGTTTGTAAAAAGTACAACACCAACTCTTACTTTATTTCTAATGTCGAAGAATTGGATAAAAGTTGGTTTGCACCAAATGATAAAATTGGTATTTGTGGTGCAACTTCTACACCAATGTGGCTGATGGAACTTGTTAAATCCGAGTTAGAAAAACTCTCGTAAGTACCTCCGAAAAATCATTATTAAATGAGTATAAAATTTACTTTAGCGCTTCTTTTTTCATTTTTAAGTCTAACAGTTCTTGCACAGAATGCCATTATTAAAGGGAAGATTACTAATTCGTTTACTAATCAGCCAATTGCTGGAGCCACTGTTTCTATTCAAGGAAAAACAAATAATGCCATTACTGATAGCTTAGGGGATTATAGTTTATCAAATTTAGCTCCAGGAGTTTATAATCTAAAGATCAATTTTATAGGTTATAAGCCTAAATCTGTTTTTGATATTGCAGTGAGTAATGCAAAAGCTACAGTTCTTGATATAACATTAGAAACTGAAGTGAGTAATTTAGACGAGGTTGTAATTCAAAGAGCAAGATTTGTAAAACCAATAGAAAGTCCATTATCATTAAGAACTATTGGTGCTACTGAAATTAAAAGGAACCCCGGTGGGAATAGAGATATTTCAAAAGTTATTCAATCTTTACCTGGAGTTTCTGCTCCAGTAAGTTATCGGAATGACATCATAATTCGTGGTGGTGCACCGAATGAAAATAGATTTTATTTAGATGGAATAGAAATTCCGAATATTAATCACTTTACCACACAAGGTTCATCAGGCGGACCAGTGGGTTTAATTAATGTAGATTTTATAAAAGAAGTTGATTTTTATTCTGGAGCTTTTCCGGCAGCCAGAGGAAATGCTTTAAGTTCGGTTTTTGAATTTAAGCAGAAAGATGGAAATCCTGATAAAATGGGAGCATCATTAACAGTTGGCTCTAGTGATTTTGCAGTAGTAGCTGATGGACCAATAAGTAAAAAAACAACTTATATGGCATCCTATAGATTGTCTTATTTGCAGGGTTTATTCAAGCTATTAGGGTTGCCTTTTTTACCTTCTTATCAAGATTTTCAGTTTAAGCTTAAAACCAAATTTAATACTAAAAATGAGTTGACAATAGTGGGTTTGGGTGCTATTGATAAAGCGGTGCTGAATTTTAACACAGAAAAAACCGAAAGTAATTTATACACAATAGCTAATTTCCCAGAGAATAAACAAGATAATTATACCATTGGAGCGGTATATAAAATCTATCGTGAAAAAGGCTTTTCTACACTTGTTTTAAGCAGAAATTATTTAAATAATAAAGCTTATAAATTTCAAGATAACGACCAAAGTAAAATTCAAACATTAGATTATCATTCTACTGAAACTGAAAACAAACTGAGGTTAGAAAATTCCTCTCTTGAAGGTAAATATAAGATAAGCTTTGGTGCTGGAGTTGAAACAGCAGATTATACCACCAATAGTTTGCAAGTTTTACCAGGCGGAACAGAAGGTTATATTTCTGCCATTAACTTTATTAAGTATGGAGCATTTGCCCAAGTTAGTGCACCGTATTTAGCTGATAAACTAAATCTTTCTTTTGGTTTAAGATTAGATGGAAATAGTTTTAGCTCTAAAGGCGAAAATCCTTTTAAAACCTTGTCACCCAGATTTTCAGCTTCCTATAATTTTAATGAAAAAATTAGCTTCAATTTCAACACAGGTATTTATTATCAGTTACCTGCTTACACGGTTTTAGGTTTTAGAAATAATACTGGCGGACCATTGCTAAATCAAAATGTAAATTATATCCGCTCTGCGCAAGTTGTTGCTGGCTTAGAGTACAATACATTAAAGAGCACTAAGTTTACAGTAGAAGGTTTCTTTAAAAATTATAGCCGTTATCCTATGGTTAAAGTTTTTGGAGACGTAATTCCATTGGCAAATTTAGGCGCCGATTTCGGCGTTGTAGGCAATAAACCCGTAATTGGTGAAACAGAGGGAAGAAGTTATGGGTTAGAGTTTTTTGCTCAGCAGCGTTTAAATAAGGGTTTTTATGGTATTTTCGCTTTAACCTTATTCCGTAGCGAGTTTAAAGATAAGCTCGGTGAATATGTGCAGTCAAGCTGGAACAATCGTTATATTCTAAGTATGACTGCAGGTAAAATCTTACCAAAAAACTGGGAAATAGGAGCTAAGGTTCGCTTAGGCGGAGGGAGCCCATACACGCCGTATGATATCGCCTTTTCTTCATTAAAAAGTAATTATTCTATTTATCCGCAAGGAGTACAAGATTATGATAGGCTGAATGAGAGTAGGTTAAAAGGTTTTTACCAATTAGATGCGAGGGTTGATAAAAAGTATCCTTTCAAGAAGTTTAACCTTAACGTATATTTGGACATTCAGAATTTAACTTACAATAAATACGAAACACAATCGCAATTGGTATTAGATAGAGATGCAAGTGGTAATGCACAAGATGCACCCGGAGACGCTACTCGTTTTAAAACTAAACTGCTTACAAATACTAGTGGTAATATTTTACCAACTATTGGCGTAATATTCGAATTATAATTATGGGAAAGAAGGGAGTTTTATTAGTTAATTTAGGTACACCAGATAATCCAGATGTTCCTGCAGTACGCAGATATCTTGATCAGTTTTTGATGGATGAAAGGGTAATAGATATCCCTAAATTTAATAGAACGCTATTGGTAAAAGGAATAATTGTTCCTTTTAGAAGTCCTAAAACTTCTAAATTATATAAAGAAATTTGGGGCGAAAAAGGCTCTCCATTATTATATTACAGTGAAATTCAGGCAAAATTACTGCAAGAAAAATTGGGTGATGATTATCAGGTAGAATTGGCAATGCGATATCAAAATCCTTCTATTGAAAGTGCTTTAGAAAGATTAAAAGCTGGGTTAGTAGAAAGCATTAAGGTAATTCCAATGTTTCCTCAATATGCATCTGCAAGTACAGGTTCAGTGATGCAATTGGTAATGGAATTGGTAAGTAAATGGCAAACTATTCCACCAATTTCATTTGTAAACTCTTTTCATGATAATAACTTAATGCTTGAAGTGTTTGCAGAAAATGCAACTAAGCATCAGCCCGAAATGTATGATCATGTGCTTTTTAGTTTTCATGGTTTGCCAGAAAGACAATTATTAAAATGTGATCACACTGGAAGTTATTGTTTAAAACATACAGATTGCTGCCAAACGTATAATGACACCAATAAATTCTGTTATTCTGCTCAAGGTCATCATACAGCAAGTCTAATTGCTGCAAAACTAGGTTTATCTAAAGAGAAATACACCGTTTGTTTTCAATCTCGATTGGGTAAAGAACCTTGGGTACAGCCTTATACAACAGATGTTTTAAAGAAATTAGCTGCGGAAGGCAAAAAGAGATTATTAGTTTTTAGTCCTGCATTTGTAGCCGATTGTTTGGAAACGCTATATGAAATCACAGTAGAATATCACGAAGAATTTAAAGCACTTGGTGGCGAACATGTACAATTGGTAGAAAGCCTGAACGATCATCCAAAATTTATTGAGGCATTAGTAGAATTAGCGAAAAACTAAAATTAAGCGATTGCTTTTACAATCATTTCTGTAGCTCCTTTTTTCTGCTCCACATATTTTTTCGCATCTGCGGATGCCATTTCATTTGATTTAAAAAACTCAAAAGCTCTAATTAATTCATTGGATGTAGTTACACTTTTGGCTGCGCCGATGGTAATTAAATCTTTGGCTTCTTGAAATTTATCATATTTAGGACCAAAAATTACAGGCAGTCCAAATGCTGCGGCTTCTAATGTATTATGGATTCCTGCTCCAAAACCGCCACCAATATAAGCTACTTTAGCATATTGATATAAAGAGGAAAGTAATCCAATATTATCGATAATCAGAATTTTATGAGAAGAATCTAAGGTATAAGCTGCTTCAGGTGAAATATCATGAATTTCTGATATCATTATATTTAAATTAGAAAACTTGATAGCTTTCGGGAAAAGACTTTCTATCTCTTCAATGTGAGATTGCCCAATCTCATGTGGAGCGATTATAAATTTCCAATCAGGATATTTTTCAATTAAGCTAACTAACAATTTCTCATCTTCTGGCCAGGTACTTCCAGCTATAAAAGTTGGAGAATTACCTAAAAAATTCTCAATTTCTGATAGCTTTTTAGGTTGCAGGGCATTTTCATAAACGCGATCAAAACGAGTATCTCCACTTAAACTAACATGATTAATTCCAATACTTTTTAAAAGAGAAACACTTTCTTCATTTTGTACAAAAAAGTGTGTTACTAATTTTAAAATCCCCCTATAAAAACTGCCGTACCATTTAAAAAACACTTGATTTGGTCTGAAAATACCAGAAATTAAATAAAGAGGAATTTGCTTTTCGTGTAATTCGTTAAAATAATGATACCAAAATTCATACTTGGTAAATACAGCAAACTTTGGATTTATGCTATTTATAAACTTTTTTGCATTGCTCGAAGTGTCTAAAGGCAAATAAAAAACATCGGCCAATGCATAATTTTTTCTAATCTCATATCCTGAAGGAGAAAAAAAAGTAACCACAATTTTCTGCGAAGGATCATTAGCTTTGAGCTTTTCTAGTACTGGTCTGCCTTGTTCAAACTCTCCTAAAGAAGCAAAGTGAAACCATATCGGGTTATCATTACTATTGATTTTTTGTTGAATTTTTTGAAAGATATTTTTCCTTCCAGCCACAAATAATTTGGCTTTAGCATTAAAAAGCGATGCCAACCTCAATACTAAGCCATATATTACAATCCCAATAGTATAAATCCAAAGCATTTTGTGTCTTAATTTCTTATCTTCGTCCGAAGATAAATGAATAAATTTAAAACCTTCAATTAATATATGAAGATAGCAGTAATTGGAACAGGATATGTGGGCCTTGTTACCGGAACGTGTTTGGCAGAAACAGGTAATAACGTAATTTGCGTAGATATTGATAAAGCAAAAGTTGAAAAAATGATTGCTGGCGAAGTTCCGATTTACGAACCAGGATTAGATGTGCTATTTCATCGTAATATTGCTCAAGGTCGTTTATCGTTTACAACAGATTTAGCGCTTGCTGTTAAAGAAGCACAAATTATTTTCATGGCTTTGCCAACTCCTCCAGGTGGAGATGGCGCTGCAGACCTTTCTTATATTTTAGGAGCTGCAAAAGATATTTCAAAACTAGTTACGGAATACAAGGTAATTGTAAATAAATCTACAGTCCCAGTTGGTACAGCAGATAAAGTTCAAGCAGTTTTTAAGGAAAGTACTTCAGTAGAAATTGATGTAGTTTCTAATCCGGAATTTTTACGTGAAGGAGTAGCGGTTGATGATTTTATGAAACCTGATCGTGTTGTAATTGGCACACGGAGTGAAAAAGCACAAAAATTAATGGCAGAATTGTATGCACCTTATGTTCGTCAAGGGAATCCTATTTTCTTTATGGATGAGCGTTCTTCTGAATTAACTAAATATGCAGCAAATTCATTTTTAGCAACAAAAATTACGTTTATGAACGAAATCGCAAATCTTTGTGAAATTGTAGGTGCTGATGTAGATGCGATACGTAAAGGAATTGGTTCTGATGATCGTATTGGTAAGCGTTTTCTTTTTCCTGGAATTGGATATGGGGGAAGTTGTTTTCCAAAAGATGTACAAGCATTAGCTATTGCTGCAGATAATCATAATTACGATTTTCAAATTTTGAAGGCCGTAATGAATGTAAATGAAAAACAAAAAACAGTTTTAGTAGATAAATTATTAAAATATTATAAAGGCGATATTAAAGGTAAACATTTTGCGCTTTGGGGCTTGGCATTTAAGCCAGAAACTGATGATATTAGAGAAGCACCAGCATTATATATTATTGATGAATTGATTAAACTAGGGGCAACAGTTACAGCCTTTGATCCGGAAGGAATGAATAATGTAAAATCAATATTAGGTGACAAAATCAGATTTGCTGAGAATCAATACGATGCTTTACAAAATGCGGATGCATTATTAATTGCAACAGAATGGTCAGTGTTCCGTAATCCAGATTTTGAGAAAATGGACGAACTATTGACTACTAAAGTGATTTTTGATGGAAGAAACTTATTCGACCTACAGAAAATGATCGATTTAGGTTATTATTACAATAGTGTTGGCAGAAAACTAATAAACTAATAAACTAATAATGGGACGAAAAAGGGTTTTAATAACAGGAGCAGCGGGATTTTTAGGTTCGCATCTTTGCGATCGCTTTATTAAAGAAGACTTATATGTAATTGGAATGGATAACCTAATTACTGGCGATTTGAAAAATATCGAGCACTTGTTTAAACTAGAAAACTTTGAGTTCTATCATCATGATGTTTCTAAATTTGTTTATGTTCCAGGTAGTTTAGATTATATCTTACATTTTGCCTCTCCGGCAAGTCCAATTGATTATTTAAAAATTCCTATTCAAACATTGAAGGTTGGCTCCTTAGGTATCCATAATTTATTAGGTTTGGCAAGATCAAAAAATGCCCGCTTATTAATTGCTTCAACTTCTGAAGTGTATGGCGACCCAACTGTAAATCCGCAACCAGAAGAATATTGGGGAAATGTAAACCCAGTTGGACCTCGTGGTGTATATGATGAAGCGAAACGTTTTCAAGAAGCGATGACGATGGCATACCATACTTTTCACGGTTTAGAAACTAGAATTGTACGTATATTTAATACCTATGGTCCAAGAATGCGACTAAATGATGGGCGAGTTTTGCCAGCATTTATTGGACAAGCATTAAGAGGAGAAGACCTTACCGTTTTTGGAGATGGAAGTCAAACCCGTTCTTTCTGTTATGTAGATGATTTGATCGAAGGAATTTATCGTTTATTGTTTAGCGATTACGCTCAACCCGTAAATATTGGTAATCCTGATGAGATTACAATGCTAGATTTTGCAGAAGAGATTATCAAATTAACTGGGACTACACAGAAAATTATTTGCAAAGAGCTACCAACTGATGATCCTAAGCAGCGCCGACCAGATATTACCAAGGCTAGAGAACTATTAAATTGGGAACCAAAAGTGAATAGGGCTGAAGGCTTGAAAATTACGTATGATTATTTTAAATCTTTACCGAAAGAAGCGCTTGTAAATAAAGAGCACAAAAATTTTAAAACATATAATAAATAATGAAGAAAATATTAGTTACGGGAGGTGCGGGTTATATAGGTTCACATACTGTGGTGGAACTTTTTAATGCTGGATACGAAGTTGTTATTGTTGATGATTTTTCGAATTCGGATCCTAAAATGTTAGATCAAATTGAGAAAATAAGCGGAAAGAAACCAGAATTTGTAAAACTAGATCTTTGCGATGAACAAGCCGTTCATGCATTTGCTAATCAACATAAAAACATTAGTGGCATTATTCATTTTGCAGCATTTAAAGCAGTTGGTGAGTCGGTTCAACAGCCTTTGAAATACTACCGTAATAATTTTTATTCCTTAATTAATATTATAACAGCATTTAACAGTAAAATCAAATTAGTATTTTCATCATCATGTACAGTGTATGGCCAGCCAGATAAATTACCAGTGACAGAATCGGCACCAGTTAAAAAAGCGGAATCGCCTTATGGAAATACGAAACAAATTGCAGAAGAAATTTTAGAAGAAACTTGTGCGGTAACCCACGATTTAAGAGTAATCGCTTTGCGTTATTTTAATCCAGTTGGCGCACATGCATCGGCTTTAATTGGCGAATTACCTATTGGAGTACCACAAAATTTAGTGCCATTTATTACACAATCTGCTATTGGCAAACGTGGTGCAATTACAGTTTATGGTGATGATTACAACACGCCAGATGGGTCAGCTATAAGAGATTATATTCACGTAGTGGATTTGGCGAAAGCTCATGTTGCTGCAATTAAAAGATTAGAAGCTGAAACAGGGGAAAATTACGAAATCTTTAATATCGGAACAGGTAAAGGTTCATCTGTACTAGAAATTATTCATGCTTTTGAACAATCTACTGGAGAAAAATTAAATTATACAATTGGTGCACGCAGAGAAGGAGATATTGAACAAACCTATGGCGATGTAAGTCGTTCGAATGCTGTTTTAGGATGGAAAGCCGAGTTGGGAATTAATGAAATGATGAGTTCGGCATGGAATTGGGAGAAATATTTAAGAGATAATCCTTTTTAAATGAACCATCATGAGCATCTAATAGTCATTATTGGATGTGCTCATGATAGCTCATTCTCCATTAAAAACATAAACGAATAAATGAAACTAAGTGAGCACAAAGAGCTTAAAATAGAAATTTTAGCATTGCCACCAAAAGAGAAGGACAAATTGTTACTTCGCTTGGTAGCAAAGGATAAAGTGCTTACCGAACATTTACATTTTTTAT
>NZ_JBAZRL010000006.1:0-115947 GCF_041662865.1 Pedobacter sp.
CTGATGGGGAAACGCTAGTGGTATAATTGAAACACAACATATAAAGCGCTCCCGAGAATATCGGGAGCGCTTTTTTTTTAACCCATTATTATGAATATTTTAAAATTTGGCGGTACTTCAGTAGGTTCAGTAGAAAGCATCAGTGCTTTGCTGAACATTTTAGCAAAAGAAAATCAGCAGCAAGAAAAACCAATAGTGGTTTTGTCGGCAATGAGTGGTGTAACAAATTTACTTACAGCAATGGCAGAAAAAGCTGCCTTAGGTCAAGATTATAGCGAAGAGCTAAAAGCACTAGAACAGAGGCATTTTGATGTGATTAGAGCATTGTTGCCTGCTGCAGCTCAAAACCCAGTTTTAACAAAGTTGAAATTGTATTTTAACGAATTAGAGGAATTGTTGCAAGCCATTTATAATCTGCAAGAGATAAGTTTACAAGCGAAAGATTTAGTGTTAAGTTATGGCGAACGTTGCTCAACTTTTATGATTTGCCATATTGCAAAGCAAAAATTTCCTGAAGCAGTTTTTGCAGATGCAACTCAGTTTATTAAAACGGATGGCAATTTTGGACAGGCCAAAGTAGACACACAATTAACCGATTTTTTGGTTAAAGATTTCTACCAAACCTACGTTGGTAAACTACTTTTTGTTACCGGTTTTATTGCGAGTAATGATGCTAATCGTGTGACTACATTGGGTAGAGGTGGTAGCGATTATACCGCAGCAATTTTAGGTTCAGCATTAAATGCAAGTGAAATCCAAATTTGGACAGATGTAAACGGGATGATGACTGCTGATCCACGAATAGTGAAAAAAGCATTTTCATTACCAGAATTAAGCTATATCGAAGCAATGGAATTATCATATTTCGGTGCGAAGGTAATTTATCCACCAACGATGACCCCGGCATTTTTAAAGAAAATCCCAATCGTAATTAAGAATACGTTCGATGCTGATTTTGAAGGGACTTATATTCGTCATGGAGCAAAACCATCCGCATTGCCAATTAAAGGAATTTCTTCAATTGATGATATTAGTATCATTAATTTGGCAGGTAGTGGAATGGTGGGTAAAGCAGGGTTTAGTGGAAGATTGTTTTCGTTATTATCTCGTGAGCAAATCAACGTTGTTCTAATCACACAATCATCTTCTGAGCATAGCATTACCTTTGCGGTAAAACCAACCGATGCCATTAAGGCTGTTAATCTAATCTCAAAAGAATTTGATTTAGAACTACAAGCTAATAAATTGCAAACCCCAGAGGTAGAAAACGGCTTGGCAGTTTTGGCAATCGTTGGTGAAAATATGAAACGCACTCCTGGTATTTCAGGCAAGTTGTTTCATTCGTTAGGTAGAAATGGAGTAAATGTTCATGCGATAGCGCAAGGATCATCAGAATACAATATCTCGGTAATTATCGCGAAAGCGGATTTATCTAAAGCGGTAAATGCAGTACATGATGCTTTTTATACTTCGCTGAATAAAACACTACATATCTTCTGTTTGGGAACGGGAAATATCGGTAAAACGTTATTCAAACAATTGCAAGTTCAAATGCCTTTCTTAGCTAAAAATAACGATTTACAGGTAAAGGTAATGGGAGTCAGCAATACTCGTAAAATGCTTTTATCGCCCGATGGCATAGCTTTAGAGAATTGGGAAGAAACTTTAGATGCAAAAGGTGAAGCTGCAAACTTAGAGGATTTTGTAGCGCAAATGAAAGCAATGAATTTACCAAACTGTGTGTTTGTAGATAATACTGCTAGTCCCCAACCTGTACCTTTTTATCAAGGAGTTTTTGAAGCAAGTATTTCTGTGGTTACGTGTAATAAAATTGGTAACTCGGCTAGTTTTGCACAGTACGAAGCATTTAAAAATACAGCTCGCAAATTCGGTGTAGATTTTTATTACGAAACCAATGTGGGTGCAGGTTTGCCAATTATTAGAACCTTAAAAGATTTGATGATGAGCGGTGATAAAATTGCTCGAATTGAAGCAATACTTTCAGGAACAATCTCTTATATATTCAATCACTTTAAAGGCGACGCAGCTTTCCATGAAATTGTAAAAGAAGCACAAGAAAAAGGGTATACTGAGCCAGATCCTCGTGACGACTTGAACGGTAAAGATTTTATGCGTAAAATGTTAATACTGGCCCGTGATGCAGGTTATGCTTTCGAAGAATCGGATGTGAGTATTCAGAATATGTTGCCAGATGCTTGTTTACAAGCCCCAACGGTTGAAGAGTTTTATAAGCAATTAGAACTGAACGCTGCATATTTTGCCAAGTTAAAGGATGAAGCGGAAGCGAGTAAAAAAGTATTAAGGTACATTGGCAAATTGGAAGATGGTAAAGCATCCATCACTTTACAAATGGTAGATGAGAACCATCCATTTTATATGCTTTCTGGTAGCGATAATATCATTTCTTTCACTACGGATAGATATAAAGAACGTCCATTGGTGGTTAAAGGCCCAGGTGCTGGTGCTGAAGTAACTGCTGCTGGAGTTTTTGCTGATATTATAAATGTTGGTGCTTTAAACGCATAGAATATGAGTTTAGTAGAAAAAGCAAAAGATGAAATCTTGTCGATAGTTGATCAGGCTTTGCTTGATTTTGAAACGATTAGCGATGAAGATTGGAAGGCTAAACCACACGTAAATAAATGGTCGAAAAAAGAATTGCTAGGACATTTAATTGATAGCGCTTCCAATAACTTAAGGAGATTGATAGTTGCGCAATACGAACAAGGAATTAAGACTATTTACGACCAAGATAAATGGGTAGATTATCAAAACTATCAGCAAATGGATGTTGAGGATATAAAAACCTTATGGAAACTATTAAACCATCAAGTCGCAAATGTGATTGCAAATATTCCTCAAAGTAAGCTAGATAATACTTGTGATACTGGCGTTGGGAAAGCAGAAGTGCATAGCTTAGTTTATTTTATTGAAGATTATATTGTGCATTTAAGCTACCATTTAAAACAACTAAACGATCTGAATTTTAACGCTCACAAATAAAAATGAAAGAAATAAAAGTATTTGCCCCCGCTACCGTTGCCAATGTAGTTTGTGGATTTGATGTTTTAGGTTTCGCCGTAAACGAACCTGGAGATGAAGTTGTCATGCGTTTAGTAAATGAGCCAGGTGTTCGTTTATTAAAAATTACTGGAGATGATGGTCGTTTACCCTTAGATTCTGCAAAAAACACAGTGAGTGCAAGTGTGCAACATTATCTAAAACATTTAAATAGGGAAGATGTAGGTGTAGAAATCGAATTACATAAAAAGATGCCAATTGGCAGCGGATTAGGTTCTAGTTCAGCGAGTACAGTTGCGGGCTTATATGCAATTAATCAGCTAATGGGCAATTTACTAACCGCAAAAGAACTTGTTCCATTTGCAATGAAAGGTGAAGAATTAGCTTGTGGTTATGGTCATGCAGATAATGTAGCGCCAGCTTTAATGGGTGGATTTGTTTTGGTTCGCAGTTATGAGCCTCTAGATTTAATCGCTTTACCAACGCCTAAAAACTTGTTTGCTGCTATTGTTTATCCAGAAGTAGAAGTCCCTACAAAAGATGCCCGACAAATGATACGTGCTAAAGTTTTATTAAAGGATGCAGTTACCCAATGGGGAAACGTGGCCGGTTTGGTAAGTGGATTATTTTTAAACGATATCGACTTGGTAGGCCGAAGCATGAAAGATGTTTTGGTAGAACCAACACGTTCTATTCTAATCCCTGGGTTTGAAACCTTAAGAGAATTAGCCATGGAAAATGGGGCAGTAGGTTTTGGGATTTCAGGTTCTGGTCCATCTGTTTTTGCTTTGGCTAAAGATGAAGAAACCGTTCGAAAAATAACCAATGCTCAACAAAAACATTTAACAAAATTAAATATCAATAGCAATGCTTACGTGTCTTCGGTAAATGCCGAAGGGCCAAGAGTATTGTAAATAGTTACGGGTTGCGGGTTACATGGCTAAATGCTTAAGCTATACGACCCATAACTCGCAACTCGTAACTCGCAACTCATAATTAAATGAAATTATACAGTACCAACAACAAAGATCTACGTGTTTCCTTTCAAGAAGCAGTTTTTAATAGTATGCCACAGGACAAGGGATTGTACATGCCAGTGGAAATTCCTCAATTAGAGAAAGAGTTTATTGCTAACATCGAACAATATTCCTTACCAGAGATTGCCTATCAAATTGCATCCACTTTGTTAAAGGATGAAATTCCATCAGCTGATTTAAAAGCCTTATTAGAAGATGCAGCAAACTTTGATGCGCCAGTTGTAAAACTGAATGGTAATACTTTTGTACTCGAACTATTTCATGGTCCGTCTTTAGCCTTTAAAGATTTTGGTGCTCGATTTATGAGTAGAGTGATGGCTTATTTTTTAAAAGATGGAGAGAGATTATTAGACGTTTTGGTGGCTACTTCTGGTGATACTGGAGGAGCCGTTGCTTTAGGCTTTTTAGGTGTGCCTAATACTAGAGTTACTATTTTATTCCCGAAAGGAAAAGTGAGCGAAGTACAGCGTTTACAGTTAACTACTAATGGTAAAAATATTAGAGCAATTGCAGTTGATGGAACTTTTGATGATTGTCAGGTATTGGTGAAACAAGCATTTGCTGATGAAGAGTTGAACGCTAAATTCAGATTAACTTCTGCTAACTCGATCAATATTGCCAGATTAATTCCACAAACTTTTTATTATTTCAATGCATATGCGCAACTAAAAAGACAAGGTTTTGCAACTATTGTATTTTCAGTTCCTAGCGGAAATTTTGGGAACATTGGCGCAGGATTATTAGCGTATAAAATGGGCTTGCCTGTTCAACAATTTATTGCGGCAACCAATGCAAATGATACCGTTCCACGATTTTTAGAAACAGGAGTATACGAAACCAAACCATCAGTACAAACCTATGCTAATGCGATGGATGTTGGTGCGCCAAGCAATTGGGTTCGCATTATGGATTTATTTAAAGAAGATAGAAAAGCGATTCAGGAATTGGTAAAAGCGTATCGTTTTACGGATGAGGAAACCTTAGCAGGAATAAAAGAAATCTATGAGAAATTTGATTATGTAGCTTGTCCTCATACAGCAATTGCTTATTTAGCTACTAAAGCTTATGTTAAAGAAAATCCTACAGATGAAAGTGCAAAAGTATTTTTGTCCACTGCTCATGCATGTAAGTTTCCAGAGGTTTTTTCAGCAGAAATGTTAGCGAAAATTGAATTGCCAGAGCAAGTGAAATCGCTTAAAAACAATCCAGAATTATACGATGAATTAGGTAAGGATTTTGAAGAATTTAAGGGGTATTTGTTGAGACAATAAAGAAGAATTTGTCATTCCGAGCCTGAGAGGAATCTATTTATGGAATTAGATTCTTAGTTGCACTCTGAATGACAAAATTAACTAAAATACTGCTTGTGCAATCCTTTTAGTTGGTTCAGGATTACTCATCGTATAAAAATGTAATACTGGAGCTCCAATTTTTACCAATTCTTTGCATTGGGAAATCATAAATTCAATACCTACTTCTTTAACCTCAGCTTCGCTTTTGCAGGTATGAATTGCTTCACTTAAATCTTCAGGTAAATCAATATGAAATACTTTTGGTAAACTGATGAGTTGTTTAGAAGAAGTGATTGGTTTTAAGCCTGGAATAATGGGCACATTAATTCCATTTTCTCTACATTTCTTTACGAACTCAACATATTTACTGTTATCGAAAAACATTTGAGTTACAATAAACTCAGCTCCCATATCTACTTTCTTTTTCAAATACTTGAAATCGGTTTTAAGGTTTGGTGCTTCAAAATGCTTCTCAGGATATCCGGCAACACCGATACAAAAATCTGTCTTAAAAGCATCATGATCTTCATGTAAATAACGGCCATTATTCATGTTCATTACTTGCTCCAAAAGATCTGTTGCATAAGCATGACCACCAGGAGTTGGGATAAAACTTGAATCTGCATGACGAGCATCTCCACGTAAAACTAACACGTTATCAATTCCTAAAAACTGCAAATCGATTAGTGCATTTTCTGTTTCTTCTTTAGTAAAACCACCGCAAATTAAATGTGGAACAGCATCAACTTTATATTTATTAATAATTGCTGCACAAATAGCAACTGTACCTGGTCTTTTTCTGTACGATATTTTCTCTAATAAACCAGTTTCATGTTGCTTATAAATATAATCCTCACGATGATAAGTCACATCAATAAAAGGTGGATTAAACTCCATTAATGGATCAATAGCATTATAAATGGCCTGAATACTTTTACCCTTAACTGGTGGCAAAAGTTCAAATGAGAATAAGGTTTTACCCTTTGCGTTTTTTATATGGTCTGTAATTTTCATGCTGGTTGATTAGTTTGTTGGTGGTTGGTTTTTTGGATAGTTGAGCTAATATATCTTATATAGCCATTTATTAGTTTTCCTAAAGTTTCAATTTCTGTAATGCAACTATCCAATTGCTCATTAGAAATGATTGAAATGTCTTTTGATATATAAAGCTGGGTTTCAAGTTCGTAAAGAGATCCTCGGGCAATAGTTAAAAACTGGATAGTTTCTTTAGCATGTTGTCTACCACTCCCTTCTGCAATATTCGAAGGAACAGAAATTGCGCATCTCCTTATTTGTGATGTTAATCCATAAATTTCTTCTTTCGGAAATTTGGATGTAAGCAAATAAATATGAGATGCAAATGCTCTTGCCTTTTTCCACACCTCTAGCTCTGTATACTTATTATATGCCATTTCTTAATAAACTATTAAAATCAACCCACCCTAAAAAACGAAATAACGAAACATCCATCGAACTAGTATGCAAGGTTCGGGCTAAGCCATCTCTCAGTTTCTTCTAAATCCATTGCTTTTCTATTGGAGTAATCTTCTACTTGGTCTTTTGTAATTTTTCCTAAACCAAAATAGCGAGCATCGGGATGGGAGAAATAAAATCCGCTAACAGCTGCAGTTGGGTACATGGCATAACTTTCTGTAATCTTTAAACCAATCTTTTCTTCTGCATCTAGTAGAGCAAATAAGGTTCCTTTTTCGGTGTGCTCTGGACAAGCTGGATATCCTGGCGCAGGACGAATACCTTCATATTGTTCCTTGATTAACTGTTCATTGGTAAATGCTTCTTCTTTTGCATAACCCCAATAATCCTTGCGTACCAATTCATGCAGTTTTTCTGCAAAAGCCTCTGCTAATCTATCAGCAAGTGCTTTTACCATTATGCTATTGTAATCATCATAGTTCTTCTCGAATTCAGCTACCAATTCATCGCAACCAATACCTGTTGTAACGGCAAAGCCACCGAAATAATCCTGTACGCCACTTTCTTTGTCGGCAGTGAAATCTGATAAAGCATAATAAGGCTGTCCATCTACTTTTTCAGCTTGTTGACGTAAAGTATGAATTCTTACTTTTTCAGCTGTGCCGTTCTTCAGCTTTTCATCTGTTTTAAGGCTACTGCTTTTTACAGCCAGCTCTATATCATCGCCAATGGCATGAGCAGGCCAAAAACCAAATACTGCTTTGGCAGTTAGCAGCTTCTCATTCACAATTTTAGTTAAGAGTACTTGGGCATCATCAAACAATTTTTTTGCCTCAACGCCAACAAATTTGTCATCGAAAATTTTCGGATAGCTACCGCGAAGTTCCCAAGTATGGAAAAATGGCGTCCAATCAATATAGGGAACAAGCTCTGCTAAGGGATAATCATCCAATACCTTAGTTCCGGTAAAGCTTGGGGCAGGAGCAACCTTTTTGAGGTCTAATTTAAATTTATTAGCCCTTGCCTCTTCAATAGTTTTAAATCTTTTATCAGAACGTTTGTTTAAATGTGCTTCACGAGCTTTATCATATTCTGCTCTAATGCCAGCAACATATTCGTCTTTTGTTTCTGGATTCATCAATGTGCTACAAACGGTAACACTTCGCGACGCATCTAAAACGTGAATTGCTGGTCCAGAATAATTAGGGGCAACTTTTACCGCCGCGTGAATTCTAGAAGTAGTAGCACCACCGATAATTAAAGGAATGGTAAAACCTTCACGTTCCATTTCTTTGGCAAAGTGAACCATTTCATCTAATGATGGTGTGATTAAACCACTTAATCCAATAATATCTGCATTAATTTCTTTCGCTTTTTTAATGATGTCTTGAGCAGGAACCATTACACCCATATCCACGATTTCAAAATTATTACAGGCTAAAACTACACCTACAATATTTTTTCCGATATCGTGTACATCGCCTTTTACAGTAGCCATTAAAACTCTTCCAGCAGAGGAATTTTGATCTTGATCTGGATTATCTAATTTCTCTTGTTCAATAAATGGTAGGAGATAGGCCACAGCTTTTTTCATAACCCTTGCCGATTTTACAACCTGTGGCAAGAACATTTTTCCAGCACCAAATAAATCACCAACAATATTCATCCCATCCATTAACGGACCTTCAATTACCTGAATTGGTCGAGGATACTTTTGTCGAGCTTCTTCAACATCATCATCTAAATATTCTACAATTCCTTTTACCAAAGAGTGCGATAATCTTTCTTCAACTGTTCCTTTACGCCATTCTTCGTCGCGAACTATTTCTTTTCCTTTACTTTTGATGGTGTCGGCATATTCTACCAAACGTTCGGTCGCATCATCTCTACGGTTCAACAAAACATCTTCCACACGTTCTAATAATTCTGGTGGAATTTCTTGATAAACCTCCAACATACCGGCATTCACAATTCCCATATCTAAACCAGCCTGAATAGCGTGGTATAAAAATGCAGAGTGCATGGCTTCACGAACTGTATTATTTCCTCTAAATGAGAATGAAATATTAGAAACACCACCACTTACTTTGGCATAAGGAAGGTTTTGCTTAATCCACCGCGTGGCATTAATAAAATCGACAGCATAATTGTTGTGTTCTTCTAATCCCGTTGCTACGGTTAAAATATTAGGGTCAAAAATGATATCTTGAGGAGGGAAACCAAGTTCATTCACCAAAATATCATAACTCCTTTTACAGATTTCAGTTCTACGCTCAAAGTTATCAGCTTGTCCTTTCTCGTCAAAAGCCATAACCACCACCGCAGCACCATATTGCATAATTTTACGGGCGCTTTCTCTAAACTTTTCTTCCCCTTCTTTTAAGGATATAGAGTTCACAATTCCTTTGCCCTGCAAACATTTTAAGCCATTTTCTATGACCGACCATTTAGATGAATCGACCATGATAGGTAATTTTGCAATATCAGGTTCTGATGCAATTAAATTCAGAAATTTGGTCATTGCCGCCTCCGAATCAATCATACCCTCATCCATGTTCACATCGATGATTTGCGCACCACCTTCTACTTGTTGTAATGCAACAGCAAGAGCAGCTTCATAATCGCCACCTAAAATCAATTTAGAAAATTTTGGAGATCCCGTGATATTGGTTCTTTCACCAATGTTTACAAATATACTTTCGGGAGTAATGGTTACGGGCTCTAATCCGCTTAAGCGCAGATAAGGCTCAATTGTTGGAATTTTTCTTGGACTTGCTTTCCTTGCTTTTTCGGCAATACAACCGATGTGTTCTGGCGTAGTACCACAACAACCACCTACAATATTTACAAAGCCAGAGGCGATAAAATCATCCACCAGATGTGCAGTTTCATGAGGTAATTCATCGTAAGCGCCAAACTCATTCGGTAAACCGGCATTTGGATAAGCAGAAATATAGCAACCTGCTTTTTCCGATAATTCTTCAATGTGTGGGCGCATTTCTTTTGCTCCCAATGCACAATTAAAACCAATACTTAACGGATTGGCATGTATCACAGAGTTTAAAAACGCTTCTGCTGTTTGGCCAGATAACGTTCTTCCAGAAGCATCGGTAATGGTTCCAGAAATCATGATTTCTAGCTTTCTGTCAACTACTTCTTCATATTTTTTTATCGCAACAATTGCTGCTTTACAATTTAAGGTATCAAAAATGGTTTCTATTAGTAATACATCAGAACCACCGTCTACTAAACCTCGAACTTGCTCGTAATAAGCAGCTTCTAATTCATCAAAATAAATAGCTCTAAAGCCAGGGTCATTTACATCTGGCGACATAGAAAGTGTGCGGTTGGTTGGGCCAACTGCTCCAGCTACAAAGCATTTCCTATCGGGATTTGCAGCCATAAATTCTGTTACTGCTTCTTTGGCAACTTTAGCTCCTTCAAAACTTAACTCGTACGACAGATCTTCCATTTGGTAATCGGCCATGGAAATGCGTTGCGTACTAAAAGTGTTGGTTTCTATAATATCAGCGCCAGCTTTTAAATATTCTAAGTGAATTTCCTTAATAATGTCAGGACGTGTGATATTGAGCAAATCGTTATTGCCTTTTACATCGCATGGATGATTCTTAAAACGCTCTCCCCTGAAATCTTCCTCAGTTAAAATATAGCGTTGAATCATGGTGCCCATTGCACCATCTATAATTAAAATACGTTTCTCTAATTCTTCTCTAATATTCATTTGCAATGTAAAAAGTGGGATGGAAAATGGAAAGATATATGATACGTCTTACATTAAACATCATCTCCAAAAAAGGCTTATTCAGAAGTCAGAATAGATTATTCTCTTTAAACTTATCTTCTCTCGCCACTGCTGAGATTAGAAATTAGCACCTTGTTGGCACAGGTTGCTAAGACTTCGTTGGGTCTAGTCCCTCCGTCTTTCTTAATAAGCAATACAAAAATGCAACAAAGCATTATCAATTCCAAATAATTGCAGTGTTTACCGAATTAAATAACAAAAGCCCTACAAATCTGCAGGGCTTTTGAAATATTGTTCTGTTTTTTAAATTACTTTCTGCTTCCGAAAATGCGAAGTAAGTATAAAAAGATGTTTAAGAAATCTAAGTATAAAGATAGCGCAGCAACAATTGCTGTTTTCTTTGCTTCAACTTGTAAAACTTGATCGCCGTTAGCTTCAATACCTTCTCCAATACGTTTGATTTTTTGCACGTCATATGCAGTTAGAGCTGTAAAAATAGCTACACCAATAAATGACATGATATAACCCATAGTGTCGCTCTGTAAAAAGATGTTAACTACACTTGCGATGATAAGGCCAACTAAACCAATCATTAAAATTGGGCCAAACTTACTTAAATCTACATCAGTGGTATATCCTAAAAATGCCATGATTCCAAATATGCCTGCTGCTGAAGCAAAACAAGCTACGATTGAACCAGTGGTATAGGCCAATAGAATAAAACTTAAACTTACACCTGTTAAAACAGAATATAAGATGAATATGCCCAGTAATGCTGGATAAGATAATTTGCTTAAACCAAAGCTCATGGTCAAAACCAAGGCTAATGGTGAAAACATAGCAATATAACCTAGTATAGACATTCCTGCTTTTCCAGTAACTGGATCAATATTTACTAAATAAGCCATTAATCCTTCATTCGCACCAAATAAATAAGCTGCTACAGTAGAAAGACTAAGCGCCACAAACATCCACAAGAAAACATTAGCAAAGAATTTTTTAGAAATAGAGCCTTCTTGTACGAAAACGCTATCGTTTTGATATTGATAATTTTGTTCTTCCATTTTTAATTGATAAATAATTCTAGGTTAAAAATAAGCGTTTAATTTAATCTTTTTGTCAAGAGTTCTTCAACTTTTTTAAAGAACTGTCGTGGTTTAAGTTTTCGCCAATGTAAATCATCCAGCTCACCACCAAAATTGATGTAATAATCGATGCTATTATCGCGAAACTCACGAATTACGTGTTCGTTAAAATTCACGCCCGCAATCCAACCATCTTCCACGTCTTGAAACCATTCTTCATAATAGCTATCATCCGAAGCATGAAAATTCAATACATTTTCTCCTATAAGGATAAATTTATTAACCCCTTCATCTACCATCAGCTCCAAAATTTCCCTTTTTAACATCATGATGTCGTTATTAATGGCATCATTCCATTCGCCCATCAGTTCTATAATTGCATATTGTTTATCGTAATCCACAAACAATACTTTAATATAAAGCGTGTTAGAGCCAAAAGTGTCCCATTGGGGATGAATTAAAAAATTATAGAGTTGTTTATCGTAGTAAAATTCTGAATATTCGGTGTTAAAAAACGGTGAACGCTCATCTTCTGCAGCGATATAGTCGTCTCTCCAAAGATAAAAAGGTTCAATTTCGTGCATCTAGCTAGTTGTTTGGTTTATTTGTTTTTTGGATGTTTGGTTTGGCGGAGATTTAGATTTTTTGTTGTTTAATTTCCCGCTTTACTGGTCTAACCAACTACAACGAACCAACCAAAAAACTACCCCTTAGAAGCTTCAACAGCCTTGCGCACACTTCCATATTTGTTTAGTAAATCTGCAGCTTGGTCGTGGTCAATGTGTAGTTCATCCATTACCATTTGCGTACCGCGATCTACTAGCTTATGATTAGTTAACTGCATATCTACCATTTTATTCCCTTTCACACGCCCCATTCTAATCATTACGGTAGTGCTCAACATATTTAAAACTAATTTCTGAGCAGTTCCAGATTTCATTCGCGTTGAACCAGTTAAAAATTCAGGACCTACAACTACTTCTACTGGAAAATCAGATTCAGCAACAATTGGACCACCCTCATTACAAACAATACATCCAGTTAAAATACCATGTTTACGAGCAGTATTTAAACCTCCAATAACATAGGGCGTAGTTCCAGAGGCAGCTAAACCAACTAAACAGTCTTTTTCATTAATCTGGTATTCCTGTAAATCTTCCCAAGCTTGTGTTGTATTATCTTCTGCAAATTCAACTGCTTTTCGTATCGCTGTATCGCCGCCGGCAATAATGCCAACTACTGTATCGAAAGAAACACCAAAAGTTGGAGGGCATTCAGAAGCATCAACTACACCTAAACGGCCACTTGTGCCCGCACCAATGTAAAATAATCTTCCCCCTTTAGTCATTCTTTCGGCAACAGCCGACGCTAATTTTTCGATTTGTGGCAAAGCATGTTCAACAGCTAATGGTACAGTCTTGTCTTCGTTATTGATGCCTGTCAAAATTTCCAAAACAGACATTTTATCAATGTCGTGGTATTTAGATTCTTGCTCGGTTATTCTATTCATGGATTTCATTAAATGTTAAAGTTCGTTAATTTATCAATTAACAGGAAATATTATGTGTAAAACCCTGCAATTTTAGAGAGAAGATTACTCCCTTGCAAATATTTACTTTAAAAAAATCAAAAAACTAAATGTTTTAACCTTTGTTATTTAATAACAGGCTAATTCTCATCTGTTTGTAATTTGTTTTTTTATTTCTGATGAGGTACCCATGTTTTTGATATTCATAGAGTTATGAGCTTGGTAAAATCAAGGGGGTTTCATAACTTTGTAAAGTCCCTTCCAATGAAAAAAAGTACGAGATTTAACCTTCTTCTTGCCTTAACCTATTCCATAACTTTAATAGGTGGGATGTATTTGGGCTTTAAATTTTTAAAAGATCAAGAATTTAAAATCGAAAAAAGTACTCGCTACGTTGATAACAATCAAAAAGTAGAAGATATTATCCATATCATTAATAAAAACTACGTAGATGATGTGAATGCCGACAGCCTTCATCATTTGCCAATAGATAGTTTATTACATCAATTGGATCCGCACAGCATGTATTTGCCTGCGACGAAAGCATTTGAATTAGCAGAAACTTTAGAAGGTAATTTTGAAGGGATAGGTGTAGAATATTATATCCTTAACGATACATTATTAGTCACTAATGTGCTTAAAGATGGTCCAGCATTTTTAGCAGGTGTTAAGCAGGGCGATAAAATATTAAAAGTAGATAGCACCAATGTAAGCGGGAGAGGATTGCCACGCTCTGAAATGATTGGGAAAATTAGAGGTAGAAAAGGTACGCCAGTACAACTTACTTTACTCCATTATGGAGCGCTTTCACCAGCTGTTTTAACTATAAAAAGAGGTAGAGTAGAGGTGAGCAGCATTGATGCCGCCTATATGCTGAATACAGAAACGGCTTACATTCGCATCAGTAAATTTGGTGCAAATACCGACGACGATTTTGTAAATGCTGTAAAATCCCTTAAAACCAAAGGGATGAAAAAACTAGTGCTTGATCTCCGGGATAATGGTGGAGGCTATTTGAATGCTGCGACAGGCTTAGCTAATCAGTTTTTGCCAGAGAATAAATTGATCGTGTATACGCAAGGTAAACACGAACCACGTACAGATTACTTTGCTACGGGTGGCGGAGAATTTGAACAAGGGAAATTAGCGGTATTAATTAATGAGAATTCTGCCTCAGCTAGTGAGATTTTTGCAGGAGCGATACAAGATTTAGATAGAGGTATTATTGTAGGTAGACGTTCTTTTGGCAAAGGATTGGTGCAAGAGCAGTTTGCATTTGAAGATGGTTCTGCCTTAAACTTAACCATAGCAAGATATTATACGCCACTTGGTCGAAGCATACAGAAATCCTATAAAAAAGGATACGCAGCTTATCAACATGAATTGGAAGACCGTTTAAATGATGGCGAATTGACAGCTAAAAATGTAAAAACTAAAGATAGTTTGCAGAAAACTGATGCATTTGTAACACAAAGTGGAAAAAAAGTCTTTGGCGGCGGTGGTATTCAGCCAGATGTTTATGTTAAACTAGATACTTCTGGTTACACTAAATTGTATGCTACGCTGATTAATAAAAAGATATTAATTGATTTTGTATTTGATGTATTAGCTGATCGATATACACCCAATTATTTATCCCAAACGTTAAATACCTTTAACATTAACGATACAGATTATAAAGATTTATTGAAATACATTCAATCTAAAAATGTTGCTATTAATGCGAAGCAACTAATGGCATCAAAATCTATAATTTACAACGACTTGAAAGTAATGTTGTGTAAATATCACTTAGGAGATGTAGGTTATTATAAAGCACACAACTTAACCGATAACGTGGTTAAACAAGCTTTAGCTAGTTTGCAATAAAAGGAGTCCGAGAAGTTTTTAGTCCGAAAGCCGGATAGGCCATTCGTCATTGCCAGCTCGACTGGCAATCGTAATAATTTAAAAGGCTTTTTAGTGATTTGTATTGCATTACGATTCCCGTTTTCACGGAAGGACCGTAGTAGACATATTAGGGTTAACAAGCTAGAGCTTTTCTGTCTTCCCGACTAGTTAACTTCTATTTCAAAAAGATTTAAACTTATTCCTTCATAATGTTTAGGTAAACCGCTGTTTGGCGCAATTTTAATCATACCTACATGATTAAAACCGCAACCTGTATAATAGGTTAGTAGTTTTTCATTATCTGCCCAGGTATCCATTCGGATGAAGTGAATAGCGTTGTTTTTTGCATATGCTTTAGCCCAATCAATAATCACATTTACAAAACCATACCCTCTAAAATCTGGATGTGTAACGATGCGATGAATGTAAATAGCAGAGTCATTATTTCGTTCTTCCCAAATTTGAGGGTCGCTAAAAGTGACTGCAAAAATGCAAGCAATTTGTCCATCAACAAGAATTTTGTATTGTCTGTTTTCTTCGATTTCTTGTGTAACCAAAGCCAAGCTAAAGCCTTGCCAATGGTGATGAAAAACCTTCTTTTGATGCGCAATAGCCATATCGTAAAACTCGAAAATGGTAGGGATATCAGCTGATGTGCTATGTATAACGTATATGGATTCTTGCATGGTATAGTTAACTATGAATGCAAATTTAGTTAATTAAACCTTATAGGAGTGAGCGCAATCCGATTCACCATCTTGGAAATAAAGCGATTGCAGTGCTGAACTAGTAATGAATGGGGTATTATTTTACAAAGTTAGTATCCAAATTTTTCTGACTCTTCTTACTTCTGTCTAAAATAGATTTGTATCGGTACACCAGAAAAATCGAAATGTTCACGCAATTTATTCTCTATAAAACGCTTATACGGTTCTTTAATGTATTGCGGTAGATTACAGAAAAAGGCAAACATTGGCGAAGTAGCATTAATTTGCGTAACATATTTTACCTTAATGTATTTTCCTTTTAATGCTGGAGGTGGATAGTTTTCGATAATTGGTAACATCACATCGTTCAATTTAGATGTAGGAATTTTCTTGCTACGGTTTTTATGAACTTCTAATGCTGTTTCAATTGTTTTGAAAATACGTTGTTTGTTTAATACTGAAATAAACACAATCGGCACATCGGTAAATGGTTGTAATTTCGTGCGAATTTGATCTTCGAATTCTTTAATGGTTTTATTGTTTTTCTCAATCAAATCCCATTTGTTAACTAAAATCACAATACCTTTTTTGTTTTTTTCAGCTAAGTGGAAAATGTTTACATCCTGAGACTCTAAACCATCTTCTGCGTCAATCATCAACATCACTACATCCGCTTCTTCTAAAGCCTTAATAGTACGCATTACTGAATAAAATTCGATGTTCTCTTTTACCTTGGTTTTTTTACGCAAACCAGCGGTATCAATAAACATAAATTCATGACCAAACTGATTATAGTGGATATGAATTGAATCACGAGTAGTACCCGCAATTGGGGTTACGATGTTGCGATCTTTACCAATTAACGCATTAATTAAAGAAGATTTACCAACGTTCGGGCGACCAACAATGGTGATTTTAGGTAATGCATTTTCTTCTTCAACAACATCTTCAAAGTGAGTAATTACTTGATCTAACAATTCTCCAGTTCCAGAACCTGTCATCGAAGAAATCGTATAAATTTCGCCTAAGCCAAAACCATAAAATACAGTTGCATCATTTTCTAGTTGATGATTATCAACCTTGTTTACAACTACAAATACAGGCTTTTTGCTGCGGCGAAGCAATTGCGCAATCTCATCATCTAAATCAGTAATTCCTGTAGTTACATCAACCATGAATACCAATACAGTAGCTTCTTCAATTGCGATAACTACCTGTTCGCGAATAGCAGCTTCAAAAACATCTTCAGAATTTGCAACGTAACCACCAGTGTCAATAACTGTAAATTCTCTGTTTGTCCATTCGGCTTTACCGTAATGTCTATCACGAGTTACACCGCTAAAATCATCTACAATAGCTTTGCGACTTTCTGTTAAGCGGTTAAAAAGGGTAGATTTGCCTACGTTTGGTCTTCCGACAATTGCGATAATGTTACTCATATTTTTTTGTTGAAACGTTTAAAAGCTGAAACGTTGTAATGTTAATTAAACCCATAATTGAGAGCTTAAACATTTCCTAAACATTTTGACTATCAACTATTAACCTTTTTGAAAGGGAGTGCAAAGGTAAGGTAAATAATTGGAACATAAAATCATAATTGGTTTTATGTTTTGTATAAGGAGCTAAACTATGCGCCTAAACCCATAATCTTTAACGCACAACTCGTAACCTTGGTTTTTTTATAGAAAGTTAGGCTATGCGCCCAAACCTGCAACCTTTAACCCGCAACCCATAACCTATTTCTAGCTATCGTATCCAAAGCTTTTTAAATAATTCTTTTTGCTTCTCCAATCTGGTAAAACTTTAACAAATGTTTCTAAAAATACTTTGCTATCTAAAAACTTTTCAATGTCTTTTCGGGCTTCCATACCAACTTTTTTAAGCATTGCGCCCCCTGTACCAATTAATATGTTTTTTTGCGAATCACGTTCAACTATAATTTCTGCAGTAATGCGAACCATAGGCCCGCTTTTGCTTTGTTCTTCTTTAAAGGCGGTTACAATTACTTCTGTACTATAAGGAATTTCCTTTTTGTAGTTAAAGAAGATTTTTTCACGGATAATTTCAGAAACTAAGAAACGTTGGCTACGGTCTGTTAGCTCTTCTTTGTCGTAATACGCTGGATGTTCTGGAATATGATCCAAAATCATTGGCAAAATACCTTCTAAATTATAGTGATGCAAAGCAGAAATAGCGAAGATATGTTTAGGGTTTAATTTCTCTTGCCAATATGCAAACTTCTCATCTACTTGCTCTTGCGTAGCGTTATCTATTTTGTTTAAAAGTACAACCATAGGGATGGTCGTATTAGTGATTTTTTCTAATACATCATTTTCATCATGCTTCTCATGAATGTCGGTAACGAAGAGAATTAAATCAGCGTCACTAAGCGCTCCGTTCACTGCACTCATCATCGAATCTTGTAGTCCGTAAAGCGGTTTTATGATGCCAGGTGTGTCAGAAAATACAATTTGAAACTCATCTTCGTTCACAATTCCCAAAATGCGATGACGTGTGGTTTGTGCTTTAGGCGTAATGATAGAAAGTTTTTCACCCACTAGGGCATTCATGAGGGTGGATTTACCCACATTGGGCTTACCGATGATGCTTACAAAACCTGCTTTATGCGACATAAAAATATTTTTTAAAATAAATTTGTAATGCAAAGAAACGAATTATATCTTTGCATTCCAATTCGGAGGAAGAGTTAAGGATTTAACAGAAACCTCAAATTGTATAGCGTGCGGGGTGGAGCAGTTGGTAGCTCGTCGGGCTCATAACCCGAAGGTCATCAGTTCGAGTCTGGTCCCCGCTACCAAAGAAGTTGAAATGACACTTCTTGTTTAATGGCCCGTTCGTCTAGGGGTGAGGACGCCAGATTTTCATTCTGGAAACAGGGGTTCGATTCCCCTACGGGCTACTAGTATTATCAACAAAACGTTTAAAAGGCTGTAAATCTTAGATTTACGGCCTTTTTTGTTTTACAAACACTTTAAAAAGTACATGAATTCCTATAAAATCAGTGAGTATTTCAGTGAGTACCTCTAACCAAAATAGGTACTCACTGAAAAGGGGCTAAAATACTGATTTACAGCAAGTCCAATATTTGGACATCTTGATTACGATTGACCGCATTGCTAGTTTTGTTTAACTTTTTAATGAGCCAGTTTATGAGCCAAAATTATTCTCTTCATTTTTTCTTGAAGAAACCAAAGTATTACAAAGGTGGTGCGAAAGCCATCTACATGCGCATTACTGTCAATAACAGTATCACAAAAGAGGCTTCCGTTGGTAGGATGTGCGAGCCTAATGATTGGATTTCGAGCGTAAACCGTGCAAAGGGAACTTCCGAATCTGCCCGAACACTCAATAGCTATCTCGATGCTATTGATAGACAAATTGAGCAAATCCATACCAATTTTAAAAAAGTGGGACTTGAAATTTCTGCGGAGACCATAATGAATAAATACCTTGGGAAAGAAGAAAGGCAGAAATTTCTGATGGAAATCTTTGCAGACCATAATAAAAAAATGGAAGTTTCCATAGGAAAGGGCTTTAAAGCAAATACCTTAAAAGGCTATAAATCTTCCGTAATACATTTAACAGCGTACTTATTAAAAGATTATAATAGCAAGGATATTGACATTCGAAAAATTGACCATGCTTTTATTATTGGTTATGAGTTTTACCTTCGTACTGAAAAGGACATAAGCGATGTTTCTGTAGCAAAATACATGAAACACTTTAGAAAAATCGTAAATCTGTGCCTTGCCCACCGATGGATTGAATACAACCCCTTTGTTTTTTATAAAAATAGAGCCAAGGCAAAGGATAAGGAATTTTTGTCAAAAACAGAGCTAGACGGAATTTCAAAAAAGGACTTCAATATTAAAAGATTGGAACAGGTGAAGGACATCTTTTTATTCAGTTGTTATACTGGTCTTTCTTATGCTGATGTGAAGAAATTAAATCGCTCCGAAATTAAAAAAGGTAACGATGGCAAGCTTTGGATTTTCACCAATCGTGAAAAAAATGAAATAGCTTCAAATGTTCCACTATTGGCCATTCCCAAAAAACTAATGGATAAATACAATGACCATCCTGATTGTAAAATGAAAGGTCTGGTACTGCCTGTTTTAAGCAATCAAAAAATGAACAGTTATTTAAAAGAAATTGCTGATAGTTGCGGAATTACAAAAACATTAACCTTTCATATTGCAAGACACACATTTGCTACCACGGTTACGCTTAGCAATAATGTGCCAATAGAAACGGTATCCAAAATGCTAGGGCATAAAGATTTGAAAACAACACAGCATTATGCGAAAGTTTTGGATGCTAAAGTTGGCAAGGATATGATGGCTCTTGATAAAAAACTCCGAGTGTAATTGTTAAGAATCTTTATCCTGTTTATTTAATAGACAGGATAAAAATATTCATAGGGAGTTGAAAATCTACTGCCACCGTTTCAGTTGTTTTCCAGTTTTTAGCTGATATTCATTTAATAGTCTTTGGTATAGATTTTCTTCCGAAGTATAATATGGCAACTTAATTTGTGATTTATCTACATCAGCATCGGCGGTGTTGCAACGAACATCAAAGCCAGCCAACTGCATTTCCGCAACGTTATTTGTCAATAATGTATCATCTGTTGATGTGCCTATTATTTCCATAGTCTTAGCCTTCCCATCATAAATAACTTCCCAAAATCTTTTCATAAAATTGTTAGTGGTTTTGATTTTTAAAATACATTATATGTTTCTAGTTCTCGAAAGTGTAATTTTACTAAGAATTTTTTCAACAGTCTCATCCTCGACTAACTTAGTAGGGAAGTAATATTCGATTTCTCCCATCAAAGGTCCAACTACCAAAGGTTGCGGAATCCCTGGTTTTTCGGTGTAAACAATAGTGCATACAAGTTTATTGTCTATGGGATGTCCAGCATGCACAGTATCATAAGGGATTTGATATAGCTCTTTTTTGCAGTGGATATCAGTGCCTTTTAGCGTTAAATGTATTGTCTTTTCGCTTTTTCTTAAAACACGATCTTCGTCTTTATTGTACCCTCCTTCATAAATTGCATACTCTGTACCGTTTTTCTCATCAATGCCATAAACATTATTTTTAATACAACCTTCAAACAAAAAACTATTGACGATGTAATAATGATTATGAATATCCATTGTGGGAGTTTGATTATAGTACTCATTATCCCAAATATGAATTCTTATCGACTCGTTATTTTCGAATTCATGGAGCTTTGAATACACAAAACCTAATGGATGATAATATAAATTACTTTTCAAATATGAGCTTGATAACAAAAATTGTAATAATTCATCTGTATGTATATCTAGTAAAAAAAGATCTTCAATAATAAATGCTTGTCTGAGCTTAATAAAATCAAAATTATGCATAAGGCTTTTCTTTTGATTTTATAATTTTAACTATATCTAAATAATCATTATCAACTAAACTGCTGTTTAAATTTAATTGGGATATCATATTTTTAACATCATCTGCAGAAAGCGTATCCAATTGATAAGCAAAATTGATAGATGTATTTACTGGTTTATATTCTTTAAATGTTTGTAGGATTTCTTCTTTATAAGTCCTGTATAAAAATGAGCCTTGTCTACAAACCAGAGCCGGCTCTTTAGGGTCTTCTTTTGTTATTATTGCTGTTTTTGAGCTCACATCTATTCTAAGAGTCGAAAAATTATTTTTTAAACAAATGGTTAAATCCAGCAAGGGATATTTGCACTTATAAATCATAGCCGAAAGTATGGTAGCTAAACATTCATTTCGGACAAAATCTTTGTTCCATGCTGTATTATCTTTAGATGCAGAATTGAGCCCTTTGCGAAAATTCGCATAATTTTCGCAAGCCGTGGTATTTGTCGGATCAATGATTTGAATCTTAATACTTTTATGCTGATTGGTTTTTTGGGCTATTTTTGCCAATTCTGGAATTGTTGAAGTTCGAGTGTACCTACCCAATCCACCAGTGAAGTACCATAAATCTGTGTCTGTTCTTTCCTTATCAAATAGCTCTTTGATTTTGAACGATTCTATTACCTCAAATTTTTTTTCGTCATCAGGCAATTCTATATAAAATAAAAAAAGTCCAATGCATACCGTAACCGTAAGGGAGACAAAAGCGCTGTCAAGAATTCTAGATAAAATAGTTAGCCACTTCGGATCTTTTGGAATTACCCCATTAGGTAAAACAATAGGTTCATAGTTTGGTAAAATATAAAATCTGGTTATCAGAATTGCAAGTAGAATAAATCCTATAGCAATTAGAAAGGTTTTCCTAGATTTCTTGTCCTGTAAAATTGTTTTCATATTTTTCTGATTAAAGTAAATATAGCTAGATAATTACACAATAATTAAATCACGTACCTACCGTGCTTATGGCCGATTAAAATATTGCGTCTTAAATAGTTTTGCTTCCATAAAATTTGAAGTTATGACTGCACTAGATTTAATCACAAAAGAAGATTTTCAGGAGTTTAAAACAGAACTTTTTTCAATTCTTGAAAAGTTTGGCATAACAACAGCTGAACAAAAGTATACCGAATGGCTTAAAAGTGGTGAGGTTAGAAAGCTGTTGAAAATATCTGCTGGAACTTTACAGAACTTACGAATTACAGGTGTTCTTCGATACACCAAAGTAGGCAAGATGTTTTACTACAAATATGAGGATATCATTAAAGTGATGGAGGACAATAAATCAGACAGGAAAGGAATTTTGCAATGAAAGCCGCATTCCCAATTGATGATTTTTTAATAAAGGCAGCGCAGGACAAGCAACTGTTACCCTCTCACCTCGCCCTTTTTATGGCTATCTTTTATTACAGTCCTTACGAAAATCCGCATGAACAGTTTAGGGTAAGCAGAAAAAGCTTGATGCAGTTTTCCAAGTTACAGTCTAAAACGACATACCATAAATGTATGCAGGATTTGGTGCTATCTGGCTATATCCTATATGAGCCGTCGTTCGATACCTACCAAGCCAGCCGGATTACCATCCTTAAAAACTAGCCCCAAAACCAACCGATAATTTTCATTCAAAAACCCAAAGTTTAGCTCCACTTTCGGCAGGTCAGTGTTGTAGTCCGAGTGGACTTAGCAAAGATGTATTTTTGCATGCAAAAATATCTTTGCTGTCCTTACGGCCAGGACTTCACTCGGAACTCGTGAAGTCTGAACTTTCTAAAATGTGCTTTATATGTCTAGAAAGAAAGCGAAAAATCAAGAGCAGCTATTGACCCATAATGTGATTATTAGAGTAACAGAAACTGTTTTCAATAAGCTGGAAAAAACGCGAATTGAAAGCGGCAGTTTATCTGTTGCCGAGGTAGTTCGTAAAATCCTTTCCAATAGAAAAATCAAGATTTTCCATCAAGATAATTCTATGAATGCACCTATGGAAGAAATGGCTCTGATCAGAAAAGAATTAAAGGCAATAGGCATCAACATAAACCAGATTACAAGAACCTTTAACCAAGATAAAGCAGAAACCCATCGGGCATTTTATGTGATGAAGGTCGCTGACCTCTATAAAAATGTTGATGCAAGGGTTGAAAGATTATTGGTTATTATTTCTCAACTCGCAGAAAAATGGTTGCAAAAATAAAGATTGGCAAAAGCATTAGGGGCATACTCCATTACAATGAAAATAAGGTTTCTGAAGGAGAAGCGAACCTGATTTTGGCTAGTGGTTTTGCAGGTGATATTGAAAAGATAAACCTTCAACATAAAATCAAAAGGTTTCAGCACCTCACCGACCTAAAGCCAAGCGTAAAAACCAATGCCCTGCATATTTCGCTAAATTTTGAGGCGAGCGAGAAAATTGACAATGCCAAAATGCAGCAGATAGCTATTTCATATATGGAACTCATTGGCTTTGGTGAACAACCGTTTCTGGTCTATAGGCACAACGATGTAGCGCACCAACATATCCATATTGCAACAACAAGCATACAGCGCAATGGCAAACCGATTAACCTACATAACATTGGCAGAAAAATCTCAGAGCCTGCTAGAAAGCAGATTGAAATAGACTTTAACCTAGTCGTTGCCGAAAGCAAAAAATTCAAACCCAATTCAGCCATCAAACCCATAGACCCTAAAATCATAAACTATGGACATATTCCCACGAAGCGTGGAATCAGCAATGTTATCAATGCAGTTGTGGAAACGTATAAATTCACTTCAATTGCCGAACTCAATGCCCTGCTAAAACACTTCAATGTCGTTGCCGACAGGGGAAACCAAGAAACTGAAATGTTCCAAAAGAAAGGTTTGCAATTCGCCATCCTAGATAACTATGGCAATAAGGTGGGCGTTCCCATAAAGGCAAGTTCATTCTATAGCAAGCCTACCCTGAAAAACCTTGAAAATAAGTTTGAAAAAAATCTACAAAAAAGAAAAGCCTATAAATCAGATTTGACCAGTCGGATAAATAAAGTGATGGGTAGATTCAATGCCATTACCGAACGAACATTAACCTCTGAACTAAATAAACAGGGTATAAATCTTGTCTTAAGGAGAAATGAGCAAGGCTATATCTTTGGAGCGACTTTTATCGACCATATCAGTAAATCCGTATTTAACGGAAGTGCCCTCGGAAAATCCTTTAGTGCCAAATCCATCAGTGAATTTATATCACATAAGGATGAGCTAAAAACCTATCTCAAACCAACAAGCCAGGAAAGAATATTTCTATCAACAGATAATCCAACTAAAACATACTTGGAACCAATAAGCAAAACCAACTATCTGAATGATCTGCTGGGAAGAACGGATGCAGATTTTGCGCCAACGATCAGTAAAACTACAAAGAAAAAACGTAGAGGTATTAAACGATAAATTATTATGAATACAGGAGAAGATATACAGGGACTAAGAAAGATAATTGATTTTACACGACTAATCAGCTTATTTATATTGAGCATCCATTTTTACATATGCTGTTATTTGGCATTTAAGCAATGGGGTTTTACAGTGGAAATTACCGACAAAATTATTGCCAATATTTCAAGAACTGGACTATTTAACAACTTGTTATTGCCAAAGCTGGCAACCTTGCTGTGTCTTGTTATTTCGCTCATTGGGGCAAAAGGTAAAAAGGATGAAAAAATAAACGTCAGATCAATAGTCACCTATCTGGTATCTGGGTTGGTCTTATATTTTATTAGTGCGCTTTGTTTTTACATTCAAGCCACCTCCACTTTAGTTGCTATAACATATATAGCTATAACCTCAATTGGCTACATACTTATTCTTACAGGTGGAGTTTTGTTATCAAGATTAATCAAAGAGAATTTGAACAAGGATATTTTTAATGACGATAATGAAACCTTTCCCCAAGAAGAACGGTTGTTAGAAAATGAATATTCAATCAACCTGCCAGCCAAATATAGATTAAAGGATAAGGTTCGTGATAGTTGGATAAATTTCATAAATCCGTTTAGGGGAATGCTTGTAGCGGGAACACCAGGGGCAGGTAAATCTTATTTTGTCATCAGACATATTATCGATCAGCATATCAAAAAAGGTTTTTCAATGTTCCTCTATGATTTCAAATATGATGATTTGAGTAAGATAGCTTATAATAAGCTACTGAACTACCAAAAGAATTATAAGGTTAGACCTTCTTTTTATGTGATTAACTTCGACGATTTGAACCGAACACATCGGTGCAATCCATTAGACCCAGCTGGTATGGAAGATATAACCGATGCTACAGAGGCCAGCCGTACCATTATGCTCGGATTAAACCGTGACTGGATAAAAAAACAGGGTGATTTCTTTGTGGAAAGTCCCATCAATTTTCTGACGGGAATTATCTGGTTTTTGCGCAGGTACGAAAATGGTAAATATTGTACCCTACCACATGTGATTGAACTGATGCAGGCCGATTATGACCCACTATTTGCTGTATTGCAACAAGAAGAAGAAATTAAGGTATTGATTAATCCCTTTGTATCGGCATTCCAGAACAAGGCAAAGGAACAGTTGGAGGGACAGATAGCCAGTGCCAAAATTGGACTGGCTAGGTTATCATCTCCGCAGCTTTATTATGTATTAAGCGGAAATGATTTTACGCTTGATGTAAACAACCCACTCGAACCAAAGATTGTTTGTGTTGGAAATAATCCGCAGAAAATTCAAACTTATGGTGCAGTGCTTTCGCTTTACATTTCAAGGATGATAAAATTGGTGAACAGAAAAGACCAATTAAAAAGTAGTCTGGTATTCGATGAATTTCCAACCATTTATTTTAATAATATGGACAGCTTGATTGCTACAGCAAGGAGTAACAAGGTTGCGACCACGTTAGCAGTCCAAGATTTTAGTCAGTTAAAAAAAGATTATGGCGCAGACCAGGCTGATGTGATTTCTGGCATTGTTGGCAATATCATCAGCGGGCAGGTTACAGGAAGCACGGCAAAAAAACTCTCGGAAACCTTTGGCAAGATTATGCAAGATAGAACAAGTTTGAGTATTAATAGTTCCGATACCTCTATTTCCAAGTCCACACAGCTTGAATATGCTATTCCTGCTTCTAAAATTTCTTCCCTTTCATCGGGCGAGTTTGTTGGTATTGTTGCCGATAATCCAGATTGCAAGATTAAGCTTAAAGTATTTCATAGCGAGATACAGAATGACCATAAAGCTATTGCTATAGAAGAACAAAATTATAAAGCCATTCCAGTAATAAAGAAGGTTACCGAAACTGATATCCAAGAGAATTATCTTAGGATCAAGGCAGATATTGAAAATATTTTTGAAATTGGGCTCAAGAAAATTGAAGATAGAAAACCTAAAGTCGACTCTGCTAAAGTTGGAGATAAAAATGAAAAGAATGACGAAGATTCAGGACAAGGGCTAAGTGTATCATTATAGGTTCAAACGATAAAATGTATAGATTAAATCGATTGGCAATAAATGCATGTGAATCAATAATGCTGTTTTTTTTCCGTAAATTCGTTATTCGAACACATGGGCAAATACAATGAATATACGGAAAGCGAACTTATAGAACTTCTGAAGCAAGATGATCAGCAAGCTTTGAGTGCCTTATATTATACCCATGTAAAAAAGCTCAAATACTTTATCCAAAGGACAGCCCAGTCTCCATTCTTGGCTGAAGATATTGTTCACGATACGTTTATTAAGATTTGGGAAAATCGCCTAGAAATCGATTCGACTAAACCCTTCAAACCCTATCTTTTTACGATTGCAAAAAGAAATCTTTTGAATATGCTTAAAAGAGCCCAACATGAAACATCCATCATGTCTGAGATTCGCAAGTACTCAAAGGATGAAGAAAATACCACAGAACTTCAACTAGATTACAATGAGAGTAACTCCCTGATATCTGAAGCAATTAATTCTTTAAGCGGTCAATGTAAGGAAGTATTTGTTCGGTGTAAAATCCAAGGGCTTACCTATAAGCAAGCAGCAGAAGAGTTGGGGATAACTGAAAGCACTGTAAACAAACACATGAATAGGGCGTTGACGTTAATGAGGGAATATATTAAGGTAAAAAATGCGGTATCTGTGTTATTGGCTTGTATCGCATTAATCAAGTAATGTTTTAACCTAAATTCTTAAAAACTTAACCTCTTCTTAAAATTAATTTAACTTTTTTCAGTTTAGACTGGATGCTTTGTTGCTACCATTTGTATTAGTTATAAAAGCAGAATACAGTGGAACAAGAAATCATCAACCTATTTCAGAAATACATGGACAGGCAATGCGATGCGCAGGAGCTTGAACAGGTTTTGCTAATCATCGAAGAGGGAAAGTACCAAGAAGAATGGGAAGCCGCCTTATCAAGTGATGCAATAAAAATAATGCAATCAGATATAGACATTAAAAATCTAGATGCATCCCAAGCCTCATCATTAAACAAACGTATCCTAAATACAATTAACAGTGAGCCAACAATTATTCAGTTGCCTAACCGTAAAAGGATCTGGTCAAGAATTGCAGTTGCTGCCTCTATTTTAGTAATCGCTAGTCTTGGGCTATATTTCTATGGCAGTAAATATGCTAATGATAACCAAAATCAGCTGGCATACCAGAACGATATTGCCCCAGGTAAAAACGGAGCAACATTGACATTAGCAAATGGGCAAAAAATTCTGATCAAAGATGCTTTAGCTGGAAATATCGCAACACAGTCTGGTGTGAAAATTTCAAAGACTGCGGACGGACAGATCATATATGAAATTACAAACGACAATTTAGGTGAAATAGCGTACAACACCTTGTCAACTACACGGGGGGAACAAACACAGGTGCGTTTGCCTGATGGAACCCTCGTGTTTTTAAATGCGGAATCCTCATTAAAATATCCAACAAGCTTTTTGAAATCAAATAAAAGACAGGTTTCTTTAACTGGGGAAGGGTATTTTGAGGTTGCTAAGGATAAAGATCATCCTTTCATAGTTAACAGCAAAGGACAAAATGTCGAGGTATTGGGTACCCATTTCAATATCAATGCGTATAGCGATGAGCCGACGATTAAAACAACTTTACTAGAAGGCAGCGTAATGCTGAGTACCAGTTTACAGAAGGAAATATTAAAGCCTAACGAACAGGCTGTTATGAACGGCGATCGGATCAACATCAGGACAGTTGATACTGAAGAGATTGTTGCGTGGAAAAATAATGAATTTCTTTTTAAGAATGATGATTTCAGAACCAACATGAGAAAGATTGCCAGATGGTATAATGTCGAAGTTTTCTATGAAGGTGATGCGCCTGACAAATTGAGGCTAGGTGGATTCTCTTCAAGGTCGAGAAATATTTCCGAGATACTTAAATTAATGGAAAAAACTGGTGAAGTCCATTTTAGGATTGAAGGTAGGAAAGTCCATGTTAGCAAATAACCAAAACCTAATTAATACAATCAACAGACTGTTAAACCTAAACTAAATTATGTGAAGAAATTTTTACGACAGGAAAGCTAAGGCTTTAAAAAACCAAATCCCGATGGTGATCGGGAAATGGTCGATGTTTGGCATCGTTAATAATTAAATCAACTGTTTTACCGCAGGTGCCTCAAGATTCGAAGCTAAAAGGCATACTGCTTAAACCAAACTAAGCAAATGTATAAAATTTATACTAACAAAATTGGTATGCTTAACGAGCATATCGTTAAAATATGGCTGATTATGCGATTAACCACCGTTATATTAATAGCTACCCTGATGCAGGTAAGTGCCTCAAGTCTTGCCCAGCGTGTCACATTAAATCAAAAGAAAACATCTTTAGAAAAAATTTTTAGAGAAATTCACAACCAAACAGGATATGATTTTCTGTATAATAAGGATTTATTGGATACTAAAAAATCTGTAAACATCATAGCTAACAATGAGCCTTTGGAAATAGTACTCGAAAAATGCCTGGCTGACCAATCCCTAGGATATTCAATTGAAAACAAGATGGTAATCATTATAGCAAAAGAAAAATCCATTTTTGACAGAATAGTAGATGCTTTTAAGGCAATGGATGTATCTGGAAAGGTAACTGACGAAAATGGTTCACCATTGGTCGGTGCAACAGTAAAAGTTAAAAACACTAATATTTCTGCATTTACTGATTTAAATGGAAATTACTTATTAAAGAACATTAGTGAAGATGCGACACTTACAATTAGTTACACTGGATATATAACTAAAGAGGTTAGGGCAAATTTGAACCTTGTGACTGCGCTAAAAATAGGTATTTCACAACTTGAGGAAGTTACAATAAACAAGGGATACTACACAACTTCTCAGAAATTAAATACAGGAAGTGTTACAAAAGTTACAGGTGAAGAAATAGATAAGCAACCAGTTTCTAATCCTATAAGCGCACTTCAAGGAAGAGTGCCAGGTCTATTGATAACACAAAAAAATGGGCTACCTGGCTCCACCCTCGCTATTCAAATTAGAGGACAAAATTCCATTCAACAAGGTAATGATCCATTGATTATCATCGATGGAGTTCCATTTTCTTCAGAAAATCTTGCCAGGGCAGGAACTGGATTAAATGCAAACAGTCCCTTTAATACAATAAATCCATCAGATATAGAAAGCATCGAGGTACTTAAAGATGCTGATGCTACAGCTATTTATGGTAGTCGTGGAGCCAACGGGGTATTGTTAATCACTACTAAAAAAGCTAAGGCAGGGAAAATGTCAATTAATACCAATTTTTCTAAAGGGCTAGGGACTCCGACTAGGACGATGGATTTTATGGATACAAAGCAATATATCGAAATGAGAAATGAAGCTTTTAAGAATGACGGAGTTGTCCCAAGCTCATCGGATGCACCAGATTTAGCTTTATGGGATAATAACAGATATACTGATTGGAAAAAATTGATTTTAACTAATACTTCCGACTTCACAAATTTGCAAGCAAGAATTTCAGGGGGGACAAAATTCACAAATTATTCCCTTAGTACAGGATATTACAGCGAGGGTTCCGTTCTTCCTGGCAACAATAAAAACAAAAGAGGATCGGTAAGCCTAAATGTATCTAATATGTCCAATGATGAGAAATTCTCTGCTATATTATCTTCGAGTTACACAATCGATGATAATAATTTATCAAGTCAGGATTTAACAGCTCAGTCAAGCCTACCACCCAATATGTATGCCCCTTATGATTCAAATGGTAAACTTCAATGGAGTGATGCAGGCTATTCGTATGGCAATCCCTTTTCAGTTCTACTTGAACAGTATAACGCGACTTCGAAAAGATTAATAGCAAATGCAATTCTAAATTATAAAATTTTACCCAAAATCTCCATTAAATCCAACTTTAATTATAATATGGTTGAATACAATCAATATAGTTCAAGACCGATCTCATCACAAGATCCAGCTTACGACCCAAAAGGCTCGGCGGAATTTAATAAGGCAACTTCAAACATTTGGAATATAGAGCCACAAGTGGACTATAATACCCATTTATTCTCCAAAGGTACTTTTCAAGTTCTTATTGGTGGCACATTGCAGCAAAAGAAGGATGATGGTACATATGTTTATGGATCAGGATATACAAATGACATCCAAATAGCCTCTATAGCAGGGGCAGCAACCTCTACCGTTGAAAATGACTACAGTTTATATAAGTTTTCATCATTATATGGCAGGCTAAATTATAACTGGGATGATAAATATATACTTAACATTGTAGCAAGACAAGATGCTTCTTCAAGATTTGGCACTTCAAATCGACTTGCAAAATTTGGAGCAGTCGGAATAGCATGGGTTTTCTCAAAAGAAAGACTGATAAAAGATAATTTTCCTGCTCTGAGTTTTGGAAAATTCAAGGCAAGTTTCGGTACTACAGGAAATGACAGAATAGGAGATTACAAGTATCTAGATACTTGGATAAATACCACAAACTCCTACCAAGGGATTAAGGGAATTCGTCCTACTCGCCTTTTTAATGAAAATTATAGCTGGGAACAAATTAAAAAACTTGATGTTGGTGCAGATTTAGGCTTTTTTAAAGACCGAATTTTGGTTACTGTAGATCTGTTCAGACACCGTAGTACCAATCAACTCATTTCTTACAGTTTACCTGATCAAACTGGTTTTACAAATATCATCCGAAATATTCCTGCAATTATTCAAAATAAAGGGATTGAGATGTTGCTTACGACAGTTAATTTAAAAGGGAAAAATTTTTCTTGGAAATCCTCATTTAACCTTACCGTACAAAGGAATAAGCTTCTCGAATTTTCAGCGCTTGAAAATTCAAATTACGCAAGTACATATATCATTGGGAAGCCAGTTAACATTTCATTGGGCTATACTTATTTAGGTATTGATCGTCAAACGGGTATTTACCAATTTGATGATAAAAATAAGGATGGAATTTTAAATACACTGGACTACTCTTATCAAGGAACTACAGACCCTAAATTTTTTGGGGGACTGACCAATACCGTTCAGTTCAAAAATATGGAACTGAGTTTTTTAGTTGAGTTTAGGGAGCAAGTAGGGAGACATGCTATTTTCGGATATTCTAGTTTTCCTGGGAGTTTTACAAACCAACCAGTAGCTGCACTTGACCGATGGCAAAAACCTGGGGATGAGTCTACGTATCAAAAATATACCCAGGCGTATGGAACTCCCGCAGCTGATGCTGCATCAAGAATGCAAAATTCAGGTGCAGCATTGACAGATGCCTCATTTATAAGGTTGAAGAACTTATCGCTGTCTTACATATTTCCTGAGAGGTTATTAGGGAAAATGAAAATAGAGTCCTGCAAACTCTTTCTACAAAGCCAAAACCTGTTTACGATTACCAATTATGTTGGTGCTGACCCTGAAAATCAAAATCTTCAAGTACTCCCTCCTTTGAGGGTTATAACTGCGGGAATTAATATTAACTTTTAAAAAAACCAAGAATGAAAAGCTTTAACATATTACGCATCACACTGGTTGTTGTTTTTTTACAGCCTCTATACTCTTGCAAAAAATTTGTGGATATTCCTCCTACTCCAACCCAGATAATGAGCTCTAAAGTTTTTGAGGACGACGGAACGGCTACAAAGGCAATAACTGGTATTTATATACAGATGATCAGCACTGGTAATTTGTTTTCGTCTGGCAATACAACATTTTATTCTGGACTGTCCGCGGATGAACTATATTATTATACCAATGATACTAAACAGGAGTTTTTAAAAAATGAAATTAGTCCTACTACACATGGTCTAATCTCAACTGTTTTTTGGAGTCCCGCATATAAGTACATTTATGCGGCAAATGCATGTATTGAAGGTTTAGCCAACTCTGTATCATTGACTCCAACGGTTAAACAGAATTTGACAGGAGAAGCTAAATTTATAAGGGCCTATTGCTATTTTTATCTTGTCAATCTGTTCGGAGATGTACCCTTAATTACAACAACGGATTATGAATTGAACTCATTGATGCCAAGGAGCGCGAAAGTAAGTGTATATAATCAAATAATCTCTGATTTAATAGACGCTCAAAGCCTTCTCAATGTATCAAATATTTCTAACGGCAAAATTCGCCCAAATAAATCCGCAGCAGGAGCGTTGCTAGCTAGGACATACTTATATCGACAAGAATGGGCTAATGCTATCACACAGTCATCATCAGTTATCTCTTCTGGTATGTATTCACTCCAATCTAATCTAAATAGCGTTTTCCTAAATGGTAGCAGTGAAACAATATTTCAACTTCAAGCGGGGTCATCTAATATAAATACATTTGAAGGAAGTACAATAATACCTGCATCTGCGTCCGCAACTCCAACCTTTTTATTGAGTAATACTCTTTTAAATTCTTTTGAGTCTGGAGACCTAAGAAAAACAAACTGGATTCAATCAAGAGTTTTTGCAGGACAAACTATATTTTATCCGTTCAAATACAAAATTCGGTCAAATGCCACTATCACAGAAAACTATGTTTATCTGAGACTGGCCGAACAATATCTTATCAGGTCGGAAGCAAGAGCACAGCAAAATGATATTAGCGGAGCACAAGCAGATTTAAACATTATTCGAAATAGAGCAGGGTTACCAAACACAAGCGCCTCTGATAAAGTTTCTTTACTTCTTGCAATAGAGCATGAGAGACAGATTGAATTTTTTAGTGAATGGGGTCACCGATGGTTTGACCTAAAAAGAACTGGTCGGGCAAGTGCAATATTAAGTGCTCTAAAGGGGTCAACCTGGCAGGATACAGATATGTTATGGCCAATACCAAATTCGCAGATTAATTTAAATCGATACCTCAGCCAAAACCCAGGTTATTGATAGGCAAGGCAAAACCATAAATTATTTCTTTATGAATTTATAACCGTATCAAATGAAAAAACAATTTTTCGTTTTATTTTTTCTTGGATTTCAGTCTGCTTTTGCTCAGGATGTTAAAATCAATATTGGAGACACCATTCCTAAAATCCACCTAAAAAATGTAATCGGTAATCCAAGTGGAATATCGATTGATAACCCACCCAAAAAATTAATAATCCTTGATTTTTGGAGCCAGTATTGCTCGGGATGCATATCAGAAATGCCTAGGCTAGACTCTCTGCAAAAATTATTTGGAGATCTGGTGCAAATAATTACTGTAACAAAAGATAAGAAAGCGGATGTCGAACGCATTTTTTCAAAAAGATATGAGCGAAGTATGCCCCTTAATATATCTATGATAGTTGAGGATGAAATACTACATAAACTTTTTCCTCATATTACCGTCCCACATGTGGTTTGGATTGATGGTATGGGGAAAATTAAATACATAACCAGTGGAAATAATACCCAAAAGTCCACCATCCAAGATTTTTTGGATGGCAAGCCATTAAATTTCAGCGAAAAAAAGTCATATCCAGATTACGATAACACGAAACCATTTTGGGAGGAAAGTACTGGCACACTTTCTAAATACAATAAATACTATTCAGCTATTTCTAGATATGCACCTGGCTTAGATGCCTTCAGGTTTCGGGGGGAAACAATTGACGGTGTTAGACTTCTTACATTTATTAATATTAAAAACATGCCTTTATTGTCATTGTTTAAACTTTCCTGTACAGGATTGGTTGTGTCTAGTGAACTTTCTAATGATAATCGAGTTCAAATTGATGTTAAAGACCCAGAACCTTTTCGTTCTGAAGCATCAAGAAGCGGACTGATAGGAAACGATGAATGGCTTAAGAAATATGCTTTTGGTTATGAAGCATTAATACCCCCAATGACAGTTAAAGCTGCTGAAAAATTTATGCAAAATGATCTTGAACGATACTTCCCATATTCGGCAAAAATTGAAAAAAGAGAAAAAGAAGTATATGTAATTACGCTTGATACAAATGTTCATAAGATAAGTGCCAAAGGCAACAAGTTCTTTGCGGGTAAAAGCGAGGACGGAAAATCTTACACGTTTGAGCATGCTAAAATTTCTAGCCTATTGTACTTTCTAAATTCTCAAGTCAATAGTTCAATTCCTGTAGTCGATAGAACAGAATACAAAGGTGTTTTTGATGCCAAAATTTCTCTTCCAACAGATTTGAAATTATTGAATATTCAACTTAAAGAGTATGGTCTAAAAATTTCGCAAGAAAGGGAATTTATTGATATGCTTATTATTAAAGATAAACCCATCTCAAATCATTAAACTATGAAGCAATTAAGATTAACCCTATTTTTATTACTATTAGGTGGTTTTGCTCAAGCGCAAGAGCTAGTGTTATGGAAGTTTAATGCTATAAAGAAGTCAGATTCTATATACGAAATACATTTCAGGCCGAATATTACTCCTCCATGGTACATTTACAGTCAATTTAGCCCTAAAGGTGGAGGGTTGCCAACAAAGTTTACAATTCACAGTAATGCTAATTTAATACCTGTTGGTAAAGTAAAAGAGATAGGTGTTATAAATTCGAAATTTGAAAAAGCATTTAATATTAATGTTAAATATTTAAAGGGTTCGATTGACTTTGTACAGGTAATAAGGGTGAAAAAAAATCAAAAAGATAAATTAGTTGGAACAATTGAATTTATGGCCTGTGATGGAGAACAATGTTTAATGCCAACTAAAATAGAATTCTCCATTCCGCTTAATTAGATGAGAATTGATCACTCTATTATCAGCTTTTCTAGGAGGAGCTTAATATTGTTATGCCAGATTATTTGTGTCATTACATGTTCCTGTAATGCCATCATACAGCAAAAAATAGTTACATCAGACATTGTTTGGGAGTTGGAAATATTTATAGATAAAGGCTACAGTCTTGAAAAGGTAAATGATAATGATTTAAACATTGTAGAATCAAATGACAATATGCAACCTCAAAAATATTTTTTTTTATTTAAACAAGAGGATAAATTGAAAGCTCTGTTTTTTAGAGAAAAACTTTTAGCGGCTGGAGCAATTGAAGTGAAACTTACTCGAAAATCGGATGATTGAAGAAAAATTTAGGTTACATAGTTAATAGACGGAGGTGTGCTGGATAGTAGCCTCCGTTATTTTTGGTAAATAATATTGTTATATGAAAATAGCCACTTCGAATGATAAGCAATTAGTTGTTGAAATATTGACAAAAAGTTTTATAAATAATAAAAGTGTAAATTATATTATTCCTCAAAATGAGTTGAAAACATATAGCATTTACAAATTAATGGCTTACTCTTTTGAGGTATGTTCCATTTGTGGAAAAGTCGTGTTATCAGATGACGGGAAAGCGTGTGCCTTAATCTTATATCCCGAACAGAAAAAAAGAACGTTAAAATTTTTTTGGCTTGACTTAAAATTATTGTTAACCTCTGTCGGAATACAAAATGCGCGAAAAGCTCTCACAAGAAAGAAAAAGATAAATGCCGCACAGCCAAAACTTAGGATGGCTTATTTGTGGTTTATAGGAGTTGATCCAAAGTACCAGAAATTTGGATTGGGTAAAAAATTAATGGAGGAAATTATCATTAATACAATGCAGGATAATCGGCCTATTTATTTGGAAACATCAACAATTGAAAACCTGCCTTGGTATAAGAAGTTTGGATTTGAGGTGTATGATGAATTAATTCTTGATTATACACTGTACTTTTTAAAACGCTCTCTCTAGCTTTTTCAAATTATCTACCCTACTACAATCTATCTACCTATGCTAGTATTTGGTTCTGAAATGCACCTAGTGACTTTCGTTTTTTTGATTCTCGAATTTTTCATGTTACTCTATCAAATTGGTCACTATATAGTAATGCCCGAAGACAAGTCTAGATTTTGGTATCTAATATTGATTGTGTTTTTGATTTTTTATAATATTTGCGGTGGCTTGTTTCCAGATCCCAAGATTGGCATATCTATTACCATACAGAACATCCTTGCCTATGGAAGCGGATTTTTGATGGCATCTTATTTTCCTTATTTCTTTTACAGGGGTTTTAACTTGAGCAAGCTTCGATTTCATGCCTTTTATGGTGTCCCTTTATTCCTGTTGCTTCCCTACATCGCATTCTTTATTGTTTTTTATGCGATTACTCGGAATCTAGAGAAGGCTATCCATTATGGGATGATTATTCCTTTTTTCTATTCCATTGTGATAGCATGGGCGATGCTGAATGCGATTAAGGCTCGATTTAAGGAACAGGAAACAGATGGGCATAGCGTTTCAAAATTGGAAGCAATGGCGGTTTATTGTGCCGTTTTGCCCTGGGTTTTTATGAGCGTTTTTGCCTACTATCATGTTGAACAATGGATAGAAGTTCTGTGCGCCAATATTGGATTTGTTTTAATCACTGGTATTTTCATTACAAGATCTATCCGTAGGACTAAAATGAGACTGGCCAAATTTAAGGCTCAGCCATCCTCACCCTCTCTAGAATTTTTCGAACAGAATTTACTGGCCTACAACTTTACCTTTCGTGAAATCGAGATTATTCGGTTGATACGGCAAGGCCTTTCTTATCAAGAAATTGCCGATAAATTGTTTATTGCACCGACCACCGTTTCAAGGCACATACAAAATATCCATAGCAAAGCCGATGTTAAAAGCAGGCTGAATTTGATGCGTAAACTGGATACACCCTAATTATCGAAATCTAAAAGTTCTTTTGGCTTGATTTTCAATCCTTCTGCCAAAGAAAAAATAGTGGTCATCGCAACGTCTACCTTTCCTTTCATTATGCGCTGAACATGGCTGGATTCCAATCCCGAGCGTGTAGCAAATGCCCTTAACGAGTTTTTCTCATTGGGGTTTGCGTTTTCGTATGCCTTAAGTAAAGACATCAAGTGATTTGCAAATCTGATCTTGGTTTCGGCCTTCCAATCCATGCCCGAAACTGCCTTAATTTCTTGATTTTATTGACGTATGAACATACTTCAAACATATAAATATCCTATAAAATATGTAGTGTAATACTAGGATTTGTGTAATGATTTTTTGCCTGCACCTGCCACATTTGCGAAGTAAACAAATTAAAACTAGCGTATGGTAAAAGTCTACTCATATCCTGCCCAGTAAGAATTGTTGCCAGTGAACAGGCAAGGCAGGGTTTTACAAAACCTATGTATATGCTTAAAAAGCTGAATGTAGATGAACTGTATAACAGGTTCGTCCAAGAAATGGAATCCGCAAGTTCTTGCGAAAAGTCCAATCTTAAGAAAATGACCGCAAGCATTATGGTCGTTCGTGAGTATCTCAAATTGCTAAAAGAATTTGTTGTAAAAGATCCTTTGGATAAAACAGAAGAAATCTACTTTTTTAAGGAGGTTAAACCAAAATTCTATCAATGGCTCATTTACCATGTGGAACTTAATTCCATTGAAACAGCTAAACCATTCCCCGATGGTAAGAATATATTCCGCTACTACGGAAAGCAGTTAAGTTTTTTGAACCGTTTCCTACGCCAGAACGAATTCCATTACCAATATTATAAACTCGACGCTACAGAAATGGATAATTTTTACTTCGTCCGTGGAGTGGAAATTCCGCACCAGCAAATTATCGAAATGCCAGAAGTCGACCAGTCTTTTAGTACAAATATGGACTATCTCTTTGCCAAGTTTATGGCCTATGAAAACTTACAGGGGTATATTCTTGGCGAAATGAGGAAACTTTCCCAAAAGCCAGAACTACCCAATTTTCCTAATGAAGATATTGCAATTAGGTTAAAATGGACTGGGGATAAGACCAACCTAGTCGAGGTAATCTATGGGCTGTTCTATACAGGCCAGCTTAATAGTGGAAATGCAACAGTAGCCGATATCATCAAGTGGATGGAACATCATCTGCAAATCGACCTCAGCCGATCCTATAAAAACTTTATCGATATCAAAAACCGAAAAAGGGATAGTCCAACGAAGTTTCTGGATAAGATGAAAGACTTTATCCTGCAACGGATTGATGAAGATAATAGGTTCAAACCTAACCGTGGCATTAAACTAATTGAGGATCGGGGAAATAAATAACACGTACCTACCGTAATTGTGGCGATATAAAAATTTGATGTCTTTGAAACTTTGCCTTTGAAATTCCCGGTGCAATGTGGCATCGGGAGAAAAGCAAAATCATATGTTACAACAATTCACGTGGCAACAGTTTTTAATTGCCTCTATGGTGCTAAGCCTGATCTGGTATGCAGGTGTAATCTTGTTTTACTATCGAACAGAGTTTCTAAGTTTTTTGGGAAGAACTGAAAACAGCAAATCTGAACCATTGCCCCATAGATGGGAAACTGGTGTAGAAGTCTTGGAGAATGGAAATCTACAGGAAGATGAACTGATCGGGAAAGCCAAGCTTCCAGAAGGGGTGGCTTCGGTAGCAATTGGGAGTTTTGGATTTGTCCAAACTGAAGATGAAAGGGAAACGCAGGTGGGCCTTGTACCTGATGTTCTTCAGGAAATTAAAGAAATCTTTGGCATCATCGAAAAAGAAGATGGCAGTAAAAAGGACTTCTTCAACCTGATGGAAATGGTAAGGGAGAAATTCCCAAAGATTGGTTCCAATCCAAACATTACCCGAATCAACCAATTTATCAGCGAACATGCTCCTTTCCATCTTTCAGCAGATGAACTGGAGAATCTTTGGGACTAATTATTAATCAAAAATCAATTTTATGAAAACCATTTTCAAGACAAATATCAAACGCTTTCATTTCCTTTTCTGCCTTTTGTTGTCCAGTATTGTAGCGTATTCCCAAGATGGAAATTCTGGGATACAGGAAGCCACAAACAAGGTAAAAGGCTACTTCGATACTGGTTGCGACCTGATGTATGCTATTGGTGCAGTAATCGGCATCATCGGTGCCGTTAAGGTGTATTCGAAATGGAATGCTGGAGAACCTGATACTAATAAGGTTGCTGCCGCATGGTTTGGTAGCTGTATATTTTTGGTAGTAGTTGCCACAGTCCTTAAATCATTTTTCGGGATATAGTTATGGCAAGCATCTATCAGATCAATAAGGGGGTGGCGAAACCAATAATGTTCAAAGGGCTTAAAGCACAATATATCGCCTATTTGGCAATAGGTCTTGTTTTTCTATTGATTGCATTTGCAGTGCTTTACATTTCAAGGGTAAACCTGTTTATAATCTTGCCTCTTATCATTGGTTTGGGAACAGCATTATTTATGTTCACTTTCAGATTAAGCCATCGCTTCGGCGAACACGGATTAAGCAAGTTCATAGCAAAACGTCAACTGCCTACACATATAAAATTCCGCTCCAGACAATTATTCCTAAAACTTAAATCAAAATAATTATGGTAGAGGCAAAAAAAATACTGCCCATCTATAAGGTAGAAAACAATTGTATCCTTTCAGTGCAAGGCGATATTACTATTGCCTATGAAGTAAAATTACCAGAAATATTTACGCTATCTGATCGGGATTACGAAGCCTATCACCAGACTTGGGTAAAGGCAATCAAGGTATTGCCACAGCATTCCATTTTCCATAAACAGGATTGGTTCGTTGAGGGAAACCATAAGGCAGACTTTGAAAAGTCCGGTAACAGTTTTCTTTCTCGGAGCAGTGAAAAGTTCTTTAATGAACGTGAATGCCTAAACCACAGGTGCTACATCTTTCTGACCAAAAAGCCAAAAGACAGGAAACTTTCAAGTTCGGTCTACAGCAATATCCTTCGAAAGTCCATTGTTCCAGTTCAAACAATCAGCCCAGTTCTCTTGAAAGATTTTTTGGATTGTGCAGGCCAGTTTGAGCGTATCATGAAAGACAGCGGTGTTGTTTCACTTTCACGTTTGAATGATGATGAACTTTCGGGAACAGCTAATAAAGCAGGTATTATCGAACGCTATTGCTTTTTACAGGACTCAAGTTCTCAGCCCATCATCAGCGATATTCATATCAAAGATGAAATCAGGATTGGCGATAAAAAGTTGGAACTCTACACACTTTCTGATACCGAGGATCTGCCATCGCTATGTGGTAGTTGTATCAACTATGATAAATACAGCACCGACCGCACCAAATTCAGTGTTGGATTTGCAAGTCCATTGGGTACGCTCCTCAACTGCAATCATATTTTCAACCAGTATATCTTCATCGAGGATTCGCAGAAAACAATCAAAAGATTGGAAGCTAAAAAGCTAAGGCTTCAATCATTATCTGGTTATTCTAGGGAAAATGCCATCAGTCGTGATGCGGTAAATGATTTTCTAAATGAAGCAATAGCCTCACAGCGATTGCCGATAAAAGCACACTTTAATGTTCTGGTATGGTCGGATGATAAAGTAAAATCAGCCGACTTAAAAAATCTAGTTTCTTCTGCAATGGCACAGATGGATGCTACTGCAAAACAGGAAACCGATGGACAGGCCCAAATATGGTTTGCAGGTCTGCCAGGCAATCAGGCTGATTTTCCGATGAACGACACTTTCGATACGTTTGTTGAACAGGCGACCTGCTTTTTCAACCTTGAAAGCAATTACCGTTCTAGTGTAAGTGCATTTGGTATTCGTATGGGCGATAGGCTCTCTGGTCGGCCTGTACACGTTGATATTTCGGATGAACCCATTAAACTTGGTTTTACTACCAATCGTAACAAGTTCATATTGGGGCCAAGTGGTAGCGGAAAATCCTTCTATACCAACCACATGGTAAGAAGCTATTATGAACAGGGTACGCATGTTGTTTTGGTAGATGTTGGCCATAGTTATAAGGGATTATGTGAATTGGTAGGTGGTTATTATTTTACCTATTCCGAAAAAGACCCGATAAAGTTCAATCCCTTCTACCTTACCGATGGAGATATTCTGGATACCGAAAAAAAGGAAAGCATCAAAACTTTATTGCTTGCATTATGGAAAAAGGATGATGAAACCTTTAGGCGTTCTGAATATGTTGCGCTATCCAATGCGCTCACGCTATACTTCGAACATCTGGAGAAAAATCACGACATATTTCCCTGTTTCAATACTTTTTATGAATTCCTGTTATCGGAATATATGCAGGTACTGGAAGACGGCAAGGTAAAGGAAAAGGACTTTGATATTGGCAATTTCCTGTATGTGCTCAATCCCTATTATAGGGGTGGGGAATTTGATTACCTACTGAATGCGACCGAGAACCTAGATCTGTTGAACGAACCTTTTATTGTCTTCGAACTCGATGCGATAAAAGACCATCCGATACTTTTTCCGGCGGTAACGCTCATCATTATGGAGGTGTTCATTTCCAAGATGCGCAAGCTGAAGGGCATCCGTAAGATGATTTTGATCGAAGAATGTTGGAAGGCGATAGCAAAGGAAGGCATGGCGGAATACATCAAATACCTATTCAAGACGGTTAGAAAGTTCTTTGGCGAGGCTGTAGTGGTAACCCAAGAAGTTGAAGATATCATTTCTTCGCCCATCGTTAAACAGGCCATCATCAATAACTCGGACTGCAAGATATTGCTCGACCAGAGCAAATACCAAAACAAGTTCGATAGCATACAAGAACTGTTAGGATTGACCGAAAAGGAAAAGGCACAGATACTTTCTATGAACAAGGCAAACGATCCAAAGCGCAGGTACAAAGAAGTATTTATTTCACTTGGTGGCCAATACAGCAAGGTTTACCGCACAGAAGTTTCGGTAGAGGAATACCTTGCCTATACGACCGAGGAAAGCGAAAAGGTAAAAGTCCAGCAGTATGCCGAGAAATATGGTAGCATCCAAAAGGGCATTGCTGTATTAGCCAACGAAATCAGAAACCAAAATCTTTAAATCATGAAAAACCTAATCATTTTATGTGCAATTCTAGTAGCAATCGTTACTGCCTGCAAATCGGACAATGTACGTCCGTTTATTCCCGGCACTTACATCAACAACGCTGATAGTGAGTTCAGCAGAGCAAATGATACGCTTGTTATCGAACCCTCGGAAAGCAATAATTTCTATCTCCACCGTAAGACGGGATTCAATCTTATTTCTAATAGAAAAATCGGTAAGCGTGAGTATGAAACCGAGAATTGGAATGCGGTTTACGATGAAGCCACCAAGACTTTGACAGAGACCAAAAAGGGAAAACTCATCACTTTTTATCCCGATTCGGCAAAGCTGATGGTTGGAAAAAGGATGTATCAAAAAATCAATTAACAAAAATCTATCACCATGAAATTTATAAAGAATATGAAAAAGTACATGGTCATCTTGCCGATGAGCGCCATGACATTGTTTGTTGCATTGCCCAAAGGAGCAAATGCTCAAATAGCAGTGCTGGAAGTCATCAAGGCAGGTGTAAAAAAAGTAATCAAGGCAGTCGATCTAAAGGTTCAGCGGTTGCAGAACGAAACCATATGGCTACAGAATGCACAAAAGGTTTTGGAAAACCAGTTGTCAAAACTGAAACTAACAGAGATTGCAGATTGGACAGAGAAGCAGAAAAGTCTCTATAGCAACTACTACGAAGAACTATGGAAAATAAAATCTGCCATAGCCTATTACAAGCGGATCAAAGACCTCACCACGAAACAGGTTGCCATTGTTGATGAATACAAATGGGCTTGGGGTCTTTTTAACAAGGACAAACATTTTAAGCCAGAAGAACTGGGCCAAATGGAAAAAGTATATAAGGGAATTTTGGATGAAAGTATCAAGAACCTTGATATGATCCTTTTAGTCGCAGGTTCCTTTAAGACCCAGATGTCCGATGCAAAAAGACTTGAAATCATCAATGAGGCCGCTAATAAAATGGACGAAAACTATAATGACCTCAAACAGTATAACGGGCAGAATATAGGATTGAGCATCCAACGGTCAAAATCGTTGGACGAAACAGTAAAACTAAAGGAGATTTATGGTGTACATTAAATTTAGAGCCCTTCTATTCGCCATTGCACTAATGTTGTGCACGGTTAGTTTACAGGCGCAGACCTATGCCGAGTTCTTTAGGCAAAAGAAAACCCAAAAGAAGTATTTGGTAGAGCAATTGGTTGCATTAAAAGTCTATGCGGGCTATCTAAAGAAAGGATATGATATCGCAAGCACGGGTTTAAGTACGGTAAAGGACTTTGCAAAAGGTGAATTCAACCTGCACAATTCATTTATCAGTTCGCTAAAAACCGTAAGCCCTGTAATCAGAAACAACACTAAAGTGGTCGATATCATTGTTCTTCAACTGGAAATCAGCAAAGCCTTTAGGAACATCCGTTATGGAGACGTCGTAAGTGTGAATATTGTAGCCTACGTTGACGAAGTGAGAGCCAAAATAATGGATGAATGCGACAATGGTATGGATGAGCTATTATTGGTCATTACTTCCGGTAAGGTTGAAATGAAGGATGATGAACGGCTACAACGTTTGGAGAAAATCTATCTCAACATGCTAGACAAGTCCGCCTTTGTACAAGGCTTTTGCAACCAGATCAATATCATAAGCCACCAGCGAACTAAAGAACAACAGTCCATTTATCAGTTAAAACAACTTTATGAAATCAATTAAGTATAAAATTGCATTTTGCATATTGGCATTTGTTCTTGGTATAGGTCGTGGCTTTGCCCAAACGCAGGAAACCGAGCAGCTTCTATTGAACGTTGAAAAACTGAGCCAACTGAAGAATATCCTTTCGGACATGAAGCGTGGCTATACCGTCATTACCAATGGCTACAATTCTGTAAAGAACATCGCACAGGGTAACTTCTCACTCCACGAAATTTTCTTGGATGGGCTGATGCTCGTCAATCCAGAGGTCAAAAAATATAGGCGGGTTGCCGATATTATCAGTTATCAAAAGAACATCATTACAGAATACAAATCTGCATTCAGTCGTTTCAAATCGTCTTCAAATTTTAGCGGTGGGGAAATCGATTATCTGGGCAAGGTCTATAAACAGTTGTTCGACCAGAGCATGGATAATTTGGATGAGCTCGCAACGGTTATCACTTCATCAAAACTCCGAATGAGCGACGATGAAAGGTTGCAGGCCATAGACCGAATTTTTGCTGATACCGAAAACAAGCTGATGTTCCTTCGAAGCTTCAACAAGGAAGCCAGTATTCTCAATCTTCAAAGACAACGGGAAAAGGCAAATCTGAAAACTACCCAAGGATTGTTTGGGATAAACTAGAACCTATGAAAACAACATTTTTTTTAACCGCATTAATTGTGGTATCAGCCACTGCTTTGCCCCAATTTGCCAGCGCACAGGGAATGGCGGAAACGCTCACTGGAATGCAACCCGTGCTAGACAGGGTGTACGATGATATGCTCCCACTTTGCAGTCGGCTGATTGGCGTTGCCCGAGGCATAGCGGGTTTCGGTGCGCTCTGGTATATTGCCAGTCGTGTCTGGCGCCAAATGGCTTCCGCCGAACCTATAGATTTCTACCCGTTGCTCCGACCTTTCGCCCTTGGTATGGCGATACTGATGTTCCCGATTGTGATAGCGGTTATGAACGGCATCCTGCAACCGACCGTTTCTGCAACTGGCTCAATGGTAAAGGATTCCAACAAAGCGATAGAAGTGCTGTTGAAACGCAAAGAACAGGCCATCAAAAAGAGTAAATATTATGAAATGTATGTTGGCGAAGACGGTCGTGGCAATGCTGATAAGTGGTACAAATATACGCATCCAAAAGACCCCGGTCGGGAAGATGAAGGGATGTTTGAGGGAATCGGAAATGATATCAAGTTTTTTATGGAAAAGCAGTCCTACAACTTTAGGAACTCTATAAAACAATGGATGAGTGAAATATTGGAAGTGCTGTATGCTGCGGCAAGCCTGTGTATCAATACCATTAGGACTTTCTTTCTCATCGTGCTTGCCATATTAGGGCCATTGGTTTTCGGCTTTGCAGTGTTCGATGGTTTCCAGAATACACTAACGGTTTGGCTGGCTCGGTATGTTAACATTTTTCTATGGCTACCAATCGCAAATATCTTCGGTAGCATCCTTGGAAAAATACAGGAGAATATGTTACGCCTTGATATTTCACAGATTGACGCACAGGGCGATACCTTCTTCTCCAGTACCGATGTTGCATATTTAATTTTCCTCATTATTGGGATTGTCGGCTATTTTTCCGTTCCAAATGTCGCGAACTATGTGGTACATGCAGGTGGTGGAAACGCCATTCTCCAAAAGGTAAATTCCATTATCAGCAATACCAGTAGTGCAGGAATGCGGGCAGGTTCGGCAGGTGCGGGAATGGCAGTAGATATGTTGGGCGATGGTAACCGCAACATGAGCCAAGGATATGCTTCGGCAAGTTATTCGGATTATTTCCCGTTGAAAGATGCCTCAAACCATCAGCACGATAAACTTTCTGGTAAATAGACCTTTAAAACCCATTATTATGTTTACACAATTCAAAAATATCGATACCGCTTTCAGCCACATCAAAAGGTTCAGCATCTTTCTGATATTGGCGTGTCTGCTTATCACCTGCTTTGCGATCTATAAAAGCTTTGATATGGTTAAAGCCGTTCAGGCAAAGGTGTATATCCTCGCCAATGGAAAGGCAATCGAGGCATTTAGTACAGAACGGAAAGACAATCTTCCGGTAGAGCTAAGAGATCATATCAAAACCTTTCACCACCTATTCTTTACGTTAGACCCTGATGATAAGGTAATACAGGCCAATGTTTCCAATTCACTGAACTTGGCAGATGAAAGCGCAAAAAAGGCATACGATAACCTCCGTGAACAGGGCTATTACAATAACCTTATTTCTGCCAATATTTCACAAGAAATTACGATCGACAGTACTTCACTTGATATTAACCAATATCCTTTTTATTTCAAATGTTACGCAACACAGTTGTTGATAAGGTCAACATCGACTACTAAAAGAAAGTTGGTTACACAAGGGTACGTTAGGAATGTTAGTCGGAGTGATAACAATCCCCACGGCTTTTTGATTCAGCGATGGGAAACCTTGGAAAATAAGGACGAACCTCTTAACCCCTAATATAATGAAGCTTTTCAAACGAAAACAGGCAACCATATCCAGTGATGCCGTTGCCGAGAAAATCGCAGGAAATATTACCAGAAGACAACGGCAGTTGGCAGATTTCCTAAACCATAAAATCAGCTGTTTACCGAAAAAATCTTTGGTTTTTGTACTGTTCGGTTTCTGCCTTGCATTCGGGGCATATTGCATTTACCTGCTCTACAATTCGATAATAAATTAATCATTTATCACTCAAATAATTCAATATGAAAACAAAACAAAAGGACAAGAGAAAGGTGCTATTGGTGTTACCACTATTGGTACTGCCTTTTATGGCACTTGCATTTTACGCAATGGGCGGAGGAAAAGCAAATCAACTTCCAGGGCAACTCGATAGCAAAGGAATAAACACCTCACTTCCCGATGCCTCATTTAAAAAGGAAGACCCAAAAGATAAAATGGGCATCTATAACCTTACTGGAAAAGATACCAGCGCAAATGAAAATGGCATTCAAAATGTTGCCGACCGATTGGGATTTAATGCAAAAGAAGATGTACAGACCGATCAGATTAATCAGAAATTGGAGGCATTGAACAAGGAAATTGCTAAGCCGTCTCCGAAAGTAATTGCCAATACGAGTGCTGTTAGGCAACTGCCTAATGGAATGAAAAACGATGTAGACCGTTTGGAAATGCTAATGAAATCTATGCAGTCGGGCAAAGGTTCAGACCCAGAAATGGAGCAGATGAATTCGATGCTACAAAGCATAATGGATATACAGCATCCAGAGCGTGTAAGGCAAAAATACATCAATCAGGTTGCCGATAGCCCAGATAGTTTGTTCAAGGCTATCCCTGCAGTAATCGTCGATAACCAAAAAGTTCTACAGGGAGCGACCATTAAGTTGCGTCTGCTCGATAGCGTAAAATTGAACGGACAGATTATCCCAAAAGGGCAGTTCATCTATGGCATATGCAATATTGCCAACCAAAGATTGTTGCTCGATATAAAGACCATCCGTTTGGGAAACCGCATCGTTCCAGTCGACCTCTCGGTTTACAGTTTGGACGGCATCCGTGGTATTGAGGCACCAGAGGCATTGTTGACCGATGCCATCAATGGCGGGTCTGACGATGCTGTTCGAAATATACAGCTAATGGGATTAGACCAATCAATGGGCGCACAGATTGCAGGCGCAGGTATCGAAGCCACGAAAAGTCTTTTCTCTAAAAAGGTAAAGCGCATAAAAGTCAAGTTGAAGGCAGAATATCCCATTCTTCTCCGCAACAACAAACCAAATCAATCTATTCGTTAACTTAAAAATAGCATTATGAATTTGAACAATTTAGAAGACCTGAAAGATGAAATGAAAAGATTGGGCTTTAAGGATAAGCTCATTGGTGAAATGGAAGAATACATGAAGGACAATGTTCCCGATTTTAGGTTGCATGATATCGCAAAGGCAACCAAAGGTCAGGTAGATTTGACCCTGCATTTCAAACAGTCTGGGCAATCGGAGTTCTATTACTTCAATAAGTTCGAAGTGTCGCACAACCAAGGTAAGACCTTGCAGGAAGGACAGAAATATGTCGTGATTACACAGCCAGAAGAAGCGGGCAAACAGAACCTTATCAAGTCATTCCTAAATACCGAGGAAGCCATTAACTTCTTTAAAAAACAAACAGGTAACAGCGAACTTGCCATTGGCAAAGGGGATAATAACAAGGATTTGGTTGCCAGTAAAAATATGGTTGCCAATATGGAAAATGGCAAGGTAAACTACGTGAACAAGGAGTTTCAGCGTACTTATTATGCCAACCCAATTTCACAGACATTTTGGATAGAGAAAGGCAGGGGCTTTAAAGCAGAGCAGGCAGTAAACCTTATTCAAGGTCGCTCGGTTTATCGTAATGATATGATGAACCTATCTGGCGAGCCATATAAGGCTTGGGTAAAACTCGATTTTGAAAAAGGAAAAGACCGATTCCAAAACTATAGTACAAACCAATTCCATGATCCGCAATATGGCTTTGACCTTAACAAGGTATTGGAAAGATTTAATATCAAGGAATTGGAAGACCCAGCTAAAAAAGTGCTGTTGGAAGATTCACTTAAGAATGGTAACCGCCCTTTTGTGACTACGGAAAAGGATGGTCAGCCAATGAAACTATTTATCGAAGCTGTACCACGTTACAGCCAGATCAATATGTATGCAGAGAACGGAAAGCCTGAAAAAAGGGAGCAATTCCTGAAAGAGCCTTCAATGTCCGTAGCCCAATCTAAAGATAAAGGGAAAGAGCAGGAAGTTGAGCAAAGGCAGGGAATCAGAATGTAAAGTTAAAAAAACGCCTAGTTTTAATACTCCTAGGCGTTTTTTTATGCAATCTATAATTATCTAATCATCTTTTTCCATCGCCTTATTAAACGCATACCATCCCTCTGGCGACATTCCATCCATATATTCTTCTTCTATTAGCTCAGCGAATTTTCTTCTTTGTTCCTCGGAATTTAGAATTAATGGAGTATCCATATCATCAGCTTTAATTAGAATTCTTTCATTTTTTTGTTCATAGGTAAAGCCACCATAATCATCTTTATTTTCAACGGTTAAGTATAAAGAATACACATCATCATAATATTCTAGATCAAGACTTTCTAGCCAGATTTGTATTTCGGCTTCAATGCTATCTCCTATAAGATATTTAGCAATATTTATTAAATCAGTAACATTTGATTTCTCGATATCTTGGATGAACCCATGTACTAAATTACTCCTAAATTTGAATAAAGTCTCTAAAGTTTTGTAATCATGCTGATTTATTAATCCAAATGAAAATATTGATTTAAAAACATAAGATGTTGGTTTATTTGAGCCTTCGAAATTTTCTTTTTCTAGCTTATATCGCATAGCTGCTTCTAATGTTGACCAGCACAAAAGAAAAGATGCTTCTGTAAATTCTTTATCTATCAGGTTTTGAACATCTACTAGTCTTAATTTAATTTCTTCAATACTTAGCGTCTGGCTTGTACTTTTCTCAAAAGTTGTAATTGTAGGATTAGTAAAAACAAGTTCAAATCTCCAACCTTTCATTTTTGATATTATGGATGCTAAATCTTCATACCTTTTCAGGTCAGACAAGTCCTGCCTGCTTTTAACTTCAATTATAACACTTTCATTATCATTCGAGACAATCAAATCAGGTTCAAATCCCTTTAAAAAACTAGGTAGAAGTTCTTGATTAGGATTCATGAAAACAGAATACCCTTTGTTTTCATACTCTTTAGCGAGTTCTTTAATCCTTCGCTCAATATTTTTAATATTTAAATTTGATTCCATTAGTCAAGGTCTTCTGAAGGGGTGTGAGTATCAACTTTAACATGAATAAAATCATTTCCTTTTCCAAATGATTCTAAAATACAAGCAGAAACGTGTCTGACTTTGTAACCTCTATTTATATCTCTTTTTCTGCTTGTGGAATGTGCAATTTGTTTATCATCCACATATACTACTCCAACCAATGCATCTTGTATGGGTTTGATAATATTATCAACATCTGGAGATGCACCATCATGGTAATAAGTTATTGTTATTTCTAGGTCATCAGGAGAAACTACAAAACCTGCTGGCAATATACCTCTAGCTATCGTTTCGATGTTTTGTTTATAGGCTCTTTTTCTAACCTTATTCTTGGACTGCAAAGATAAAGGCGGACCATCAAATGTGAATTCTATCGGAAACATATTTCCTTGTAAAAAAGTATATACGCAAGATAGCATTTTTCAACTAATAATCATTAGCACTAAAAATTCCACCTAGGCTTTTTGTGAACAAATTTCTGAACAATCCCCTAGCCGTCAAGGCTAAACCCTACGGGTTTGCTGAAAAAATCTTCCCTGCTCGCTGCGCTCACGAGGTTTTTTTTCGCAAAGCCTTGCCTTGCTAGGGGATTGCGTTCAGGTGCGGGGGGTTATCAAAAAGCCAGGAGGCTCTGCCGACTGGACTTAAAAAACAAAAGCTATGGTAACACTAAAAGACAGAAGCCCACCCACTCAACGCCAATGCGGTACGCCACAGAGCCACCGCCTAAACAAAACCGCCCCGATTGGGGAAATCGTTCAAATAATCATTAATAGAAATTTAAAAACAGAAATCATGAAAACAGCACAATTAAACGGTTCAGCCGTAAACGGAAAAACAAGCACTCAATTAAATGGCAAATCAGATGTAAAAACCCTTTCGCCAATCGGCAATGGTTCGGTAGCCAATAAAGTTGAAGCCAAGCCCGAAGAAGTTAAAAAGATTGAAGCACCTGTAAACGACAAACCTGCAGAACATGTAAAACCACAGGCAGAAACCCCAAAACAGGATGCGCCAAAATCCGAAGAGCCAAAAGCAGAGCCGACCAAAATTGAAATCAAGGAACAAATGAAAGAGGACAAGCCAGCATTCAATTTGGAAAAAACCATAAAATTGGCGTTGGACTTAAACCGTCGCATCAATCAAAGAGTCAAGTTATTGGAAACCATAAGCACATTGGAAGCTTTTGAAGTGGCGCAACAGGATGATGCGGAAGAAACTGACAACAATTTTTTCCAAGGTTGTACCCTTACCCTTGAAGATGATAAAGGCAGGGAGTTTACTACAAAGAACCCTTTTATTATCCGTGAGGTAGCAAATAGAGTTAATAATTTATGTATTGACAAATTAGCCGAAATCGAGGGAGAGATTTTTATTCCTGCTTAATTAAAGTAACGCCCTTTGCAGGTTGCAAGGGGCGTTTATTCATTTATCAAAATTTAAAAACATGAAATACGAAACAATATTTATTATGGCTCGGGTTGCAGTTCATGCCGACCATTCTAATTTGGGGGATATAGTGCACGAGATAGAAACCCAATCAAAACTGACATTAACCGATACGGCAAACGTCAACATTTTGGAAACAGAAATTTTAGTATCAAGAGTTAGGAACATTAAAAATATCAACCATGGCACACAACCTAAATTATAATCAAAAAACAGAAAAGCATAGTTTTTTTAGTGTAGAGGAAAAAGCTTGGCATGGTTTGGGGCAGATTATAACCGATTACCCGACCAGTGCCGAAGCAATAAAGCACGCAGGTTTGGATTACACTGTAGAAAAACGAAACCTATTTACCTATGGCGATGATACTACACCCGAAACAGAGGACAATGATATTGTAATGGAATGGCGTGTAGATGTACCCAACCATTATGCAAATGTTAGAACAGATACGGACGAGGTTTTGGGTGTTGTTGGCAAGGATTATAACATCGTTCAAAATGTAGATGCATTTGCATTTTTTGATAGCATCGTAGGCGGAAAAGATGGGATTCTATATGAAACCGCAGGAGTGTTAGGACTGGGAGAACGAATTTTTATTACCGCTAAACTTCCTGATTATATTCGTGTTGGTAGAACAGACTGTATTGAAAAATATCTTTTCCTTACATCTTCGCACGATGGCTTTGGTAGTATAACCGCATCGTTTACGCCTATTCGTGTTTGTTGCCAAAATACCTTAAATGCGGCATTAAAAAATCATACGAATTGCATTAAGATACGCCACACGGCAAGTGCAAAGGAAAGGTTAAAACAGGCACATAAACTTTTGGGGATTACCAACCAATTAGCAAATGAATTGGGGGAGGTTTTTAACCAATGGTCAAAAGTAAAAATTACCGATAGAGCAGTAAAACGCTTGGTTCAGTTGGCAATGGCACCGAACAAGGAAACGATAACTAATCTCAAAAGTGGTAAACATGATGAATTTTCAAGTGTATACAATAATATGGTAAGTAGCGTAATGGAATATGCTTTAACAAATCCTACTCAACAGGAAGCCACAACCAAAGGTACTTTGTTTGGTGCATACAATGCGGTAACGGGATACTTTCAAAACGTGCGCAATTATAAAGATGAGCAAAGCAAGTTTAAATCTATTATGTACGGAACAGGTTTACAGAGAAGCCAAATCGCATTCGATTTGTGCAGTAATTTTGCCAATAATGGCATAGAAGCGTTGAATTAAATAAATACAGGTCAAAAATGCCCACTTCGTTGAAAAATGGAGAGGGCATTTTTTTGTCGGCGCCTTAAGTGCTTTTTATGATTTCACAGGAGCTTTTTATGATATATTAAATATTTGAATATCCTTTAATTCCTAATTATATTTTTGTTTTTAGATCCTCTTTCTTTGAAGCTACAAAAAAAAACCATTTTTTTTTGTAAACTTGACATACTTATACCTGATAAGATTATTTTTTCTTGTTGTGGTTGTTAAATTTAGTATAGTGAATATCGAAGAGGAATTTTTAAAAATTACGGACAAGTCTGTGTTCCCGCATGAAAAGGATTATGTCGGTATTTACAAGACTTTTAAAAACGCGTTTGATAAGGATGTCCATCCAGAAATTAAGACAAAAATTTTAGAAATTGAAAAGTCAGGTTATTACAATGACCATGGTGTTGACCACATAAAAATGGTTATCGATCGAGTATCCAAAATAATTAGTTGCCTGAATCCTACTCTAAATCCTGAACCAAATAAATTCTTCATTTCACCCTATGAGGTGTTTATCTTGCTAATGGCAATTCAATTGCATGACACTGGACATTTAATCGGTAGCAGAGCTGAGCATGCAAAAAAAGGAAAGGAACTCTTGGCAAAATTTGATGCTGGTAATGTGCTTAATACTTCAGAAAAGCTTGTGATTGGGAATATTGCCAGAGCTCACGGAGGACAGGATGATCCGATTGGGAAATTGCAAAATTCTGACTCTTTATCCCATCAAAAAATTCGCCCACAATTTTTAGCAGCATCCCTTCGTTTAGGTGACGAGTTGGCAGAAGACCTAACGAGGGCGTCGAAATTTCTAATTGAAATTGATAGTCTTGAGGCAACAAGCAAGATATTTCATTTGTATTCCGCAAGTCTAGATAGTGTTGATTTAAGTGAACGTGAAATTCAATTGAGTTTTTATGTAATGGATAAATTTTTAGTAGATAAATATCCAAAACAAACTAAAAGTGGTACTGTAGAGGAGTTTTTACTAACAGAGATATATAAACGAACACAGAAAACGTTCTTAGAAGCGTTGTATTGTGGAAGATTTCTTCCTGAAGAGTGTAGGTTCAATAAAGTAAGGGTCAAAATCAATTTGGTTACATCTTCTGATCATGACCAAGTAACATCGCCCATCGCTTATGAGTTGAAAGAGAATGGTTATCCCGTGCTTGAAAAAAGTGATATTTTCGATGTTTGCAAAAGCCTAACCATGTATGATGGGCAACAGATAGACGGCGATTATATATCTAATTTGGTAAAATCTAAAATGAAACTATCATGAAAAATCCTTTTGAAGTAAATACGCCAGAAGGAATTTCTGCGAAAGAAGTACATGAATTATTTGTCGATGTTTTTACTGATTTTTATCAAGTGCCTGAAATAGGTCATACGTTTTTAAATGGCCCTAGGGGTTCTGGAAAAAGTATGATGTTTAGGTATATGATGCCAGATTGTCAAAAGATAGATAGGAATTGTGGACTTAATGAACTTAACTATTTTTCGTTATATGCTCCAATAAAATTAACGGATATTAATTACCCGGAATTGGATAGGTTAAAAGATAGTTCTAATACATTTTTTAATGAGCACCTTTTAACTACGTATGTTGCATCTAAATGTTTTAAAAGCATCCTTCAGTATAAAGATGATTTTGACAAGTGCTTAACTGAAATTAAAGATTTTTATCGCAATACATTTTTATGGTATGTTGATATCTCTGGTCAAAATATTGAAAATTATAAGGTTGAATTTGATAATCCAGTAAGCTACTTTGAAAGAGTAATCAAAATACTGGATGAAATCTTCTTAAAATGTAAAACCTACTGCAAAAAGGTGGCATTATCTCCCTCTTTGCCCTTAGAATATAACGGTCCTTTATGTAATTATTTAGATTTTTTATATCCAATACTTTTGGAACTTAAAAAACTTTCCTTCTTTCCAAAGGATAAGCCTATTTTTCTATTGGTGGATGACGCTGGTTATTTGAACGAAACGCAAACCAAAATTCTTAATACTTGGGTCTCTTATAGAACATCAAAGGACATTAGTATTAAAATATCTACGCAATTAGATTATAAAACCTTAAAAACGGTTACAAACAAAACTATTGATTCACCACATGATTATTCACAGGTAAACATAGCAACTGTCTACACAACGCCCAACAATAACTATTATAAGCGTATTGAAAGAATTGTTAGTAAACGAATTGAAAAATATTTGGAGAAAAAGATTGCTCCAACTGACTTTTTCCCTTTTGATGCTGACCAAGAGAAGGAGATCGAAGAGATTAAAGCTAAATTAAAAATTGAATTTTCAAACCCAAATAAATCTTATGCAGGAGGTGATGCAGCCAGGAGATATGCTACTTCAGAGTATGTAAAGCGATTAAAGGGAAGTCGTGCAGGTTCTCATTACAACTATGCTGGTTTCGATAATTTAGTAGATGTTTCATCTGGTATTATACGTCATTTCCTAGAGCCGGCTACAAGGATGTTTTCGAACCATATTTCTAGGAATGAAATTCAAATTCCAGACATTGATCATATACCCGTAATGGTTCAAGATTCCATAATTAAAGAATATTCAAGTAGTTTTTTAGAAAATGAATTTCAAAAAGTTATCGAGGAACATGGGCATAAAAATGAGAATGAGCGTTTAAGTAAAGCAGATAAATTATATAATCTTATTATTGGCCTAGGGCAAATGTTCCACAGAATATTTGTTTCAGATAGAGCTGAAAGAATAGTTTTTTCTGTTGCCTTAAATGATATGCCTGACAATGAATTGAAAGAAATAATTGATCTAGCGGAACATTACGGATATTTGCACAAAAGTTCGATTGGGAACAAACAAGGTACAGGCAGGTGTAGGCTTTACATTTTAAGCCGTACATTGTCACCATATTTCAAATTGGACCCAGCAGGTTTTAAAGGCTACAAATTTATGAACAGTAGTGTGTTGAAAATAAGCCTAACTGACCCTATGAAATTTGAACGTGAAGCTAACAAGACACTTTCTAATGGCGACGAAGATCAGCAACTAAGTTTACTTACGGAACTTGAATAACATGAGAATAGAAAAAGAAAATATCGTCACCTATTTAGGAGTTATAGATCTTTACCTATGCTCATCTGGTTTTGAGAGTCGTTCTATGTTCTTGGGAATCAATTTAGATAAAACTCAAGTAAAAGAAGCTGTAATTTTTCATATTGAAGATACCTACAAAGTATCAGAAGATAATTTAGAAGAAGTGAAAAAGAACCTTCCTTTTTTATCCAGAATAGATTATCCTAAAAATTCTCCACTTGAGACGTATGACAAGTTTTATCAGTTATTTTTAAAATTTTCTGATACCATATCACGTGATAAATATAAGGTAGTTATAGATATGACTACCTTTACGAGAGAGGTTTTGCTTATATTAATCAGACTTCTTTCTTCCGAATTATTCTTGAAATATTTAGATGTGGTTTTCGTTTATACACCAGCTGAAAGCTATTCAGATAAAGATCAAAGTATTTGGTTAACGAAAGGAATACGAGATATAAGGTCTGTATTAGGGTTTTCTGGAATGCAGTCACCATCAAAAGAACTTCTCTTAATACTTCTTAGTGGATTTGAAGAAGAAAGGGCAGATGAAATAATCAATTCTTTTGAACCTAATAAACTAATTCTGGGAAAAGCATCGAGTAAAGACTCTATAAATGAACAATTAAGTCAAATTGCAAATGAGAAGTATCAGCATCTTGCAATTAATAACTCATCTATTCTTTTAGATCAATTCGAATTCTCCTGCACAAATATTAAGGAGACACAAGATCAGATTACCAGTTTACATGCTAAATATGGACAACAATATAATATTGTTATATCTCCACTAAATAATAAGATCTCCACTATGGGCGTAGCTATTGCAGCCCTTAAAAATGAAGATATACAAATTTGCTACGCTTCAGCAAACCAGTACAATATCAATGCTTATTCTGAAGGCTCAAGCTACTTTTTAGCGTATAATTTGGAAGAATTAATAACTTAATATCTTTTTAAAGATAGCCTCAGCTAGCAATGGGGGTACAGCGTTACCTATCTGTTGCTGTACATGCATTAAAGTTCCTTCGAAAACAAAATGATCTGGAAAGCTCTGTAACCTTGCAGCTTCTCTGACAGAAAGTCCCCTGTCTTGGAAAGGATGAATCAACATATTTTTTCTGTAATTGGATATTACAACCGATGGGATTGAAGCATCTAATCTTTTGTAAATCCCACTATGGCAATTATTAACATTGGCATAGTTCTGCATCATTTCAGAAGGGATAGCCCGCCAATTTTGACCCTGCTTAATATGTTTGTATCGCTCAATTACGTACTCTTCGTTCTTAGATACTAAGTTTTGACTAGCAGAATTTGATTTTAGTCTCATTGATTTAGCATAATTGCTAACTTCAGAGAGTTCCCTCTTGTAAGGAAGGTCAGCAAATTTATCGCCATTATTAAGGTCTGGTAGATCTGAAATTGCATCCTCAACACTAATTCTACGATTACTCTTAGCAGGGAATTCAAACGTTTTTCCTAACCGATTACCTACCATTATGAATCTATTTCGATGTTGTGGAACTCCATAATCAGATGCATAGAGTACTTTTTCAGTAGTTTCATACCCGATTTCTTTGAAACATGCTTTTATTTCTTTTACCGTTTCCCCGTGATTGAAGGTAGTGATACCTTCAACATTTTCAAATAAGAACCACTCTGGCTGAAGCTCATTTACAAATCTTACAAATTCATTGAATAGATAATTATTCTTATTAAATTCTGTGCGAGTTTTAGTGTTCGACAAAGAAAAACCTTGGCAAGGAGGACCTCCGAAAACAATGAAAGGATTTTTTTCGATGTGTTCTAAAGGTTTGATTTCCCCGATATCTTTACACAGAATATTTACTCCAGGATGATTTCTACTAAAGGTTTTTGCAGCGGAAGGGTCTTTTTCTATAGCTAGTCCAATAGAAATTCCAGCGTTTTCTGCGCCTAAGCTCAGGCCACCTGCTCCGCTGAAAATATCGATACCAATTTTTTTAGACTTTTTCACGCTGTAATATTTTGATAATCAATTCGTTAGTGAAAAATCCTGATATTTCCAAGAAAAACGCTAACAAACAGTGAAAATAATAAATATGGCAACAATAAAAAATGTTTTTTTTACCCAATCAGATCGTATCAAGTAATACCCCTTCTTGACGTGCGCCTTCAAAGATTTGATATAAAATTTTTGACTGTTTTTCTGAGGGCAGGGTTATTTTTTTCGAGGCCATCTTTTCTAAAACGTCAAGGTGCATGGAGCTTAGATTTTTGATGCCCTTATAATTTTTATAATAACTGAGCAAAGTATTCCAGTCTTTGGCAATAACTTTAAGAACAAAGATTTGATTATCAATACTTTTGTCTACCGCCTTGACATCTTTACTTTCTTTTGCCTTATATTTTTTATCTTCCCTGTGGATAAATAGACGAGGATCTTCAATAGGAAATTCAATGTCAATTTCTTTAACGGCAATCCAGCACATAGAATTTTTAGTCCACTGTGTGATGTTAGCATAACCTGGTGCAGGATGAGTTACTTTATGATATACTCTTTCAGAAATAAGTTTTAGCATCTCAACAAGTGATTGTGGGATTTCCTGAAGTTCCCATATAAGGTCGAAATTAAGTTCAAATCTGGAGGCTTGTGTTAGTTCAGACAGATATGAAATAGTATATGCTACTGTCTGCGCTCGAAATCCCCCATCATACCATGGTGCAGCTGAAACCATTCTCTCTACAGTCCTGAATAGAATAACTCTGCAAATCGCATCTTTAAAATAAACTTCGGTTATTGCTAAATTGTCCTTTTCCAAGGTTTCGGTAATTTCATCAGCAAATTTTTTAAATGCTTCCTGTGCTCCCTTTGATACAATATCAGGTCTACCACGCCACATAATTTCTGTCTTTGAAAGGAGTGTTTTGTCTACAACCTGATTTTTAGGATTTTCTAGTAAGAATTTTGCTTTTTCAGTAGCTTTAAGATATGCCTGACTATTTAAATATTCACCTCGAACTCGCTCATAAAACCAGTGGGTTCGTTTTTGTGCGCCCCCAGTTGCAGGAGCGAATATTCTATTAGAATATTCCTTCATGTCTTTATGGAAAGGACTATTTGAGAAAAAGTCTGAATTATTTATTTTGTTTTGCGTATTTGCGTATTCGGCAACCTTTGATACAAAGTCATCTTGATTTTGTGTGCTTTTTACCACTGAAAGTTTCATCTGGACAGCAACTTTGGAGACATCAAGCTTTGACGTCATTTTAGCAGCGTAAATAGCGGAGGTGGTTTGCCCTCCATTTACAATCTGGAAATTTCGAATTTTTTTAAGCCTTCCGTCATTTGATATTTCTACTGATTCTGCTGTGGCAGTTATACCATTATTATAAGCAAAAACATTTCGGGATTATACTCAATTGTATTTCTAAGCCCCTTATTGACATTCCCCTTGAACTGTAGAAATGTGCGTACATTTTGCTCAAAAAGCTTTTGTCCATTCTCCTCATAAATATCAACCAAAAGGTCACCACTTATCACCGCAAGATATGATTGGTAGCTATTTTTATCATCGTTAATCTTAAGACACGGAAGATCAATTTCAATATCTGAAACGGCAGATTTAGTTTCCGACTCATAAATATTATGTAAATACTCAATATCCACAACTCGGAAATCAAACTGTATATCTTTGATGCTTTCGGCAGGAAGTTCAAGCAGATTTCTTGTTGCTTTACCGTCAGTTAGGACCATAAGCCTAACTTTATTTAACTGTTTCCTTTCAAAGTATCTGAAGATGTTATAAGCCATTGAATATGCTTCAGATGTTTCTTCCATTTCACTGTAGAGTTGTTCAGTACACTTATTAAAAAATGATTTTAATCGACTGAATTTAGTCTCTATCTGACCTTTAGTAAGTGTCTGAATCGTATCGTCTTGGTAGAACTGATGGTTAAGAATGGTAAGAATTTTTCTTTCTTCATCATAATCATAACCGTATGCCTCCAAACCTCTTTTAATATATTCTGCCGGTGTATAGTTAGTGGTCAAGTCACCAACACTTACAAGATCTTCACAGACAATTTCAAAAAATGACTGGGCCTTGAACAGACTCCTAGATTCTGCATCTATTAGAACTGATTGAATAAAATCTTCGTGAAATTCATCTAATGTTGCCATGGGATGGTGAGTTAAAAAGCTGCGTTAAGGTTTGTTTCAAAAATAGAACACTTAGAAAGATCAATGGTATATTGGAGTGCTACAATCTGATTAGCGATTTCTTTTGGGGTAATTTTTGGAAATTCACTATTGACTTTAAATGCCTTTTTGGTATCAGTGAAGTACTTAAAAAATGGTTCTTCAGAAATACCATCAAGATAACCGTATAAGGCGAGCTTACTTTCAAAGATATCTAGTAAATAATGATTGTCGGTAAATTTATCTTTTATTTCCTTTATCAAATCGATTATAGATCGGCCAGTATTATTTTTAGTAAGCCCATAGGCTACAAGTGTTAAGGGCTTTAGTTCAAATATTAATTGGTGCATGGATGAGATTTTTATGAAAGGTCCATTTGATGATATAAATGTTTTTATTTCTACCAAGCTATTTTCAAATGAAAAATCCTGTTTATGAAAATCAGGACCTACCCATGAAAGCAATGCATCTTTATCACTCATAGTTGGCATAACGCATTCTATCAAAAAAATGAGTTCCCCATATAATCCCATCTGGACTTTTTCTGATAACATCTTTGAAGCAACCTGGCTCAAAAATCGTTGCCAGTGTTTCAGTCTTTTCAAAATTGCAATAAACAGTTGGGTTTCATCTCTGATAGATACAGCAATAACTATAAGGTTTGAACATAGTGTATGGAATATTTCCTTGTCGGAAGAATTATTCAAAATTAGATATAACTCATCGTCAGAATCTGTCAAATATCTAATAATCATAGAAATTCCACTGAATTTTCCAACGTCCTCAAATTCTGCGGGGATGGTTTTAACATTTATTCTTATACCAGCTCGACCACCATCATCCAATATCCAGAAAATATTATGATTTGTTTCAGTGTCTATCCTTCTTCCACTGGAGATGAACATATTGTTCCATGGATTATTAAGTTGGTCAGTCATCTGAAATCTGATCTAATTCAAGGTCTTTTAATAAATTTTGATAATAAACAGTATTAATTTTTAACGTTACAATATCTTCTTTCGATGTAACATCTCCCGGAAAGCTTGTTCCAATGGCTATCATTTCGGTTATACTGTCAAAATTCGAAGTTGGCATGCCATCCTTTTTGAATGTAGGTTCTATGATATGGATCATCAAAAGTGGACGTTCCATATTTTTACGAGTTAAACCTCGGTCAGGACCGTAAGTTTTTCTTAGTTCGGGATCTAATATAGCAATTGATTCAGCTGACCCAGATGATACCTGTCGATTCTGAATTTCAAAATAACCATCATCCTTATATGAGAATTGTCTAGTCTCTCTTTTAACTTTAATATCCTTATATTGAAACGTGCTTCCAATGCCGTTATGCAATGAAATATCCCATAGCGTTTCACGCTCTTCTGTAAACTTTTCTATGAATGGCAATGGCATTCTTGATGTGAGTCCCAATCTATCGTTTTCAAAAGTCTTGAAATTCTTTAAAAAATTTCCAACAACCGATCGATCAATTTTTCTCCAAATGAAGCTACCTTCGATTGGTTCTGGATTTGGCAAAGCATCAATCAGATTTTTGACCAATTGAACATTTTTTTCAATATCATTAGGGTCACTTCTAAGGCGACTGGTTTCTTTTAGTCTTCCATCAAGCTTGAGAGAATGAATATATTCTGTGACATTTTTTTGCTTGTTTCTGGCAGTTACCTGCAATGCACTATCAGGGTTTTCTTGAACAGCCAGTCCGAAGTCATTAGGAGTCATGCCCTTCTCGGCCATTAATTTAAAATCTAGGTAAAGATCTTCCGTAGATTTAATTATTTCTGAAAAATCATCAATTCTTTCAGCAGACATAAAAATTCTGCATAAATCTTCATACCCTGGCCTATATCCGAACCATCTACCCATTTGAAGCAAGGTGTCCCAAAAAACTGTACTTCTCAAGAAATAACTGATACTTAGACCCTCTACTGTAAATCCTCTTGCAAGACTTGTCCCTCCAATAACTATTGCATTGGTAACAATATCATTTCTATACACTAAAGGGAGTGTCGTTTTTTGATGCACTTCCCTGATAATGACTGAATCAATGATCTTAACTAGACTTTTTAAAACTTCTGACCAGCTAAATTCTATTTCTGGATAAACATCAAATAGTGTACTCTTTAAGTTCTGTAGGTGTATACTTTGTTCTATTGCATTATCAAGTTTTCCATATGATGTTATATCCTTTCTAACTAATGAAACATAAGCTCCAGCTAACTTTGCAATCATTTTATGGACATCCGTAAATCTTGAAGCATGAATGAGCATACTATTATGCTTGTTCCCTTGTCCCCTCAGTGCTCGAATGCCTACAACTAAAAGAAAAAGTCTTATGGCTTTTAATAAACTTTCAGGCAGAGCATCGATACTTAAATCTTTTTTATGGTTCAACGGAAGTAAATTTCTCCAATCATTGATTGCAACTAAGTGTTTCCTCTTATTGTCGAGAAATATTTTTCTTGCCCCAAAGTAGTTTGTGGGAGCATCGAGCGCATAAATAAAATCCTTGGGAAAAAGATCTCTTCCTAATTCCGTATTTTCAGCATTATGGTCAATAAAAATATTCGCATAAGGTGTAGCTGTAAAAGCGACGTAAGCGCTCTTTTGGAATAGACTTAGAAGAATGCGAAGTTTTTTATTTATTTGAGTTGGATCATCTTCTTCCTTCGTATTAATGGATGCATAATCAGATTCATCATCGATTACTAGCATTGCATGTTTCACAATCTTGTTCACATATTGCTTTTGTAGCCAATCAATTACATTTTTTAGAGTTCCGGAGTTTTTCTTTATAACAAGAAGTATCGGCACGCTGATATTGTCGAAATTTAAACCTTGGGCTACCTTATCTGCATCATGCTTATTGAAGTCTTTTTCTACAGTTGTTAGGCTATAAGGCAATTTTTCGTGGCTAGAATTTCCTTTGCCAGCGCCTACTTGTATCCCTTTTGATTGTCCAATGAATGCTTCATTTAGTCGTTCTTGAGTTTGATTTCTCAGGTTGTTTTTGTCTCCAGCAATAACAACAATAAATTTATAACCTGCATCGGCGGCTTTACAAACTATTGCTGCATAATTGCCGGTCTTGCCTGATTGTACATGGCCGACTACCATGCCATAGCGAGAGAATACTGATGAAGATGGATTCTCCAGATTATCCATAACGACATCAGTATCTTCATCAATTGTCTTCACTACATCTGGCGGAAGTGTTGTTTCTAGAAAACTTGCATATCTATTCCAATAATATTTTTCTGATTTTTGCTTATGAAGAGTTGACCACCAGACTGTATCGCGTTCTTGTTGCTCATCTCCTTGAATAAGTGTGCCATTTGGTAACTTAACGTTGAAATGAATTTCAAATTCCCGTGTTAATCTATTCCAATCACTTTCTGATAGATCTGAATATTTTTCTATAGAAAGTATATCCGCAAATGTTTCAGTGCCTACTGTTGCGATGACTTTTCTTATTTTAGTAATTTCTTCTTCAATTTTGTCATGAGCAAGGGCTCCTGTCACTTTAACAAGCTTATTGTGTATATTTTCCTTTATTGCTTGATAGCTAATTGTGTCCATTTTGAAGTAGGTTTTTGCGATCGTTGTATAATTCGGTTTTCAAAAGCTCATTTATATATTCTTGTGAAAGACCCGCATCAATTAATTTTTTAGTCAACTCAACAATGTCTTCTTCAGAAAATGCAGATTGTTGTTTAACCAAATGAGGACTTTTTTGAAGCTTGAATTGAATTGCTTCTAGCGGAAGATATGCTTCCAGTCCTTTTAAATAATAGTTTAATTTATCAAGATTTTCAGGAGTAAGGCTAGAAGACAACTCCTTGTAAAATGGATGCTCATGATTTACTGCGAAACGGAATTCGTCATTGAGCGGAAGAATTTCCCAGAAGTGCACTATGTTTTTATTTTCAATCTTTCGACCTCTACCTGTAAATGGTCTCGATCCTTTTTCTGTTGATTGGCCAATGATACGGCGCAAATCATTTTTTATTTCCTCGGAAGGCCTTGCAATAGATTTTTTGATATCTATTCCCCAATAAGTATCGATGCTATTAGGTATATCAATCTTAATTCTAACAAGTTTGTGTGCATCTAAAGATTTGTGAAGCCCCCACCAAGTACCATAAATTAGAATTCGATTCTCTCTATATAAATAGAATCCCTGAGATTTAATGTAGCCATCTTCAGTTGCATATAATTCGTATTCTTGCTGTGACAGCTTTGAGTGATGTGGTAAAATATAAGGCTGGACTAAAATAGTTGTTCCATACAATTTAATTTTTTCCAAGGCAAGTTGCTGTGTAGCCGAATGGTTAAGATTAAATGGATTGAATGGGATAAGTGGGTTCTGATTAACAAGTATTCTTACCGATTTTGAAGTTTCTGATCCTTCTAAATATTTATGAAATACTAGAGATAGATGTTTTCTTAACTTGTCAATAACGTTAGAAAAACCATTTTTTTCACATCTATCGACGTTTTCCCAGCATACAAGAGTTCCACTGTTTAAGTTTAAAAGTTCTTCATAAAATGGATAATGGTCAATTTTATCTGGATTAATGAGTAGCCAAGCATTTTGTTCAGATATATAATCGATATCCCATTGTCTAGCAACTACAGAGTTATCTTTTTTTGAAATGACAGTTAGCTTTTTACACTGAGAAAAGGATGCGGTTTTAAGTCCTAATCCAAATCGTCCAAGATCTGTCTTGGTTCTGACTTCACGAGGGTGCTTGGATGCTAGTCTCATCGCTTCTGATAGCTCTACTTCAGACATTCCAAAACCATCATCAAGCATTGCAAATATTAGATCAGGTTGAGGTATGGTAACGATTTTAATATTCAAACACCCTGCGGTAAGACTATTATCTATAAGGTCAGCAACAGCTACCTCAAAAGAATACCCTATGTCTCGGATAGATTCAATAAAATTTCCAACATTAGGATTAACAAGTTCGGTCTTTGGCATTTTTTTGAGAGAGGAAACTTTTAATTAAAAATCTAAAATAATAAACTTTAAGTATACTGTCATCTATTAAAGCCGTGTTCAGCTATATATCTATCTCTTAATGTAAATTACAATTGGTAAGGTAGGCAATTTTAACATTCGGACAATTACATGATGAGAAATCTTATTATTTTTAAGCATTTCAAACTATAAATTTATGGTAGCAATAAAATGTCTAAAGAAAATCAAATGATCCAAATTAAATTCACAAGAGAGGATCTCTATAATATAGTTTGGGAAAAACCACTAAGCCATTTTATCGAACTGTATGGTGGCACTTACGCCGAGGTCAAAATGCTGTTAGAAAAATATAAGATCCCAGTACCGCCAAATGGATATTGGTCGCAACTAAGGGCTGGACACATAATTGAAAAGAAAGCACTTCATATAGATAATACTATTGCAGAAAAGATTATTTATGAACCCAAGCCACCCAAGATCAAGAGAGAAAAACGAATAGAGCAGCATTTTCAGAAGGCAGAAGAAAAATCAGTTGATAAATTTGATAAGGTAGTCTCCGAAGCACAGAGGATATATCAAGCAGAAGCTAAAGGGCGGGACAACAAGAAGCTGATATCGATAGGCTACCATGCTTTAAGTATTAATGTGAGTCCGACCTTAATAGAAAAATCACTGCGATTCTTCAACTCTGTTATCATTGAAATAAAAAAGGCTGGAGGGACTATTAGTGTAATGCCACATTCGACGTTTACGATGTTTAATGGCGAAAAGTTTGTTTTATTGCTAAGGGAAAAACAAAATAGAATCGAAAAAAAAGATGCCCAGTATTCTTGGGATAATTATGAATACATCGGCTCTGGAATACTCCATTTCAAGATTGGAGAAAATTCGTGGAATTCAAAGGAGTGGAAAGATACTACATACGTGTCGATCGAGGAAAAGGTGAATGATATTATTGAATTTCTAAAGCTTGCAGCAATTAAAGCAAAGGAACATCGGAAAGAGCAGGAATTATGGAGAGCAAAGGTCGAAAATGAGCGACAAATCAAGGTTAACATTGAAAAAAGGCAGGCTACTGAACTCGTAGATTTTTTTAAATTAAAGACCGATTCCGAGTTATGGGAGAAAGCTGTGCTAATGAGAAGATACCTTGAAGAAACTGAAAGGCTGGCAAGGGAGCAGAACAGGTATAATGAAGAAATGGAGAACTACCTGTTATGGGCTAGGAGCAAGGTAGACTGGTACGATCCATTTATAAACAAAGATGACGAACTACTTAACGACGTGGATAAGAAAACGTTAACCGCAGTTAAAAAAGGCTATTGGTAAATAGTGCCTTTTTGTTTGGAAATTGCATGATTGTTGCTATATTTGCACTATAAGTAATTACGGTCAAAACGTATTTAAAAGCAGTGGGGAATTCAATGAGTACCGAATTTAGCTGTTTGTAAATCATTGATATAAAAGCTTTTAGTGGGGTGGTTCGATTCCCCTACGGGCTACTGGTTACAAAACGAAAACGAAAGGCTGTAAATCTTAGATTTACAGCCTTTTTTGTTTTAAACTATGCCTAATGAGGCAAAAATTCTTCTATATAAAGCATGTCATGCAGTGAGTTGTACAACTCAGATACAAACTCCTGATGGTCTAGATTTAACCAAGGATAGGCACGGAGAGGGCAGAATAGATGGGTGTTACAGCGGAAATGGTAGTATTCAATCTGCTTCCTTGCGGAAATTGCTAAAACAATCAATAAATTAGGTTAGTAGGCACTATTGGGATAGCTTCAAGACTTCCAATGCAGTAGCACTTCGTTTTTAGGATTCCTTTCAGAAATAAAATCCAATACCGAATTTAATGGCCTTCTAACTTCTCATTTAGCTTCTTTCCCAAAAATCTCATGATATCTATTAAAATTGATCCCATTTGTACCTCTCCATGCCCTTCCAGATTGAATTAGAAGCAAATCAAAAAGGGTTAACTATGCCTAACGATTTTATACAGCTTGCTAAAGCTCTCCATCAAAATGGAAAAAATACTGAGAAATAATATACAAAGTATACAGGATAAAGGAACTGTTTGGAAAATGCTACTAATGTTGTTGGCATTTGATCTAGTGGCGCTAGTAATTCATGTGGTTTTTTTTATTAAAGGCAGTTCATTTATGCTAAATGAGGAAATGTATCCTAAATTATCCTTCTTTTTTGTAGCTCTTGGAATCATCATATTATCTATGGTCATTCTTAAGTTTGGTAATGATAAAGCATTGATTTTAGGGTGCACTTTTTCTGCAGTTCCATTAGTTTTCACCTTTGCTCTGATGATAGCTAAACTAGATTTGGTTGTCAAGAGAGAAGAATCACAAGCACTACATTATTACCATACATCCACCCAACAAGATATTGCATTAGCAATCGAATATAACAATGTCGAACTGCTTAGTGAATTAATAGCTAAAGCTAAGGAAGCAGATAAATTGAGTAGTGATGAAAATCAATATAGCTATTTACAATTCGCAATAGATATGAATTGCTCAAATGGAAAACTAAAGAATTCTTTTGAAAAAATATTGAGAGTATTGCTAGAGTCAGGCATTCATGCAAATGATGCATTGATTGCTGATTATGATTGTTTATCACCAGAATCTGTAGTATTATTATTAGATTTTGGAATGAACCCTAATCGCAATATTAGAGGAAAAGATCCATTAATTTTTGATATGATTGGCAAGGGCGAGAAAGAAAATGCCATAGTGCTATTGCTGATAAGGAGTGGGGCAGATATTGATGTGAGAAACTCAAAAGGTCAAACCCCAATAATGTTTGCGGCTCAAGTTGCGGCCGCATTTCCTGAAAAGGAGAGCAACTGGAATTTAGTGTATAAGCTATTAGAATTAAGGGCAAATTTTACTTGCAGTGCAATGGATGGTAGCACTTTAGGTAATATTATAAGGGCAGCTAAAGTCAATGCTGCAAGAAAAAAGCAGTCAATGCCAACAATTTTTTTCTTAGTATCAAAATGGATGACAGATCATCATTACGCTGATGTACCTTTCTGATTATATTAAGAAGCTTCAGCAATACTTCAAATAAACTAGAAACTTAATATGGAAATTTTTTTCAATTACCTAATTACTTTTTTGAGGTTATATGGGCTATGGTGTATACTTGGCTTAATTGCCTTTTTTTTTATCATCTATTGGGTGATACATATTGGTAAACTTGGGCTTTTCAGACGTAAAGAAAGTTTAAGTGGAAATCGAATTACTGGATGGATAGTTTTTGGAATGTTCTTTATATTTTCAGTTTCGATTTTTATTAATGAGATTAATCCGGAATATTTAGGTTTAGGTTATGCTACAACAGGACCTAAATTATTACTTCATCAAAAAGGAGTTGTTTGGCTAGAAGATTATTATAGCCGTTCGGCAGGGGGCATGGGATCTTCTGTGAATTACCGTATTAGGGGAATTGATTTAGGGAGTGGAAAGTTACTATTTACTAAATTGATTGGTAGAAGCTATGAATTACAAGGTAATGGAGCTAAGGTAGCTTGGTTAAAAAGTGATAATAGGTTGGTAGCCACAAGCCTAATTAATGGATCAACTATTGATATGTTTGATCGACCTCGACTGGGTAAATTGAAAGGGATGGAAACTGGTGTTTATAAGTTTGATTATAATGCCCTTACAGAAAGTATTGAAGTTATTGCGAAAGATGGTCATAAGACATCTTTTTTAGTAAAGCATGGTTCAGAGAAATTAGCAAATCAATTAGATATGAACCTAAAAGTCGATGCAAATCTAATACATACTAGAGATGGGGTACCTATTGTATCGTTGCATAAACAAGGAGAACAACAAAGACTGGTTTTCGCAAATAAAAAAACCGCTAGTGAATTATTTTTGCTTGCTGGGCGAATATTAGCCGTAGACACATTAGCTGGAAGATTTTTTACTTTCAGTTATAAAACACTCGATCGTAAAGAATTTATTATCAGCTGTATTACAATGGATGGCAATTTGTGTTGGCAGGTTGGACAACAACAACTTGGTGCATCTGATTTCATTATTCCGTCACCAAGGTTAAACGCTTCTTTTTTTTATAATGGGAAGTTAGTTGTTTTAGTGGAAGGTTTTATATTTGCTTTAGAAGGAAATGGGGGGGTATTAGAGTGGTTAAAGAGGGTTTAAAAATTGCCACAATATTATTGCAGCAGTTTAGATGAATTTCAATTGTTTATTTTTTGACTTGCTGGTCTATCCACTTATGAATATCATTTAATACTTTAGGAGATATAGTTTGTTCTATACTTCCATACTCGCCCATTGAACCAGTTTTTAACTCTTGGAAAAGATGTTTACTTACCTCTTCTGTATAATAAGATTAAGGCAGTGTTGGATCTTGTAGTCTAGTAACCTTGGTTTTGGTCTGTGCAATAGATGATATTGCAATCGTTAGGACAATACCTAATGATAAAAAATGTTTATAGTTCATATTTTTGTTTTGGTGAGTTGTTTTGCTATAAGGAAACGTTTAACTCTATGTTTACAGCGGATTAAATTAGTTCATATTCAAATGGATATGAATCTATTTCCTTATTAATGTTTTGATTCTGTTGGCAAAAACCAAAAGAATAATAATATCAACTATCAAAACCACTACTACAAGCTTTGGCATGCCCATAAACCAGATTGTATCCATTATTCCAATCTTAAGTAAGTGATTGAAAAAAAGAAGAACCACAAAACCTTCCAGCAGCATAGGTAAGATAAGGAATGACATAAAATATATAATTCTATGCCTTGAACATAATGATTTAAAGGCAATTGTTAATGGATAAGCAAGTACAATAAACATTAAAGCTAAAACTACTAGCCTAGCTAGATAAGCATTTTGAATAAAGGTTTGTGCTGTTCCCATTTCATCGCCTCCACCAAATAAAGCAGTAATTACCCTTGCTAGTGGTAAACTTGCAAATATGAGAGAAATCCCCCAAGATTTATTTGATGGGTTGCTTCCATATTTAATCAATAAAGCACCAACCCAGATAAGGATGTAGTTAACCATTGGGCCTTCCAATATATTTGGTATTGTGCCTGCATTTATACATGTCTTGGAAATGGGCTGTACATTGTTAAAGTCTCTCGTACCCCATTCTCCGCACCATAATCTTCCAAGAAGCATATGTGAAGTTTCATGCAATTCGTGAATTAAGTGTCTGAGTGCTATAAAAGCTATAATAAATGGAAGGGATATTTTTAGTGTCAATTTTTGTTCGTTATCCATAATTTATTTTTAAAAGTAATTTCAGATATTGTTTAACAATGCATTATGACTTTTGATATTGCACTGTAAGGCTAGTGCCAATTGAGAGCAAAATTAACCCATACTAATTTGCTATAAAATCATCTTTATAGGGCGTTTGGGAGCTAAACTTAATGTGATAAAGTGTGTTTAGTTCATTTATATAATGTTCTTAAACAATAACTAAAATAAAGGCTCACCCTTTAGGCTTAGGTGATTTTTTAGATTGAAGACTTAATGCTATTTATAAAAAAAATTGAATGCAAGAATGAGCAGGGCTATACCAATTGGAGCAAAATTTCGTCAACTCTTGATAGAAGAACTTGGACTATAATACATTCTTAGCATGCAGGACTAATTTTGATTCTATTTAAATTTAACAAACTCACTTTCTGATATTTTGCATTTAGTATTTAGGTATTAAGTAATTTTCTTTATTAAGCTTAATATTGTTTATTTGTAATGACCACAAACAAATAATCATATGCGACTTAAATCCCTCATCATCCTGGTATTAGAGCTCAGCTTATCCACTTCCTTATACGCACAAAATTATCAAGCCAACTGGGAAAGTTTAGACGCCAGACCTATTCCCACCTGGTTTGGTCAAGCTAAATTTGGGATATTTATTCATTGGGGAGTGTACTCTGTACCGGGATGGAGTACAAAAGGTAATTATGCAGAATGGTATCAAAACGGATTAAATGGTAATGATACTGCCCGTATTTCATATCAAAAAAAACGTTTTGGTGAGCGCACCTATTATGATTTAGCAAAGGATTTTAAAGCTGAATTATATAACCCTGATGAGTGGGCTAAACTCATTGAAAAATCAGGCGCTAAATATGTCGTGTTAACTTCTAAACATCACGATGGTTATGCGATTTGGCCGAGTAAAGAAACCGATAAAACATGGGGATTTCCTTGGAATTCGGTTACTACAGGTCCACATAGAGATTTATTGGGTGATTTATTTACTGCATTGCGTAAAACTAGTGTAAGACCAGGTATGTATTATTCTTTGTATGAATGGTATAATCCATTGTATAAAAAAGATATAAAAAGCTACGTGGATAACCATATGTACCCACAAATGTTAGATTTAATTAACACTTATAAACCTGATGTTTTTTGGACGGATGGCGATTGGGATTTGCCTGCGGAAACTTGGCGTTCGCAAGAATTTTTGGCATGGTTATATAACTCGAGCCCAGTTAAAAACTCAGTAGTAACCTATGATAGATGGGGTAGTGGCATTCGGTTTAATCATGGGCAGGTGTATACACCAGAGTATCAACCCGATTTAGATTTTGAGGATCATGCTTGGGAAGAAAGTAGAGGAATGGGCTATTCATATGGTTACAATCGTGCGGAAGATGCTTGGGATTATAACACAACACAGTCACTCATCATTTCATTAGTGGATAAAGTAAGTCGTGGAGGTAATTTTTTATTGGATATTGGTCCCGATGAGCATGGCAAAATACCGCCAATTATGCAAGAGCGTTTATTGCAAATGGGCGACTGGTTGATTGTTAATGGAGAAGCAATTTACAATACGGTTAGATGGAAGAATGCTTTTCAATGGAGTGAAGGAAATCAGTATTATCAATCTAAAAAAGTGGAAGGAGATTGGAAAACCACAAACGATTACATGACGAAAATTACGATTGATCCAGATCCTGGTTTTGCGGTAAAAGAGGTTTTTTACACCTATAATCCTACAACAAATGCTTTGTATGCTATTTTGCCAAAATACCCTTCCAACAAAAAAATCAGATTAAAAAATATTATTTTACCTAATACTGCCTCTCTTAGTTTATTGGGTAGCACAGCAAAAGTGGTTTGGCATATACAAAATGATGCAACGGAAATTGATTTGCCAGAGTATGATCCAAATGTATTTAAAGCACCTTATGCATATGTGCTAAAAATTGCAGGCTTTGGTCAATTTGCACACAAACCAGAAATTGACGTGGTTCAAAATAACAAAACTTTACAAACTACAATTCAACTCAAAGGCAATTCAACAGCGATTTATTATACACTAGATGGAAGTGAGCCCACCACTAAATCAACCAAATATAGCAAACCGTTTAATGTGACTGCTAAAAGTATGATTAAAGCCATCGCATTGCGGGATGGCGCTTTAGAAAGTAATGTAAGTGTTAAAGAAGCAAAAGTTTATCGATGGAAAGCGCCTATTAAAATAGCTGCAAAACAAGGAGTAAGTTATGAATATCTTGAGCCTGTGGGTAAAATTAATATGGAAACTTTAACAAATACTGCGGTTAAGACCAAAGGAGTTACGCCTACCTTATCAATTGACAAAAAGGAGAGAAAAGATAAATTTGCTCTCCGTTTTACTGGATATATTCATATAGATAAGGATGATTTGTATACTTTTTATTTAGATTCTGATGACGGAAGTAAGCTTTGGATAGATAATGAAGCAGTTGCAGAAAATGATGCAGCTAAAGGCAAACCTCAGCCGAATGGAACTATTGCGCTTAAAAAAGGATATCATAAAATTGGCTTATGGTATTATGACAGTGGTGGCGGCAACAATTTAACCGTAAGTATAGAACCCTTAAACGGTAAAAAATCAGTGATTACCGCATCGCAATTATTTCATTAACATGCAATTATTAACTTTGGCTAAGCAGTTATAAACGACTTTTGGTATTGTAATGGACTTTTTCCTGTTATACTTTTAAAGTATTGATGAAAGCTGGCGAAGTTATAAAAACCACTATCATAACAAACTTCTTTTACATTTACTTTTCCATCCATTAAGAGTTTACAAGCGTGACTAACTCTTATCTCATTAATAAACCTAGAATATGTTTTCTTGCTTCGTGATTTAAAATATTTGCAAAAAGAATTTGGACTAATTTTAGCCACCTCAGCGATGGTTTTTAAATCGATTTTCTCCTTGAAATTAGATATTGTATAATTGTAAATAGAATGCATCCGATCTTTTTCTAATTCTTGAAAATGATACTTAAACCCCATAGAAACTAAATGTTTTACCTCTTTGGTGGCTGCAATAGAGAGCAATGCTTCCATCAGGTTAATAATTTTTCGACTGCCACTTGTTTCAATTACATTCGTAATTAGCCTAGCAACTTCCTTTTTTGCTGTTCCGACAATTTGAACGCCTAATTGTGATTGTTTTAACAAGTCTTTTAATTCTTTATTCTCCGGAATATCCAAAAACTCTGCTCCCCAAAAATTTTCATTGAAGTGAATTACTCTTACATCCACATCATGATCATCTTCAGTTATGCTATCAAAACGCCAATAATGAGGTACATTACTGCCTACTAAAATTACATCTCCAGAATTAAAATTTTCAATACTATCTCCAATAAATTGTATTCCACTTCCTTTTGCAAAATAAATTAGCTCAACTTCTGGATGATAATGCCAGTGACTATTAATGTCAGGGACAATGTCTTTTCTAGCACTAAAAGAATGAATTAAATCTGTCGATACTTTTAAAAGTTGCGGTTTCATAGTCTCGTTTAGTAGGTAATAATTCAGTATTATTGTTGAATTTTAATTAAAAATAGTTAAAATAATATAATATCGCTTACTATTTAGTAAAGATTAAGGCTTAGTGTATCATTTGGCTTTTTAATATCTTTGTCTGTAGAACATAGTGCTAAATGAAACATATACTAGATAATCCCATTTACAATTCTTTAAACTCTGCTCATCAAATTTTTGCTAATGGAACTGAAAAATGTGAAATATTATTCAGGAGATATTGCTCCATTTGCAGGTTTAAAGGATAATTCTGTTCAAGATTTTGAAATGCTTTATGATAATAGTGCTATAGAAAGTACGTTTGTCGTTTTTACACCAGTAGCATATCCTATTCCTAATCAATGGAAATTGGTTCATCAAATTGACATGTTTCAAATGGTGTATGAATCTAAACAACTTCCAGCAGGAGATGATTTAGACTTTAGGAATTTGGATAAATCTCATGTAGAAGAAATGTTAGCACTTGTTAAACTAACAGAACCTGGTCCATTTCGTTCGCGAACAATAGAATTTGGAAATTATACTGGAGTAATGAATAGTGATGCATTAGTCGCAATGGCTGGTCATCGATTTAGTCCAACACCTTATGTTGAAATTAGCGCAGTGTGTACTCATCCAAATCATTTAGGGAAAGGATATGCTTTCGGACTTATTCGTGAACAGATCAAAAGAATAGTAGAGAAATCAGAAACTCCTTTCCTACATGTTAGGAATGATAATGATGGTGCAGTAAAGCTGTATCAAAAATTAGGGTTTCATATCCGTAGTGAAATGATTGCATATGTTATTCAAAAAGTAGTGAAATAATATACTATTTTTTCAAAAAATAGTAAGAGTTACCATCACATCCAGAAATTACAACTAAAATAAAAGACTACTTTTCGTCAATTTTGAGATCTTTTAAATAATTATTAACTGATATTTCTTTCAATTAAGTTACAGAATCAATTTTTTCTGACGTAGCTGTTGATGGTACAACTGATAAAAGTACCCAGAGTCAAGATATGAATACTAGAGTAATACCTGATGCAGAGTTAAATAACCCAGATTACAATAGAATTGGTTTTTATTGGATATAGTGGGTATGAAAACAATGTTCCACCCCCTTGATAAAATCCCATAACTAGTTATAAAAACAGAGATGGTAGTTTATAAGTTAGAGGCAGTACTTGAAAAAGGCTGCCTCTTTTTTTATCTAATGAAATTTTGGTGATTAATAATTATCTCTTCTTTTTAAATCCAATTTAGAAGGGATTTTGGTAATCAAGAAAAATGCAACAACAGTGATAACAATTTGTAAAATAACTAGGCCTATTGCAAACGCATTAAACTGAGGAGAAGTTTCTAAATTAAATAAACGATGTATATTTTTTACAATCAAAATAATTAATAAGTACTTAGCCCACGTAAAACGTCTTTTAATTAAAAAAACCGAAAAATATCTCAATGCTAAAAATACACCTGCAATAAGGACATCGCCCCAATCCTCAAGCCCCCGCATAAAAAGAATAACAAGCCCAATGATAAAGCTACATAAAACAAGATTGGAAGCAATTGTATAGTTTTTACTAAATTTATTCATCTGAGATCATCAATGCGGCTACTCTTCAAATATCGATAATTCTTTTTTTATGCCCTAATATTTTGCTTAATTTCTCTATTTAAATAGGTTTAATTCACACATTATGAGCAATTAACAACATCCTCGTTTTAATCATCAAATAAATTGACATATTTGATTCATAATAAACAATTCAGTTATGGAAGATATTAAGCTAGATTTAAATGATAAAGGCAAAGGAGCTTTTTTTGTTATGGATGGGGAAGAACAATTAGCAGAAATGGCATTAGCTATTTCTGATGATGATTTAATTGTATACCACACTGAAGTAGTTCCAAAAGCAGAAGGTAGAGGATTAGCAAAAAGCTTACTGAATGAAATGGTAAGTTATGCTCGCAAACATGGACTTAAGGTAGTACCACTATGTCCTTATGTTCATGCCCAATTCAAAAGGCATCCAGAAGAATTTGAAGATGTTTGGATTAAAGGGGATGAAGATTAATAAGAAGAGCATGAATAATTATTATATTTTGTAGATGCTCGGCTGACATTAGTAGCCCCTATTAATTTTATTTGAGTGAAACCCTGATTTTCACTCTTTCTGGCATTCTATTAACCAATTGGGCCATCGCCCTCCAATTCCTCCTGCACCAACTCTTCGAAGAAACTGCTAAATACACGTTTAGTGGCTTAGGTTGATATCTAAAATCGAAGTCAAATACAATTTTAGAATAGAAATTTAAATATTTGATTTCCAGTCATTTAATTAGTTAAAAAATATTTTTAAAATTGACGTAGGGGTAAAGTTTCTTTTCGTTGTCTCATTTTAAAATTCGACAGAAAATGAAAATTACACACTACAAAACAAATACACTAAAAGGTAAAACTGGGTTTAACCTATCGATCTTTAAAACTTTAATATTCTTAGCAGTTTTAACTACTGGGATTATTAGTAAGGCACAGCAAAACAATACTACAAAAATAAACGTTGGCCTAATATACCCGCTAAGTAGCAATGGCAGAAATGCACCGCTTGATACAAATAGTCTTTCTATAAATGTATTAGCTGGGGTTTCTTCAGTAGAGAAGGGTGTAGCATTTGCAGGACTTTCAAATGTTGTTCGCAACAATACTTACGGGACTCAATTTGCAGGTTTCTCTAATCATATCGGTAAAAAAGCTAGTGGAGCTTTATTTGCTGGTTTTGCAAACACCTACCATGAGGGTGATGGAGCCGCTTTCGCAGGCTTTGCAAATATAGCACACGGAAATTTAAAGGGTGTACAGTTTGCTGGCTTTGCAAATGTAGCCATGAATGTTAATGGGGCGCAATTTGGAGGCTTTATGAATGTTGCAAAAAATGTATCCGCTTCGCAAATTTCTGGTTTTATGAACAAGGCAAAAGATGTGAAAGGTTCTCAATTTGCTGGTTTCATTAACATTGCTAGAAAAATAAAAGGTGCCCAAATAGCTGGTTTCATTAACATTGCAGATAGTAGTGATTGCCCAATAGGTATTCTCAATTTTATTAAAAATGGAGAAAAAAGCATTGGTGTTAGTGCCGATGAAAACCAAACAGCCATGCTTATTTTCAGGTCTGGTGGTAAAACGATGTATGGCATATTCGCTGTTGGTTATAATTTCAAAAACGAAGATGAAATTTATGCATTAGAAGTAGGTTTGGGTGTGCACTTTTTCCAATCAGATAACTTTAGGCTTAATATCGAACTAACTCAAAGCACTTTAGAAAGTTTTAAAGAAGGCGAATATTTTAAATCATCATTTAAGCTTTTACCAGCTCTTAAGCTAAGTAAACATATCGAAATATTTGGTGGACCAGCCGTAAATTTTGTAAGCACAAATACTATTGAAGGTAAATCTTTGAATCCCAAAAAACACATCGATCAATGGCAAAGTAAATGGTCAGATTATCAGGAAACCTTATATATCGGCTATGGAGGTGGTATCAACATCATTTTCTAATTATCAGATATTAAATACACACAAATTATTACAATTATGAAAAAATTAATCACTTTCAGCTTACTAGCCATTCTATTTTTAACTTCTTGTAAAAAAGATAGAATTACAGCCGATGGCAATATCATTACAGAAACTAGAAATCCTGGCAATTTTACTAAAGTTCATACCAGTGGAGCAAACAATGTTTATATCAAGTTCGGGGCTGATTATAAAATTGAACTAAAAGGTTCAGCTAACCTTATGCCTTATTTCAAAACCAACATTGTAAATGGTAAACTTTATTTAAGTTTTGATAATGTAAATGTTAAACAAGATGATATTGAAATATTTGTCACACTGCCAAGCATAAAAGCGATTACGCTTAGCGGTAGTGCTAAAATTACGTTAAGTGGTAATTTCCCAGTTATCGATTTCTTAAATTTTGATATCAGTGGATCTGGTGATATTGTGGCAAACAGTAATATTCTTGTCGAAGAATTGAATGTCAATATCTCTGGTTCAGGTAAAATTGAAGCTGAGAAAATAACCAGCAACTATGCTGATGTTACCATTTCAGGTAGCGGAGATGCAAGAATTGGAGTGCAAAGTGAATTGAAAGCATCTATTAGCGGTAGTGGTAAAGTGTATTATTCTGGTAATGCCACAGTAGAATCCCATATTAGTGGATCAGGGAAAGTAATTAAATTTTAAAACTTAAGCTCATGATTAACCTTCAACCATATTTGCAATCTTTCGGCTCTATTTTCGGAGCTGAAAGAATTGCTCTGACAGATATATATCAGTTACAAAGTAATGCCCCAAATTTATTGGTTTATACCATGCCTGCTATTATTTTACTTACTGTATTAGAGTTTGTTGGGTCATATTTTAGTGAACATAAAACCTATGAAAGCAAAGAAACACGAGGTTCGTTATGGGTTGGTTTAGGTAATTTAATAGTGAACCTTTTAATGAAAACCATTTTAATAACGAGTGCAATTTGGATTTATAATCAACTTCCATGGCGCATGGAGTTAAACTGGTGGACTTTGATTTTTTGTTTTGTTGGTTATGATTTTTGTAGCTATTGGTCGCACAGAACATCACATTACAATCGTTTCTTTTGGGCAACTCATGTAGTACATCATTCTGCAGAACACTATAATTTAACAGTTGCTTTTAGACAAAGCTGGGTGCAGCATTTTAAAACAATATTTTTCATTCCTGTTGCCCTAATCGGTTTCCATCCTGTAATATTTCTTATAGCAAGCCAATTAAGTACGCTGTATCAGTTTTGGGTACATACAGAAGCTATTGGAAAGCTTCATCCATTTATCGAAAAGTATTTTGGCACTCCATCTAATCATCGTGTACACCACGGAAGCCAAGAAAAATATCTGGACAAAAACTTTGGGGCAACATTTATGATTTGGGACCACATTTTTGGATCTTTTCAATATGAGGAAGAAAAGCCAGTTTATGGGCTAACAACGCCAATTGAAAATAAAACCAATCCATTTGTGCTCAATTTTCATGAATATAAAGACATGTTATATGACGTAAAACATAGTGATGGAATTAGAGAAATGTTGTTTTTCGTTTTCGCTAGTCCGGCAAAAATATATAAACACAAATTAAATAATGTCGAAAAATCTGATTTAAAGACTAGGAAAATTAATATAGTTGTCATTAAAGTAGCTGTCGCGTTGGCAATGCTTTTGCTAAGCCAGATGGTAATAGCACAAGAAACTAAACCAGCAAAATTGCCAACTCCAAGGGGGAAAGATTTATTGTTCTTTTTACAGCGTACCCCAGATGCAAATACTGTAATTTATGAACTGAATTATAAAACAGATGGTTCAATAGATTATAAATCACCAGTTAAAGGTTCGTGGATTAGATACGCTGAGAATGGAATTTATAAAGATTTAACAGGTTTCGAAAAAAAGTTTGCTTATGGTGTAAAATGCAAAGCAATTGGCGATGGAGCTTTTGAGATTAGATTAGCAGCTTATCAAAAAATAGCCATGTACCTATTGAAATCAGAAGATGATCAGAAGTATAGGATTTATATTAAAGATGAAGGTAAAAATTTATTGCTTAAAAGAATTTTTGTAAAAGTTAATGGTGGTACTTTCTGGTTCCCAAAAGTAGAATATATAGATTTATTTACAACCAATAGTGATAATGGAATTGAAATTTTAAAAAGAATTAATTTGGGATGAACCTTTGAAAGGTTACCATAAGTTTAAAAACCAATATATTTGAAATACAATAAGAACAAGTGAATTTAATACAGACAATTCCTGCAAGTACGTATAACGATCAATCTTTTGAGCAATTGTTTAAAGCTCATTACAAAGCTTTGCATGCTTATGCCAACATGATTTTAAAGGATTTAGACCTTGCCGAAGAAATAGTGCAAAATATGTTTTTAAGATTTTGGGAGAAAAGAGAGTTGTTAAATGTAGAAACTTCCATCAAAGCGTATTTGTATAAATGCGTTTATAATGATAGTCTTAATTATTTAAAACATGAAAAGGTAAAGGTGAAATATCATGATTTTACCAAGCATACCATGAGCGAGTTGAGTGAATCGGCAGCAGCTAAAGTAGAATTAGGAGAGTTGCAATTTAACCTAAGAGTAGCTTTAAATGAGTTGCCAGAGCAATGCAGAACGATATTCCAGATGAGCAGATTTGAAGAATTAAAGTACAGAGAAATAGCAGAACGGTTAGGCATATCAATTAAAACTGTTGAAAACCAAATGGGAAAAGCATTAAAAATACTACGTATAAAACTGGTAGATTTTCTGATTTTGGTTTTAATAGGAATAACATATTATAAAGATTTTATAAACTAGGGAAAGCATGAACGATGAATTATTGATAAAGTTTCTACTTAAAGAAACTAGCGAAGAAGAAAATGCTGAGGTACAGAGGTGGTTATCCATGGATACTGAAAATGCCACTTATTTTGCACAATTTGAAAAAATTTGGAATGCAAGTGGAAGTTTAAAAGAAAAAACAACTGTTGATGAAAATGAAGCATGGCTAAAGTTTAAAGAGAAAGCAGATCAACGCTTAACTAAAAAAGAAACGATAGTTAACCCATTAAATAGAATGAATGCCTGGTTAAAGATTGCCGCAGTTTTTGTATTAGGTTTAAGCATATGGACAGTTTATAATTTTTTTGGAAATTCTACTTATCAGGATATTTTTTCTGGAGATAAAGTGATTAGTCAAATTCTTCCAGATGGCTCTGAGTTAACGATTAATAAAAATTCTGAGATCAGTTATGCTAATAATTTCAAGACTAATAGAAGAGTACATTTAAAAAAGGGTGATGTTTTCTTTAATGTTGCGCATGACAAGAGCAACCCTTTTATCATCAAAATTGATGATGTTTCGGTAGAGGTTGTAGGAACTTCATTCAACATTCAACATTTAAAAGATGAAACAGAGGTGGTTGTTGAAAGTGGAATTGTAAAAGTTTCCTTAGGAAGCGAGGAGATTACGTTAGTCAAGGGTGAACGGATTTTAATTGATGCGAATACCAAAGTTTTAATCAAAAAACAAAGCGATGATCAATTGTATAATTATTACAGAACTAAACTTTTTGTAGCCAATAATACGCCATTGCCAGAATTAGTAGCTAAACTAAATGAAGCTTACGGTAGCAATATCGTATTGGGAGATGAAGTAAAAGATTTAACCATTTACATTACATTAGAACTGGGCTCTTTGGAAAATAATTTAAAATATGTTTGTGATGCGCTGAAATTAAAGGTTTCTCGTAACCAACATGAAATTTTGTTGTCTTATAAGTAATGAAGAGTAAACTACTATTCTTATTTCTTATTTTGACTGGCATTTGTAAAGCACAAATGCCTATAAATAATTACCAGAATAATCTTTCTAAACGAGTAACTTTTGACATTAAGCGGCAAAAGGTGAGTTCTGTTTTACAACAAATTAGTAATGCAGGAAATTTTTATTTTGCTTACAATGGGGCCCTATTTAAACAAGATAGTTTAGTAACATTAAATGCCAAAAGCTTACCAATTAGAGATGTGCTAGATCAGATTTTTGATGGAAAGGTAGATTACAAGGAAAATGACAAATATATTATTCTACGCTATGCGGTAAACCATTTTACAATAGAAGCAGATAACATTACAACTGCTGAAAATTTATATATGATTAGCGGTTATGTAATTGATACAGAAACTGGAAAAAAGGTCAAACAAGCTAGCGTTTACGAAAAAAAACTACTGCAAAGCACTTTAACTGATGACAATGGATTTTTTAACCTAAAGTTTAAAGGCGATCATGCCGCAATAATTTTAACTGCAAGTAAAGAAACGTATAGAGATACCGCTTTGGTGTTTCTATCAAGTATTGATATTAAGCCCCAGGGTTATAATGACCCAGATAAAGAAAAGGGAACTTTTTTTTCCGATGCGATTGAAGAGTTGGGAATTGGTAAATTTTTTCTATCGGCCAAACAACGCATTCAGAATAGTAACATCCCTAATTTTTTAGCAAACACACCTTTTCAGGCTTCCTTAACTCCAGGTTTGAGCTCTCACGGAATGATGAGTTCTAAAGTGGTAAATAAGGTTTCATTAAACTTATTGGGCGGTTATACTGCAGGTGTAGATGGAGTAGAGGTTGCAGGTTTATTTAACTTAACCAAGGGTGATGTAAATAAAGTACAAGTTGGAGGTTTATTTAACGTAGTCGGCGGTTCTGTTAATGGTATTCAAGTTGCTGGTTTAATGAATAACGTTCGCGGAAATGTTAAAGGCATACAAATTAGTATGGCAAATACAGTTAAGGGAAATGCAAAAGGAGTACAAATAGCTGGATTAAGCAACATCACTTCTAAAAATACAGGTGGGCTTCAATTAGCGGGCTTAGCTAATATTAGTATTCGTAGTACCCATGGAATGCAAATTGCTGGCTTGGGGAATATCACTTCTAGAACTTTAAGAGGGATGCAACTATCGGGTGTTTTTAATTACACAAGGAATAATAAAGGTTTTCAATTGGGATTGATAAACATAGCTGATACCTCTTCTGGAGTTAGCTTTGGTTTGATTAATATAGTTAAATCTGGCTATCATAAAATCAGTTTATCAACGAATGATTTGATCAATGCCAACATTGCTGTAAAGACAGGTAATGCATCACTTTATACCATTTTCTTTGCAGGTAAAAACTTTTCAGATACCGCAAAAATTGAGACATTTGGTTTAGGTTTTGGACATGATTTAATTTTCAATAAACGAATTTCGATAGCTGCAGAATTAACGGCACAACGCATTCATCTAGGTAATTGGGATCATGCAAATATTTTAACAAAGTTTCACGCTAATCTTCAAATCCAACTATTTAAGGGGATTACCATTTTCGGCGGACCAGTTTATAACTATTACATTAGTGATGCGCCAATAGGTTCAAGTGCTAAAAATTATAAACAAAACATTGTGCCAGCAAAACATCAAACCATTAATGGTAATAAAGGCTGGTTAGGTTATAGTGCAGGGATTACAATAATGTAATTTTAATTGAAAATACATCATTGCATTTATATTGTTGTAAAAAGACAATTGCAATGCAATGAGAAAGTTAAGCAATTTATATTTTTTAATAGGTAGTTAATATTGATTTCCTGTAGGAGGACAAAAGAATGAAATAAATCTATAAATGAATGAATATTCATTTATATTTGCGCCATGAGAACTAGAGATGAAGATAAAGTCAGCTTAGTTAAAAAAATGGCTATTAAAAGCATTGTAAAAGATGGTTTTGAAGGTTTTAGTATGAATAAACTTGCTAAAGCCTGTGGAATTTCTGTAGCAACTCTTTACATTTATTACAAAGACAAAGACGATCTAATTATCAGTATTGCTAAAGAAGAAGGTGATGCGATGGGCGATGCGATGATTAAAAATTTTGATCCAACAGTTTCTTTTGAAGAAGGAATGCGAGTACAATGGCAAAATCGTTATGCCTACATGCTCGAAAACCCATATACGATTTCATTTTTTGAACAACTACGTAACTCAACTTATCAAAGCCGGTTTTTGGATAACTACATGCAGAAATTTAAACTAGTTATAGGGCAGTTTATGGATAATGTAGTGAAAAACGGCGAGATTAATGCAATGCCATTGGAAGTATTTTGGTCTGTTGCTTATGCACCGCTTTACTCTTTAGTACGGTTTGATAATGAAGGACAAAGTGTTGGTGGAAAGCCTTTTAAAATGACAGATGGGGTATTATGGCAAACTTTTAATTTAGTCATTAAGGCTTTAAAAAATTAATTCGGTATGGGAAATTTTGATCATATTCTATTATTTAAAACTGACATTAAAACCGAAGAATGTAAGGCCAAACTGCAAACTATTTTAAATGGTTATGAAGGCATTGAGCAGTGGAATGTCGCTTTAGATGATCAAGATTGTGTATTAAGAGTAATATCATACACTTTAAATCACCAACAAATTATAGAACTTATTACTAATCATGGTCACTTTTGCTGTGAATTAACTTAAATAAATGAAACAAGAAGTTATTCCTTTCACGGGATATCAAAAAGTCGTGATTTTTCTTTTAGCGGTTACACAATTTACTGTAATATTAGATTTTATGGTGATGTCGCCATTGGGGGATATTTTAATGAAATCAATGTCATTACAACCAAAAGCATTTGGTTTTGCAGTTTCCGCCTATGCTTTTAGTGCTGGTATCTCTGGTTTGCTTACTGCAGGTTTTGCCGATCGTTTTGATCGAAAGAAATTACTAATGTTCTTTTACTTTGGCTTTATTGCCGGAACATTTTTTTGTGGTTTAGCACATACATATGCTGAGTTGGTTGCTGCCAGAATTATTACTGGCTTATTTGGAGGTGTAATTGGCTCGATCTCTATGGCAATTATTACCGATTTATTTAGCTTACAACAACGTGGTAGAGTGATGGGTTTTGTGCAAATGGGTTTCGGTGCTAGTCAGGTTTTAGGTGTACCAATTGGGCTATATTTAGCGAGTTTTTGGGGATGGGAAGCGCCTTTTTTAATGGTAGCTTCATTGGCTGTTCTGATTGCTATTCTAATCTTAATTCAATTAAAACCGATTACGGCACATTTAGCTATTCAAAAAGATAAATCTGCAGTATTGCATTTGTGGCATACTATTAAAAAACGTAAACATCGTATTGGTTTTACTTCTACCGCATTATTGTCTATTGGTGGTTTTATGATGATGCCATTCGGCAGTGCTTTCGCTATTAACAATTTGAAGATTTCTAACGATCAGTTGGTTATGTTATTTACCATTTCTGGTTTAAGCTCATTAGTAATTATGCCAATTGTTGGTCGCTTGAGCGATAAGATTAGTAAGTTTAAAATATTTGCTTTTGCCACTATATGGATGATGGGAATGTGCGTACTCTATACAAATCTTTCTGTTACGCCATTTTGGATTGTAGTTATTCTTAATATTTTAATGATGATGGGTGTGATGAGCAGAATGATCCCTTCATCAGCATTAACAAGTGCAATACCAGAAATGGAAGACCGTGGTGCTTTTATGAGTATCAACGCATCATTGCAACAAATAGCTGGTGGTGTAGCTGCTGCAATTGCCGGAATGATTGTAGTACAAAAAACCACATCTAGTCCATTAGAAAATTATAATATTGTAGGCTATGTAATTGTAATAATCTCCATGATCAGTATTTTCTTGTTATCTAGAGTAAGTAAAATGGTTACGGAAAAAGCGGTTAAATCTAATCCTACAGTTGTAGAACTATAGTATAATTAGTAACCATATTGATTGGAGACAATAACTCACAATCATTTAAAAAGAAATCAAAATCAAGCAGCCACTACAAATCCACTACTCAAATAGCAAATTAATTGGTTTTAAGTGATTAGGCAAACCTTTGCGTAAAATTATAAGTTTACAGCCAGCTTAGCTATTGGTTTGCGCCTTTAAAATGAGGAAATTGCAAATCAATTCTATCAAACCAAATTTTAGATACAAATGAACAAGTCCAAACAAATTATATTACTGGCTGCTCTGATTTTTACTACTGTAACGTCATTTGCCCAGCAAAAAGTTAAAACTTCTTTCTCAACCAAAAAAGTAATCGTGTATTCAACTGTTAAAGGTTCAGATAAGCCGATGGAAGAAACAGGAACACTATCTTTTAAAAGCTTAAAGCAACCTGTAGAAACACAAACATTGGTTTTTGTAGATCCTACTAAAACTTTTCAAACCTTTATCGGAATTGGAGGAGCGATTACAGATGCTTCTGCAGAAGTTTTTGCGAAAATGCCAAAGGCTGCACAACAAGAACTTTTAACTGCCTATTACGATAAAAAGAAAGGAATTGGTTATACTATTGCTCGTACAAATATAAATAGTTGCGATTTTTCTAGTGGGAGCTATACCTATGTTGCTGAGAATGATAAAGCTTTAAAAACATTTAACATTGATCACGATCGTAAGTTTAAAATTCCTTTAATTAAACAAGCCATAGCAACTGCTGGAGGAAAAATTAATCTATTTGTAAGTCCATGGAGTCCACCAGCGTGGATGAAAACCAATAACAGCATGTTAAAAGGTGGTTCTTTATTACCAGCTTACAATCAATCTTGGGCTAATTATTATGTAAAATTTATTCAGGCTTACGAAAAAGAAGGCATGCCTATTTGGGGCCTAACCGTTCAAAATGAACCAATGGCAACCCAAAAATGGGAATCTTGTTTATATACAGCAGAAGAAGAAAGAGATTTTATCAAAAACTTTCTAGGCCCAACCTTACAAAAAAATAACATGGCCAATAAAAAACTAATTGGGTGGGATCATAATCGTGATTTGATTTATCAAAGAGCTTCAACTTTGTTAAATGACCCACAAACTGCTAAATACATTTGGGGAATTGGCTTCCATTGGTATGAAACTTGGACAGGAAGTAGTCAAAATTTCGAAAATTTAAAAAGAGTACATGAGGCTTTTCCTACAAAACAATTAATTTTTACAGAAGGATGTGTAGAGAAATTTAGTTTAGATAGAATTAACGATTGGTCGTTGGGCGAACGTTATGGATTTTCTATGATAAACGATTTTAATGCAGGTACTGCGGCATGGACAGATTGGAATATTCTTTTAGATGAAAATGGGGGACCTAATCACGTAGGCAACTTCTGCTTTGCACCAATTCATGCAAATGTTAAAACAGGAAAATTAATGTATACCAATTCGTATTACTACATTGGTCATTTCTCTAAATTTATTAAGCCGGGGGCGAAAAGAATTATTAGTTCTCCAAGCCGTTCAATGCTAATTAGCACAGCATTCCAAAATCCAGATGGCTCTATAGTTGTAGTGGTAATGAATAACACAGATCAGAAATTGCCCTATCAATTATGGATACAAGGAAATGCAGCAGAAACAGAAAGTTTACCGCATTCAATAAGTACATTAATTATAAAATAAATTGTTTATTAAGCAACTATGTTCAGCGTAGTTGCTTAATCTTTTCGGATAGACTTGTAGATCTAGAAACAGCATAAGCGACTCCTCCTGTGGAGATTTGATATCCAGTAGAAACTGTATACACTAATTTTTCAGCAATTAAGCCCGTATTGTTTTCTAGAATATAAGTGCCATTAGAATTGCTATTTAGCAAAGGAGTAACTATAGTACTGCTAAATTTAATAATGGTATTTTTTTGGTTAATATCTTCTATCCAAAACTTTGTAACTAATTTCTGCTTATTAATTTGAACAGAATCAGTCCAAGTGTGGCCTTTTTTAAAGGTGCTATTAACGTTTATATCTGCTAATAACCCTAATAAAGTTCCTTTTTCAAATGCTTCCATTTGTATACCTGCAAATGAAACTAAAGTATCTGTAGCTAACTCACTTTTATATTCTGTTGAAGATAAAATAACACCATATTTATCAATAGCAACATCAACAGGTTTATTTAACATAAAATTTAATGCCTTTTCAATTTTAGAAGTACTATCTCCTTTAGCTTCTGAATTATAATGAAACTGTTTGCCAAGTGCATCAATTAAATTATCCATTTTTTTAATGGTTACGTTTAAATTATAACCTTTATCATTCGCATTTACTACTTTATATGATTTAGTAAGCGAAGAAGTGGTATTAACCGTTAAAGTTTGATTTCCGCGTTGAACCACAGCTTTGGAATTTGATAGAATCTCTTTTTGAAATTCATTTCCTACATTAAGTGTAAAGACACGATGTTTCTCTTGTGCCTGGATAGTAACGGACATCAAAAGAAATGAAAAGAGGAGGACAATTTTTAAAATTGAATTATGATCGTTATTCATGGAGTTGGCGTTAATTTTTGCCTTAAGGATTAATTAATCTTAATTCTGGAAGCGGTGGAATTGGTGGAACTGGTGGTAAAATTGGAAGTGATGGTAATGTAATAACCGTTGCAGTAACTGGCGTCGCAGCAGCTGCGGCGGTTGCAGCAGGAGTAGGCGCTGGCGGAGCTGCAGGTGTAGCCGGAATAGTAGGTACAACTGTATTCGTTGCTACTGTATTTACTGGGACCCCTGGCATAGTTGGCATAGTTGGTGCCGCTGGCACTATAATTGGTGCCGCTGTTGGTGTTGCAGTAGGTGTCGTTTTCGGAATTGACGGTGTCGGCAATGGCACTTTCCAATCGGAGTTATTATTTACACCATTTTGCGCACTTGCGTTTTTTACACTAAAGGCTGCTACAATTAACAGCAAAATAAAAATTAGCTTTTTCATTAGTTATATGTTTTTATTGTATTTTTTTACTTAAAGAAATTGGATAAGATAATGTTGCAAGCATAGATGGTTTATCGCCTGAATATTTGGTTAAATTATAAACTCCCAAACCAAGTGTAAGTGCGGAATTTTTTATTGGCCTCACACCTGTAGAGAAACCTAAATTTAATCCTGACCATTCGGCATTGATATTTATTTGTTTAAAAACCTCATATGAAATATTTGCAAAAACTCCAGTGCCATATTTGCCTTTACCAGCTGCTATATCATAAGGGCTCTTATATAAAAAGCGCCCAGTACCAAATCCAATGGTATAACCTAAAGCAGAATAACCAGCAGTCTTAGAGCGCACTGTTTGTACAGCATGACTAAAAGCAATGTAATAAGTCCCATCGGGCGAGTCTGATACAGTAGAATTGGCAAAGAGTTGAACCCCACCCACAGAAATACTACTCGCCTTAAATATTTGTCTGTTTATAACCAAATTAAGAGAAAGATCGCGTAATTCTGTAACCCTTGTAATATTTACACTCGCAGAAACATTAACACTTTTTGCAGGATTGCCAAAAGTAATTCCTGCAGCAGATATTAAATCTGGTCTTTTACTATATGCTGAAGGATAAACACTTCCTACTACACCAAATAAATAGGTTCCAGTGCTACCCCAAGCAGAAGGGGTCATAAGGCTTTGTATTCCATTGTTTGGTAACATAGTTTGACCGATTAATAATGGACCTTTTTCTTTAATTAAAGAATCCATTTTCTTTTGTAGTTCGGTTTCAAAACTATTTTGAGCATATGTAACTTTAGGGTAAAGCATATAAACAATTAGTGCAAAAAGAAAACCGATTTTTAATAGATGATTTATTCTAATTGCCTTATTCATGAATTTTTGAGCATTAAGTAGGTATTTTGAGCATTATTTAAGTTAACCGAACAAAAAATATAGTTAACTTATACAAAGTAAATAAAAGTTATAACAAATAATGTTTTTTTTAACAACAAAAATTATTTAAGTGTTTAGATGACAAATATTTGAACAAGCATGTTTTCTTTTAAAATTGACTTCTACTAAAATATTATTCGCTTTTTTGATTCTTATATTAATCCTTATTTAATTTCCGTTGTCATAGCATTGTAATTGTCATTGATATGAAAAAAAATATTCACAATTTTTATAAATGCAGCTTGGCATTTATTTGTGCTTTAGTACTTTCTTCTTTTGTAAGAACTTCACAACAAAAAGAACAAATTTCCTTACCTTATAAAAAGGCTGGCTTAACAGAGCAACAAGCAGCAGCACATTTATTAAGCCGTTTTACCTATGGAGCAAAAGAAGGCGATGTAGAATTAGTAACGAAAATTGGCTTAGAGAAATGGTTGAAGCAACAGCTAGATGGAACTTTAGAAGACACTGCCTTAAACCGAATGCTTGAGAAGTTTGATGCAATAAATTTGACCAATACAGAGGTGGAAAATGTTTTTCCAAGAAATGCTCAGGTTGTTAGGTTTGCGGTAAGAGATGGGTATATTCATAAAGACTCGGTTAACAAAGCCAACGGTAAAGAGTATAGGGCAACATTAGCTAACTATATGAGAGAAAAAGGCATTAAGCCTCAACAGGAATTATATAGACAGTTTATCAACCAAAAAATACTAAGAGCTGCTTATACACACAATCAATTAAGAGAGTTGATGACTGATTTCTGGTTCAATCATTTTAATGTGGCCTTAAGCAAAAATCAATGTGCCTCTTATATCCCTGCATACGAACGCGATGTTATACGCCCTAATGTTTTTGGAGATTTTGAGAACTTAGTGTTAAGCACAGCTAAATCTCCAGCAATGCTGATGTATTTAGACAATTTCAGTAGTACAGGCACTAATATCCCTGCAAATGAATATGGGGAAGATATGATGATGGCTGGTCAACAAAAACGTAAAGGTAAATTTGCAGCACAAGTTGCTAAAGCTAAAATCCCTCAAATTAAAAATAAAAAATCAGGCTTAAATGAAAATTACGCCCGTGAAGTAATGGAATTACATACGCTAGGTGTAGATGGGGGTTATACACAAAGTGATGTTACTCAGGCTGCTAGAATATTAACTGGTTGGACTATAGCGCCAATGGGCGATAATGGTTATGGTGCACCAATGAAAAAAATAATAGAAAAGGTAGGTGATGATAACCTTAAAAAACGCGGCTTTGTACACGAAGGAGACTTTCTTTTTGTAATGAACCGTCACGATAATGGAGAAAAAACAGTTTTAGGAAAAACATTCCCTGTTGGTGGAGGTTATGAAGAAGGGGTAGCTTTATTACAAATGTTAGCTCATCATACATCTACAGCTAAGTTTATTTCTAAAAAAATTGCCACACGTTTTGTAAGTGATAATCCACCACAAAGCTTAATAGATAAAATGGCAAAAACATTTTTAAGTAGTAACGGGAATATTAGAAGCGTATTAATTACGATGGTTAGCGCACCAGAATTTTGGTCGGCAAATGCGCTAAGAGAAAAAACAAAGTCACCTTTTGAACTTGCCATAAGCGCAGTGAGAAGCTTAGATGCAAAAATAAATCAGCCTTATCAATTGTATACATGGATTAATAAAATGGGCCAACAAATGTATTATTACCAAGCTCCAACTGGTTTTCCAGACAGAGGTCAATATTGGATAAATACAGGTTCATTATTAAATCGAATGAATTTTGGTTTGGCATTAGCTTCACAACGTATTCCTGGTGTTACCTTTAATTTGGCAGCAATGAATAATAATCACGAGCCAGAAAGTGCAGAAGCTGCATTATTAATTTATAGTAAAATGATGATGCCTGAAAGAAAGTTGGACGAGACGATTGCACGATTAAAACCTATGCTGAATGATCCAAATTTAGAAGGTAATGTTGCAAAGGCCGCAGCACAAACAGCACCGCCACAACAAGCAAATACGATGGCAAATGAAGATGCTAATATGATAGAGCAAAGCACTGATAAAGAAAAGTTAAAGGGTAAAAAGGCTTTATTTAATAGCACACCAGCACAGAAGGCAGGCAATAATACAATGCTTGCTCAAGTTGTAGGAGTTATAATCGGATCACCAGAATTTCAACGTAAATAAATTTATCATGACTTCAAGAAGAGGATTTATCAAAGCTGGCGGCTTAGCCTTATTTGGAATAAGCTTAGGCGGTATACCAGGATTTTTAGCTGATGCTGTTGCAGGCACTGTAGCGCCAGGTTTATTTAAAAAGAAAAAAATAATGGTTTGCATCTTTCAAAGAGGTGCAATGGATGGACTGATGGCGGTAACACCTTTTACCGATCAATATTTAAAAGCAGTTCGACCAAACTTATTCATGTCTGCAGCGCAAGGCGGAAAAGAAAAATCATTAATTGATTTAGATGGTAGATTTGGTTTACATCCATCAATGAGTGCTTTTGAACCTATGTTCCGCGAAAAGCGTATGGCAATTGTGCATGGTATTGGGTCGCCAAATAATACGCGATCTCACTTTGATGCACAAGATTTTATGGAATCTGGAACACCTTTTAATAAAGGCACAGCAAGTGGTTGGTTAAATCGTGCGGTTGGTTTGTTAGGTCATGAAGCAGCAACTCCTCTACAAGCAGTGAGTTTAACTTCATCTTTACCAAGATCATTTTATGGTGATAATCCAGCAGTTGCCATTAGTAATTTAGCAGATTTTAATATTCAATTAAGAGGTAATCAAGCAGGTGCAAATATGGCTTCTAAAAGCTTTGAAGATTTGTACGATCAAACCTCATCTGGCTTGCTAAAAAATACGGGTAAAGAAAGTTTCGATGCGATTAAATTATTGCAAAAAACAAATGTTAGAGATTATAAACCAGAATATAATGCTGTTTATCCAGCTACTGCATTAGGTAATTCATTAAAACAAATTGCCCAATTAATTAAAATGGATGTAGGTATGGAAGTTGCTTTTGCAGAATCAGGTGGTTGGGATACACACTTTAATCAAGGGACAGATACTGGAATTTTTGCTCGTAATGTAAATGATTTAAGCAATAGTATCATGGCCTTTTGGACAGACATGGGTAAATATCAAGACGAAGTTACGGTAATGACGATGACAGAGTTTGGACGTACTGTTGCTCAAAATGGGACTGGAGGAACAGATCATGGTCGTGGTTCTTGTAATTTCATTTTAGGAAATAGTGTAAATGGCGGATTGGTTCACGGATTAATGAATCCATTGGCTAAAGAGAACTTAGAAGATGGTAGAGACTTAGCAGTAACAACTGATTTTAGAGCTGTGTTTAGCGAAGTAGCTGATAAACATTTAGGTATTCATAATGATAAAGTACTATTCCCTGATTGGTCTGGAAAACAGATTGGCGTGATGAGAGGTGTTTAATAAACTTAATATGATATTAGATGGCTCGTGTTTCACGAGCCTTTTTTGTTTTATTCGTCATTGCGAGTTGCGAAGCAACCGAAAGTAGAAAGTTCACGAACACCAAAAAACAATAACCTAATGTGAGTAATCTTAAAGTTTTAGCAAAATTGTTTTTGGCTAATTTGACAACTTTTGACAATTTTTGGGTGTTTTGACAACTTTTGACAAATTTTGGGAGGATTTATAGAGATTCGCAAAATCCATATATGCCTAATATAGGTAAAAAAGCAGTTTCCGCTAATTTATTATTAGCAATAATGCCAATTGTATGCTATACAATGACCATTGTATAGCATACAATTGGCTTTGTGTCGCATACAATGGTGTATGTTTAGTATGCAATAGTCAATGTATGACATACAATGACTAAAATATAACATACAATTAGCTTTGTATCACATACAATGGTCGATGTATCACATACAATTGGCTTTGTATCGCATGCAATGCTTAATTCTTTACTAACCGTACATTAATCCGATTAAAGCAATAGTAGCTTCACTGATAAAATTACAAGTATGGGTCTTACAAAAGAACCACTGCTGGTGTAGTATAAACCTTAGTGTAGCGAATACCTTTTTTTTGGTACAAGAGAAAAAGGAGGGGATGTAAAAGCTATAAACTGTCCCACTGTTTTCAAAATTAATTCTAAAAAAAATTATCCTGTAACTTATTTGATGATTGTTGCTTAAAACTCTAGCAATTCTTATCTTTCAAACAGGAAATAAACTAACAAAACTTATAAAATGAAAACTACCCAAAAATCTAAATTGTTACTATTTGTAGCAGCAATGCTGAGCAGCAGTTTGACTTTTGCTCAAACTAAGGAAGCTTTTGTAGCAAATGTTACCAAAGAAGCAACTGAAAACTCGCAATTAGAAAAATTAGCTCACGAACTATTTGATGTTGTTGGCCCAAGATTAGTTGGAACGCCACAAATGAAACAAGCAGGTGATTGGGCTGTTAAAAAATATAGCGACTGGGGAATTTCTGCCAAAACTGAAAAATGGGGCGAATGGCGTGGTTGGGAAAGAGGAATTACCCACATTGATTTAACAAGCCCAAGATTAAGAACTTTAGAAGGTACTCAATTAGCTTGGAGTCCGTCTACAGTTAAAGGAAAACCAATTAATGCAGAAGCAATAGTATTGCCATTAGTAACAGATTCAATGGCTTTTGTAAACTGGTTGCCAAAAGTAAAAGGCAAATTGGTATTAATATCTCAAGCTCAAATTTCTGGTAGACCAGATAAAAACTTTGAAGATTTCTCAACAAAAGACGGTTTAGCGAAATTTAAAAAAGATAAAGAAGAAGCTGCAAAAGCATGGAGAGATAGATTAGCTAAAACGGGTTTAAATGCTAAAAATTTAGCTTTAGCAATAGAAAAAGCAGGCGCTGCTGGCATTATTATTAATAACTGGAGTGCAGGTTGGGGAGTAGATAAAGTATTTGGTGCAAACACTACTAAAATTCCTACGGTAGATTTATCTGTAGAAGATTATGGGTTAGTATTTCGTTTAGCAGAAAGCGGCAATAAACCGATGCTTAGAATAGAATCTGAATCTAAAGAATTAGGTGTAGTACCAACATTTAATACCATAGCAGAAATAAAAGGTACAGAAAAACCGAATGAGTACGTAATGTTATCTGCTCACTTTGATTCATGGGATGCTTCTAGCGGTGCAACAGACAACGGAACTGGAACTATCATGATGATGGAAGCGATGCGCTTATTGAAAAAATTCTATCCAAATCCTAAAAGAACAATTTTAGTTGGCCACTGGAGTAGCGAAGAACAAGGTTTAAATGGTTCAAGAGCTTTTGTAGAAGATCACCCAGAAATTGTAAACAATTTACAAGCTTTATTTAACCAAGATAACGGTACTGGAAGAGTAGTAAGCATTTCTGGTCAAGGTTTTGCAAAAGCAAAAGACTTTTTACCAAGATGGTTAGCTGCAGTTCCTGATACCATTAAAAATCAAATCAAAACAAGTTTTCCAGGTTCACCAAGTGGTGGTGGTTCTGATAATGCATCATTTGTTGCAGCTGGAGCATTGGGAATTTCTTTGGGCGCCTTGCCTTGGGATTATTTCAGCTATACTTGGCACACCAATCGTGATACCTACGATAAAGTCGTATTTGACGAAGTTAGAAGTAACGCAATTTTAGCTGCAATTTTAGTGTACATGGCTTGCGAAGATCCTGAAAAAACATCTACTGAGAAAGCGCCTATGCCAGTTAACCAACGTACTGGACAACCAGGAACTTGGCCAGCACCAGTTAAGGCAAACCGTAAAGGTGGGTTAAACTAATTTTAGTATATAATTTTTGTCATTCCGAGGAAACGAGGAATCTATTTTGAGCATTAAACTAGATTCATCCTTCTTCAGAATGACAAATTTGTTTTAGCAGTATTCTTATTCAATCAAGCCCATGCTTAAAAAATCTACACTCCTTGTTTCATTAGCTTTATTATGCTTTCAACTTTGTTTAGGTCAAAAAAATAATGAACTAAAAAATCAACCACCAAAACCAATCCGAGAATTTAGAGCGGCTTGGATTGCAACGGTAGCAAATATCAATTGGCCTAGCAAACCAGGTTTAACTACTGTTGAACAACAGAAAGAAGCCATCGTATTGCTAGATTTATTGAAGAGCTTGAATTTCAATGCGGCTATTCTACAAATCAGACCTCAGGCAGATGCCTTATATAAAAGCGACTTAGAACCATGGTCGTATTTTTTAACAGGCGAACAAGGTAAAGCGCCTGAACCTTATTACGATCCATTACAATTTTGGGTAGAAGCAGCACATGATCGCGGGCTAGAATTACATGTATGGTTAAATCCATATCGTGCTCACCATTTATCTGGAGGCGAAGAAAGTGCAACTTCAATTGTAAAATCGAGACCAGAATTAGTGGTTAAATTAAAAGATGGCCAATACTGGATGGATCCTTCTAAAAAAGAAGTTCAAGACCATTCGGCTGCGGTTGTAAGAGACATTGTGAAACGTTACGATATTGATGGTGTTCATATTGATGATTATTTTTATCCTTATGACTCATACAATGGCGGTGCCGATTTTCCTGATGACCAAAGCTGGGCAGCTTATAAACAAAGTGGAGGTAAATTATCAAAAGGCGATTGGAGAAGAGAAAGCGTAAATAATTTTATAAAGCGTATTTACAAAGAGATTAAAGCAGAAAAGAAATATGTAAAATTTGGCATTAGTCCATTTGGTATTTGGCGACCAGGTTATCCTGAATCTATTGAAGGGCTTGACCAATATGATAAACTATATGCGGATGCTAAATTATGGTTAAATAAAGGGTGGTTAGATTATTTTAGTCCGCAATTATATTGGACAGTGAATGCGCAAAAAGTAAGTTTTCCTGTGCTATTGGGTTGGTGGCAATCTGAAAATACAAAAGGTAGACATTTATGGCCAGGAATGAATGTTGGTTTGGGTGGAGATGACAAGAATGTGGATGAAGTGATTAATCAAATTATGATTACCAGAGGTATGGTGCCAACTAGTAAAGGAGCATTACATTGGAGTATTGCTGGATTAGTAAAACACGAAAAACTAAGAAAAGGTTTATTAGAAGGGCCTTATCAAAAAGAAGCCATAGTGCCCGCTAGTAAATGGTTAGATAAAAAAGCACCTAAGATGCCTACTGTAACTAGTTCGCAAAAAGATTCACTATGGCAAATTAAATGGAATCATCCTCAAAAAAGCGATGTATTTAAATGGGTTGTTTATTATAAATATGGTGATAAATGGAATTATCGCATTATGAATCGTAATGACACTAGTTTAGATGTGTTAGCGGCAATTCGTAAAACGGCGACAAGTAAGGATAAACTTTTGCTTACTGCATTTGGAGTTACTGCTGTGGATAGAACAGGGAATGAAAGTAAGTTTCATGAATTTACAATAGGAAAAGAGTTTTAAAAAATGAAAAAACATTCTAAGGAACAAATTGAAGCCACCGCTAATTCGATTATGGAACATTTTATTCCAAAAGATGCGGCAGAACAAAAGTTGAGTTTTCATTTTACCATTCCACCTTCCTCAAATTATAAGGTAACTTATGAGAAAGATGATAAAGGAAATTGGAGTTTTAAAGATTATGAGATTGACGAAAAGTGAAAGCCTTTCCATCTTACGTCATTCCCGCGAAAGCGGGAATCTTAATGCATTAGTTGCTTTTTAACAGCATTACGATACCCAATCAAGTTGGGTAGGACGAACTAAAAATGAATTCAACAGTATTAAGCAGTAATTCCTTCTTTTTTAAGAATATATTCAAAAATCCCTTCAATTGGTTTTTGTAATATTTTGCCAACTTTAATATTATTCTCTGCAAAAACAGCTCTCAATTCATCTTGATAATAAAAAGCAATAGAGCCCACAAAATTACATTCTAAGCTTTTGTATGCTTTGTAGTCTTTAACATTAGTATCTATAAACTCTTGAAAACCATCTTTTAATATTCGCTGAATAAAAGGGTGCTCTTTATGATCTGCCATAAATCGGCTAAAGGCTGCTAAATAAGAATTAGGGAATGGCTTTTGGTAAATATTGGCGATTACACTTTCCTTATCCACGTTAACAAAAGCCTTTGCAAAAGCCTTGCTTAATTCTTCGGGCATTGTTTTATAGAGGTAAGAAACCAATACTTTTCTGCCAAAATAAGTTCCAGAACCCTCATCACCTAATACATAACCTAACCCGTGTTTGCCAGTGTGTACATTCGTGCCATCATAATATGAAATGTTAGAACCTGTACCCAAAATGCAGGTTAGTCCTTTTTTATCGCCACAAGTGGCATAAGCAGAACCAATCAAATCATGATCTACACTAATAAATGCTTTTGGAAAAAAAGTAGAAAGTCCGTTAGAAATGATTTCATGTTTATCAGGAGATGAACAGCCAGCGCCAAAAAAGTACACTTCCTTCATCATATTTGCGTAGGCAGAAATATCTTTGTTCTTAGAAAGGATTTTAACTACATCTTGCGCATTCACAAAATAAGGATTTATTCCCTGTGTGCTAAACTTAATGGAATGGTTTGGGTTATAGGCCATCCAGTCTGTTTTGGAGGAACCGCTATCTGCAACTAAAATCATGAGCTAAAAATAGTAATCTTATTGAATATTTAAAGTTCCACTTAGCTCTTTTAGTGCAATTTCTGCCAATTTAGCTTGATATTGTATTTCTAAATACCTGCTATTTGCATCTAAAGCATTTCTTTGAGCTTCTCTAAGTTCTAATGGAGCAATACTTCCTAAACGATACTTTTCTAAAGTAATATCTAAATTTTGCCTAGCAATATCGACGTTCCCACGCTCTAGCTTAACCAGTTCTAAATACGTATTGTAATTCTGATATGCCGAAGTCAGTTGAGCAATAATATCTTGTTTAGTTTTAGTCAATGTTAATTCAGATGAACTAATTTCAATCTTCGCATTGCGTTCGTTTTGGCGTTGTAAAAAGCCATTAAATATATTAATGCTTGCCGTTAAGCCATATGTTAATCCATTAGCTCTAAGGTTGGTGTTAAAACCAGTAGGCGTGGTACTACGATTAAATTCATATCCACTATTTAAACTTACTTGTGGGTATCTTCCTGCCTTAACTTGCTTTAAATTTAGTTCAGCAATTTTCTTATTAATGAACGCATTTTGTAAATCTGGATTTAGCTGCTCCGTTTGACTAACTAATTCGGTATAATTTAAATTTTTATCGATATCTATTTGATCGTTAACTGAGAACCTAATATTTACATCTCTAGCCAGTAATTGATTTAAGCTCACCATATATGTAACCAACAGATTTTTTTGTTGTAAATAGGTTGAGGTATCCGTATTGTAATCGACTTTTGCAGAAAGTACATCTAATTTGGATCCACGACCAAGCTCTAATTTATTATTAGCAATTTTTAGACGGAGATCAGAAACATCCATAGCGCTATCTGATGCTAAAACCAATTGTTGTTGCTTAGCCAAATTGTAATAGCCTGTAATTACATTTGAAATAGTAGTTAGTACTTGGGCTTTAAGATTGATTTGCCCTTGTTGTTCTAACGCTTTTAGCCGATCGTAATTAGCGAACATTCTAAAACCATCAAAAACTGTCCAATCTAAACCTACGCCATAAGACATATTTGTGCTTCGAGCACCGTCTGTTATTCTTTGTGTTCCAGTAGATTGGGTTTGAACTGTATTTTGTCTACTTCCGCCTGTACTAAAAGTACCTACTGCAACGGGCAATATACCAGCGTTACCTAAATTCACATTATTTTTAGCAATGGCAACATCATTATTTACTAATTTAATATCGTAGTTGTTTTGCAAAGCTATGGTAATTGCATCTTGAAGGCTCAATTTTTCTTGGGCAAACAACTGTTGATTAGCGCTTGCAACCCATATGGCAATAAAAAATATAAAGTACTTCATCTTCATCTTAGTCGTTTAATTTTTTTGCTGCAGCTTCATCAGCCATTGCTGAATTTAATGAATCTGTTAAATCTTTATTCTCTTTATGTTCTTTAGACCAATAAGAATAGATAGCTGGAATTACAAATAATGTTAAAACCAATGAGAACAAGGTTCCGCCAACAATTACAATACCCATACTCATACGACTTTTTGCTGCCGCACCTAAAGCCATAGCAATAGGTAATGCACCAATAGCGATGGCTAAACTGGTCATTAAAATTGGTCTTAACCTCGAAACAGCTCCTTCTCTAATGGCATCATGTACAGATTTGCCTTGCTCTTTTAACTGATTGGCAAACTCTACAATTAAAATACCGTTTTTAGTTACCAAACCAATCAACATAATGGTACCAATCTGACTGAAAATATTCCAGCTTTGACCACATAACCAAAGGGATAAGAATGCGCCTGCAACTGCCATTGGAACTGTTAAAATAATGATAATCGGATCTTTAAAACTTTCAAATTGTGCCGAAAGAATTAAATAAACTAATACCAATGCTAAACCAAAAGCAAACATCGTGTTTGATGAACTTTCTTGAAAATCTCTTGATTCTCCGCTTAAATCTGTAGTAAATGTTTCATCCAATACTTTTGCAGCAATATCATCCATGGCTTTAATTCCATCGCCGATACTTTTACCCGGTGCTAAGCCTGCTGAAACAGTGGCAGATATTAAACGGTTATTTCTATACAATTGCGGCGGACTACTTTCTTCTTTCGCAGTTACCAAATTATCTAACTGAATAAGTTGCCCTTTATCATTTCTTACATATACAGAGCTTAAATCTAAAGGATCTTTACGGTCGCTTACATCAAATTGTCCTATTACCTGATATTGTTTTCCATTCATAAAGAAATAAGAAAAACGCTGACCACTTAACCCCAATTGAAGTGTTTGAGCAATATCTACAATAGAAACTCCTAAGTTTTTCGCTTTAGCCCTATCAATAGTTAAATTGATTTCTGGCTTATTAAATTTCAGGTTAACATCTGAAGTAGAGAACGTAGGGTCTTTAGAAACTTCATCCATAAACAAAGGCACTTTTTCGCGTAACTTCTCGAAATTCTGCGCTTGTAAAATGTAACTAATTGGTAAACCACCACGTCTGCCCACAGATATAGTAGGTTGTTGGTTAACCGTTACTTTACCTTCAGAATATTTTTTAGTGATTTTAGTTAGCTTATCAGCGATTTCTTTTTGACTCCTTTCTCTTTCTGAAGGATCAACCAAACCCATTCTCATAAAACCAGAGTTAGTAGCACCAGCCCCACCAAACCCTGGAGATGTAATGGTAATGTTTACTTTTTTCTCTGGGATGGAGTCAATTACCATTTGGTTCAGCTTAGAAATAAATTTATCCGTGTAAGCAAATGAAGAACCTTCTGGTGTAGATACGTTTACATTGATAGCGCTTCTATCATCGTAGGGCGCAGTTTCTTTAGGGAGTAAATTCCAAAAAAGAACAATTAAACCCGTACATACTACAATAATTGGAATGGCTAACCATCTTCTATTTAAAAATGCATTTAAATTAGATTTATAACTCTCGTTTAGTTTTACAAAATATGGCTCAGTAAAATTGTAAAACTTAGAAGGTTTATGTCCGCCTTTCTTCATCAGGTAAGCGTTTAACATTGGAGTTAAGGTTAACGATACAAATGCCGAGATTAATACTGCGGCACCAATTACCACCCCAAACTCCCTAAACAGTCGCCCGACAAAACCTTGTAAGAAAATTACGGGTAAAAATACCGCAGCCAATGTTACCGAAATGGAAATAACCGCAAAGAAAATCTCGTTAGAACCTTTAATTGCAGCTTCGATAGGTGAGTAGCCTTCTTCTACTTTTTTAAAGATGTTTTCGGTAACCACAATACCATCATCAACTACCAAACCTGTAGCCAATACAATAGCCAATAAACTCAATACATTTATCGAATACCCGAAAATGTACATGATAAAAAATGTAGCTACTAAGGATACGGGAATATCAATTAAAGGTCGTAACGCAATTGCCCAATCTCTAAAAAACAGGTAGATAATTAAAATAACCAGAAGCAACGATAGTAAAATAGTTTCAGCAACCTCTGTAATAGATTTCTGAATAAAAATAGTACTGTCTAGCGAAACATTTAATTTAATATCGCTTGGCATATCTGCCTTTAATTTATCGTAGCGTTTATAAAACTCTTTACTAATATCTAAATAGTTTGCGCCAGGTTGAGGAATAATTGCGACAGCAACCATTGGTTTGCCCGATTCGCGAAGTACGGTTTCTTCATTCTCAGAGCCCAATTCAACCAAAGCAATATCTTGTAGTTTTACCACATTGTTGCTGTCGCTTTTAATAATCAGGTTGTTAAATTCTTCAGCAGTAGTTAATTTACCTAAGGTTTTTACGGTAAGTTCTGTTGTAGCACCTGTTAATTTTCCTGAAGGTAATTCTACATTTTCTTTATCAAGCGCAGCTACAATATCTTGTGATGTTAAACCATACGAAGCCAACCGATTTGGATCTATACGAACACGCATGGCATATTTACGTTGCCCTTGAATTTGCACACTACTTACGCCTGGTATAGTTTGAATTCTATCTGCAATTACATTTTCTGCGAAATCACTTAAATCCGTTACACTTCTCTTATCACTTTGTATGGTCATAGAGAGAATATTGTCCGAATTTGCATCAGCTTTGCTCACTACGGGTAAACCATCTATATCTTTTGGTAAACTACGTGCAGCTTGAGAAACTTTATCGCGAACATCGTTTGCCGCTTCTTCAATGTTTTTACCTAAATCAAATTCTATGGTAATATTACTTGTTCCTTGATTACTTGAAGATGAAATATTTCTAATTCCATCAATAGAGTTGATAGATTTTTCTAAAGGTTCGGTAATTTGAGATTCGATAATATCTGAATTGGCACCAGGATAAGAGGTACGCACAGAAACAACTGTAGGGTCAATAGATGGGTATTCTCGAACCCCTAAAAAGGTATAACCAATTACCCCAAAAAGGAGAATTAGTAAGTTCATTACAATAGCAAGAACCGGTCGCTTTATACTTGTGGTGGATATACTCATTTTTTAATTGTTGTAATGTTTTAAGTTTTAATGTTAAAATGTTTTGGTGCCTTACTTGAATCCAGAACTTTTCAATATTTCAACGTTCCAACTTTTAACCTTTTGGTTTTGCACCTTTTTCTTTACTGCCTGCTATTTTAACTTTCACAGCTGCATCTGGTTTTAAAGACATAGCACCAGTCGTCAGCACGGTATCGCCAACATTTAAACCAGAAGTAATTACAATGTTATCAGCAGTTCGTGTACCAGCTTCTACCTTAACTTGCTTTGCTTTTCCATCTTTACTGATATACACCATTTTTCCGTTTAAAACTGGAATAATTGCTTGGGTTGGTATTAAAATAACATTTTCTTGTATAGCTAAAGCTAGTTTAACCTTTGCAAAAGAACCAGGTAATAGTTCATTGTTCGGATTTGGTGCTAACGCTTTTAGTTGTAAAGTGCGAGTTTGTTGATTAATACCAGGTTCTATTGCAAACACTTTTCCAGAAAAACGTTTGTTAGATCCGTCTGTAGTAAAAGTAATTTCGGAGTTTAACTTAATTTGACCAATGTATTTTTCTGGTACCGAGAAATTAATCTTAACAGGATTAGTACTTAATAAATTTGCAATTACAGTAGATGGGGTTAGATATTCGCCAACCGAAATAGAACGCAAACCTATTTTTCCACTAAAAGGAGCCACTATGGTAGTTTTAGCTAATTGTGCTCGTACAATTTGCCCCTGTGCTTTTAATGATCTTAAATTCGCAAGAGCTATATCATATTCTTCTTGACTTATAGCTCCTTTTTGCAGCAATTGTTTTGCTCTATTTTCGCTTGTAGCCGATAAGTTTTGTTTCGTTAAAGCATCTTGTAATTGTGCTTGAATATCTTTATCGTTTATTTTTACTAAAGTAGCACCTTTACTCACAGTGCTTCCTTCTTTAAAATAAATGCCAGTTACCAAACCAGAAACCTCACTGCGTAAAACAACAGATTCGTTTGCTTCTATTGTACCAGTAATTTCTAAATCGTTAGTAAAAGAACTTGCTTTAGCTACAATACCATCAACTGATAAAGAAGCACCACCACCTCCAGGGCCGCCTTTTGCACCTTTTGGCCCACCGGTGCCTTCAATTTTTTTATTTTCAGAAATTCTATAGTAAACAAGGTAAGCTAACCCTAAAGCGAGAAGAGTGTAAATGATATATCTAATTTTCATCTAGTATATTTAGTTTTCAATTGTGATGAAGCATCAGATTTTTTCATACCACTGTGTAGTTCGAAAAATCATGATGGTTTCATATGTGTTTTATGATTTGGTAACGCACAAAAATATTTAATTGTTTCCTTTATCACATGATGTACTAAGTATGTTACAGCTTATTATCTAATTTAGCTTCGTAAAAAAGCAAGAAGTTATATTTTTGCGTTAAAAGATTTCAACTATGTTTATAAAAAAATCAATTTTCGGATTAATTGTATTCCTATCCATAACTATGGCGGCAAAATCACAAGTTAAAACAGCCTTTCAGGTAAGCTTTACAGAACCACAAGCACATTATGCAGAAGTAGAGATGAACATGACTGGTTTAGCTGCTAAAAGTTATGTAGATGTAAAAATGCCAGTATGGACCCCAGGTTCTTATTTGGTGCGTGAATTTGCTAAAAGTGTAGAAGGTTTTGGAGCTACAGTTGGTGGTAAAGCGGTTAAAGCAGAAAAAGTAAATAAAAATACCTGGAGAGTTTACAATGCCAAAGCAAATGCTGTAAAAATTAATTACCGTGTTTATGCTTTCGAAATTTCAGTTCGTACCGCATTTATTGATGCTTCTCATGCATTCTTATCGTCGGCAAATATTTTTATGTACCCTGCCGGGATGATAAAAACACCAAGTACAGTGAAAATTATTCCATTTAAAGGATGGGATAAAGTAAGCACAGGTTTAGAACCAGTAGCTGGACAACAGTTCACGTATACTGCTCCTGATTTTGACATTTTATACGATAGTCCATTAGAAGTGGGGAACCAAGATGTGTTTGAGTTTACAGCTGCGGGTGTTAGACATGAAGTAGCCATGTATGGTGGCGGTAACTATGATAAAGAACGTTTAAAAGTGGATATGGCTAAAATAGTGGAACAAGAAACAGCTGTTTTTGGCGAAAACCCGAACAAGCATTATACATTCATTGTACACAACTATGCACAAGGTGGTGGTGGTTTAGAACATTTAAACTCCACAGTTTTAGGCGCTAGCAGAAATGCATACGCTAGTGAAAGAGGATACCAAGGTTTCTTAGGGCTAGTTGCACATGAATATTTTCACTTATGGAATGTGAAAAGAATGCGTCCGATTGCTTTAGGTCCATTTGATTACGATAATGAGAACTACACGACTAACCTTTGGATAGCAGAAGGATTTACTTCTTATTATCCAAACAAAGTGATGTTAAGAGCTGGACTTATTAACCCAGAAGGCTTTGTAAATGCTAATTTAGGTGGTATTGGTACAGTAATGAACACACCAGGTGCTAAAGTTAATTCGGCAGCAGAATCTAGTTTTGATGCATGGATCAATCCAGCGTATCGTCCATCAGAAAATGCGAATAACACCTTTATCTCTTATTATTCAAAAGGTCAAGTAATTGGTAATTTAATGGATTTAGAAATTATCAATGCAACTAAAGGTGCTAAAAGCTTAGACGACGTAATGAAAGCTATGTATTTACAATGCAAAACTTTAAAACGTGGTTATACTGATGCAGAATTTAAAGCAGTGGTAGAAAAAGTAAGCGGTATCAGTTTTACTAATTTCTGGAATAAATATGTTACAGGTACAGCAGATATTGAGTTTGCAAAGTATTTCGGCTACGCAGGTATTGATGTAGTGAATGAAAATGAAGGCAAAAGTGTACCTTATTTAGGTGCTAATGCTGGTAGAGCTTCAATGGGAACTGGTAAAGTTATTGTTGGTAGCGTAGCTCGTGGATCTGGTGCTTGGAACGGTGGCTTAAATGTAAACGACGAAGTAGTGACTGTTGATGGCGCACCTGCCGAAATGATGTTAGAAAGAATGAGCCAAATTACCAGCAAAAAAGTTGGAGATGTAATTAAGGTTAGTGTTATTAGAGATGGACTTAAAAAAGATTTGGATATCACATTAACAGCAAACCCTGCGGTTAGATTAAAAGCGACCATTAAAGAAAATGCAACGCCATTACAATTGGCTGTTCGCAAAAAATGGATGGGTAATTAATTTATAAGAACTATCGTCATTGGATTAATACTGTCGTCATTCCCATGAAAACGGGAATCTTAATGCGCAAAATGTAATGTTATTAGTATTCTACATGAAGTTGGGAATGACGAAACAAAAAAATCCCGTTAGGTTTGCCTAACGGGATTTTTTATTGTAAGTCTTTGCTCTTTAGTTTTGTGCTTAAAAAGTAAAACGTACTCCTAAACCAACGTCTCCACTATAAAAATCAGTATCTGGAGTTAATTGTAATGTTGGTATCCAATCTAAAGATAAATTGATTGGTGCACCATTAAATTTATAGTCTAAACCTAAAACACCATTTAAACCCAAATAAAGATCGCCATCATAGCCTTTTACTTTTACAGAACCAAGTGTACCACCACCACCATAATACCAAGATAAACCTTCAGCACCGTTAATTGGGTTGTATACTTCATATAATCCTGTTATTCTAAGGTAGTCAACATTTTTATTGCTTCTAAAGTTTCCAATAAGCTCTAACATTGCATTTTTGTTTAAGCCAGTTTTAAAACTTATACCATTAGCAGATCCAAAGCGACCACCAATAGCATTTTTGTAAGCCTGAGCTTTTACATCAGATGTACTCATTGCTAAAATTGCAATGCCCGTAATTAAAGTAAATAGTAATTTTCTCATAATCGATAGTTAATTGTTATATATTTTCATCAACATAACAAGAGTTGTGCCGTTGTGTTTAATTAATGCAGATTATTTTAATTTTAATTGAATGAGAAGTTATTTACTAAGCAATAGTAGTGGTTAGTACTAGCTAATTATCATATGCTTTTGGTTCATTGTTCATGAACAATCATGTTTTGTTGTTGAACAATACTTCATTGTTGTCGAACAATGCTTCGTTGTTGTTGAACAATGCTTCGTTGTTGTTAAACAATGCTTCGTTGTTGTTGAACAATGCTTCGTTGTTGTTGAACAATGCTTCATTGTTGTTAAACAATACTTCATTGTTGTTGAACAATGCTTCATTGTTGTTGAACAATACTTCATTGTTTATGAACAATTGTCTTTTGTTGTTGAACAATGCTTCATTGTTTATGAACAATTTGAAAATGTTGCCTGAGTATTGAACACAATAAAGATTAAAATAGATTTGCTTAAAGATTTTTTATTGATGTTTATTCGTGTTGCTTAAAGCTTGATGTATTTCTGCAAACAACAATCCGCTTCCACCACCATAATGTTTAACAAGAGGTAAGTTTCGTTTGTTCTTAAGTAAATACTGTTTTAATACCAATTCTTCTTCTTCAGCAATACCACCACCAATAAGTACTACTTTAAAATCTTGTTGTGAACACATAGCTAGCGCATCTTCAAAAGAAAAGGCAATAGTAGCCTGCCATAATCCATCTCTATCAATTAATCTGGCAATGGTTTCCATGATTGGTTTATTTGTACCTATGACTAATATTTGAATGCGTTGCATTTTTGTCTAATTAAAATTTGTCTATAAACTTAACTCGTCATTCTCAACTTGATCCGATAGCTATCGGATGGGGATCGTAATGCAGTGATAGGACTTTTATACATTAAGATTCCCGTTTTCACGGGAATGACGAAAAACATAGTTTTTAAAACTCCATTGGAACTTCCATTAACAAAAACTCTGCATCAGCTGTTGCTTTTATTTCAACAGAATTTGTATCCCAAATACCCATGCCATCTCTTGTATCTAAAGCTTCACCGTTTACTTCTACCTTTCCTTTTAAGACAAAAACATACAATCCATTTCCTTCATTATGAAACGAGTAGGTTTTTGAAGTGCTTGCTGTAAAATTTGCTAAATTAAACCAAGCATCTTGATAGATCCATACTCCTGCATCCTCTTTATTTGGGGATAAAACTTGTACAAACTCATTTTGCTGATTTGTATTATTTAATACGATCTGATCATAACGTGGGGTTACATTTCTTTTATTAGGGAACAACCAAATTTGTAAAAATTTAGCAGGTTTTGTTGCATCTGCATTGTACTCAGAATGATAAATTCCTGTTCCTGCACTCATTACCTGAATTTCTCCAGCTTTAATGGTTGCCGTATTTCCCATGCTATCTTTATGCTGTAATTCTCCTTCTAACGGGATAGAAATAATTTCCATATTATCATGAGGATGTTCTCCAAAACCCATTCCACCTGTTACAATATCATCATTTAGAACTCTTAATGCACCAAAGTTAATTCGCTCTGGGTTGTAATATCCAGCGAAGCTGAAACTTTGATAACTTTTTAACCAACCATGATCTGCCACCCCTCGGGTGTTAGCTTTGTGTATTACTGTTTGTGCCATATTGTTATAATTTATTAATACAAAGATAGGCCCACTAGTAGATTTGGTTATTGATGTAGGATAAGAAATCTTGAAGCACATAGTTAGCACACACATACATAAGTTAGGTGTATTAAAGCTATGTGTTACTATGTATCTATGTGGTAAATAAATAAAAAGTCGACGAAATGTAAACAGTGGATTAAAAGTTAAAACTGCAAATGGAAAAACATAACTTAGTGAAATGGTAAACCGAGCAACATACCAAGCAGCTAAATTAGTGGCTTCGAAAATAGAAGTGCATTTTGCAAAACATTTGGCAGAGGCTAACGCTAAGGGCGAACAAGATTTAGCACCGCAACCTCCTGCACGAGTAATAGAAGCAATATTGGATGCTGCCTTTTGGTCGAGCTTGCGTAAAGAAGAAGGACATTCTCCTAAAATATCGATTGCTTTTTTACCACCAGAGCAAGCTGGAAAACCTTTACTTTTTAATCAGAAATTACCATTAAATCCCAATGTATTAACAAAATTAGCTCCTGGTGTAGAGCGTGGCGGTATTCACATTGGTGTATGGCACGATGGATATAATTTACATATTTGGGGCACTACCTTAAATATTCCTAATTATTGTTTTGTAGTGGATGTATCGGAGCCAGCATTATTAGTTATTAAACATCGTAGAATTTATGGTTTCGGTAAATACACCAACGTAGCAGTATTAAAAGGCGATCAAATAAAAATTGTGGAGGACAAAAGCGCAAGTAGTCCAGATTGTCCTTCTATATTGTTATCCTTATTAGATTTAACCGCACATTCGTATTGGAATGATTCTGCAAATATTTTAATTCAATTAGCCGTTTCAATGCGGGCGCATGGACGAGGAGGAGCGCTGTTGGTTGTTCCACAAGATACAAAGGATTGGGAGCGATCGGTCATTCATCCGATTAGTTATGCATTAAGCCCATCTTTTAAAGGATTAGCTGATTTAGTGCATAAAGATAGACCTGATGCAAGTGAGATATTTTGGCAAAGCGCCTTAAAAAGAGAAGTAGATCATTTAGCTGGATTAACTGCAATTGATGGTGTAACTATTATAACAGACCAATATCAATTGCTGGCATTTGGTGCTAAAACAGGCAGAGCAAATAGTAGTGGACATATTCAGGAACTATCTTTCTCTGAACCAATTTCAGGTGGGGAAGCAGTGGTGGTTCATCCTGCAAAAATTGGAGGAACTCGGCATCTTTCCGCCGCTCAATTCGTGTTTGATCAAAGAAATGCCCAAGCTTTGGTAGCTTCACAAGATGGACACTTTACTGTTTACAGCTGGTCGCCCACTTTAAATATGGTGCAAGCACATAGAATAGATACTTTATTATTATAAATCGGTATCAATTAAGATAAAATAACAGCAGCAGCAATTGCGATTAGATAAGAAATAAAAATAGCTAAACGATCAGCTTTAACTCTATCCTTTAACGTTAAAGGAGTAGTCACTTTCATTACTTTATGTCTGGCATAAAGAATTGTTGGTAAGGGTAATTTGATAATCATAGGATGATGTTTTGATAGGTTATTTTTTTTATTACAAAACTTAAGCCAATGATTACTAAGTTGTTGAATTTTTTGAAAATCTAGCTATACGATCGATATTAGCACTTTTTAAACTTTGCTTTTTCTTTAATTTAATCAATTGTATTGTTTCTTAAACAGGTTGTATTATACAATGTTCTTTTTTCTGTATAGCAATTAAATCATCTTCTTTTTTGTGCATTCATTGGATAAAACAACAGCGCATTTATCACTGATTTTTATTGAAATCTATAAGTTTTATAGAAGAATGTTCGTTTTATAAAAACTTAATTAAAAATTATTCTATTGATTATCAGTTTATTACACTGTATTACGAAATATTTATAGTACTATGTATTGCATAATACTATATGAAACATATATCTTTGTTTTATGATAGCAGAAAATACGCAAACACAAATGCGAAAAGGCATAATTGAATATTGTGTGCTTTTAATTATATCGAGAGGAGAGATTTATGCCTCAGATATTATCGCCGAATTAAAGCAAGCTAAACTACTCGTAGTTGAAGGAACTTTGTATCCTTTATTAACCCGCTTAAAAAACAACGGATTATTGAGTTATAATTGGGTTGAATCCACATCTGGTCCGCCTCGTAAATATTATGTGCTTACCGAAGATGGCAAACAGATTTTAAAACAATTGGACACCACATGGGAGGAATTGGCTTATGCCATTACCACTTCGCAGCATGGTGCAACTAAACCAAAAAACGCTCAAAATTAAACACAGCAATTATGAAACCATCATGATTTATCAATCACAAAAAGCAGATAAGAAAATCATGATAGCTTCATCGCCACTGAAAAAAATATAATCACATGAAAAAGACACTTATTATAAATATTGGTAATTCCATCATTCACATCGAAGAGGATGCCTACGAGATATTAACCACTTACTTAAACGAGATTAAACAACATTTTGCGAAAAATGCTGATGATTTTGAAATTGTAACGGATATAGAAAACCGAATTGCTGAAATGTTTTCGGAAATTTTGCAAGCTGGACAAAAGCAAGTAATTGAATTAGCAGATGTTCAAAGTGTAATTGCACAAATGGGTCGTGTTCAAGATTTTCAAACAGAAGATGAAGAGGAAGCTCCACAGACAAATACATACAACAATTATACGGGTAGTAAAAAACTACATCGCAAACTATACCGCGATACAGATGAAGGTGTTATTGCTGGTGTTTGCGCAGGTTTAGGCCACTATTTAAATATCGAAACACGTTGGGTCAGATTAATTGCTTTCTTGTCTATCTTTTTAGGTGGATCTGGAATATTAGCCTATTTAATTTTATGGTTTGCAATGCCAAGAGCGGTTTCTAGATCAGAAAAAATGTCGATGAAAGGCGAAGCAACCAATTTATATGGTTATCAAAGAAGTTTTGAAGAGGAGCTTGCTGCGTTTAAAGAAAACATGAAATCTGCTAATGCGCATCTTGGGCCAATGGTTAAACGTTCAGGAAATTTTATTACAGAAATGATAGAGGTTTTAGGCAGATTTTTAAATGGTACAGGTAAAGTAATTATGAAAATTATTGCAGGATCATTTATTATTTGCGGTTTTGGATTGATGATCAGCTTAATTATATGTTTAGCTGCATTTTTAGGCTTCTGGGATTCGAATGCTTATGATTATTTCCCTTTATCAATTATTAACCAAGGTTTTAGAAGTGAAATTGTATTGGGAGCTTTTGTGACGCTATTTATTCCGGTGTTGGCATTGGTTTTATTTGCGATAAGAGTAGCTTTTAATCGAATGGCAATTCATAAAACACTTTCTTTTGCGTTATTAATTATCTGGTTAATTGGTGTTTCGTCAACTGTATATTATGTAGCTAAAATTTCATCAGAGTTTCAAGAACATGCAGAATTAGTACAAACAACGGAGTTGAAAACCTACCCAACCTATGTAATCGATGTAGATAAAAGTATGGTGTTAAGTAAAGATGATAGTGTAGCCTATCGAATTAGTGAAATGGATTTCGGAAAACGAATTATTGTTGATGATTCTGATGATCATCCTTTTAGAGTTCCACGTAATGTGCGTATAGAAATTGTAAAAAGCGATAATGATAAAACTACTATGGTACAAACTTACGAATCGCAAGGAAAGACATTTCAAGTTGCTTTACAAAATGCTCAAAACATTAACTACAAATACACACAAACAGATTCATTGCTAACACTTAGTCCGAGATTAGATTTGAAAAGAGAAAGCATTTGGAGAAACCAAGAAGTAAACATTACCTTAAAAGTACCCGTTGGAACACATTTATTCTTAAACGATAACATATACAACTACTTGCAATTCTATTATTACTCTTGCAATACAGATGATCAAAAAGACAGTGAATATAGAGAATGGGTAATGACGGAAGAAGGTTTGAAATGTAAAAGTGAACTAGATAAGCCAAAAGAAGAAACTAATCCTTAACAAATTTTATCATCCGTTAGTTATCGGATCAAAGCAAAGCGAAGAAATTCTATTAATCACTTGTATCCGCTTTGCTTTATTTGATAACTCCATAACAGACAAATCATGAAAAATTTACTTGTGCTATTAACATGCCTTTTGGTGTGCGGGACTTCTTTTGCCCAAAAATTAAATAAGATTTCTGGTAAAATAACCAACGAGAAAACCGAAAATGTACCGTATGCGATTGTTAAACTAGTACGCTTACCAGATAGTAATTTGGTTAAAAGTTCATCGGCAGATTTAGACGGTGGTTTTACTTTTGAAGAGATTAAAACTGGAGAGTATTTCCTTTCTATCAATATGGTTGGTTATAAAACATTAACAACTGCAAAATTTACAGTTAATCAAGATGTAGTACTTCCAGCAATTAAAATAGAAAGCGTCACTAAACAGTTAAAGGAAGTTACGATACAAGGTAAAAAGCCTTACATCGAACGTAAAATAGATAAAACAGTATTAAATGTAGAAGGCAGTATTGTCTCATCGGGTAATAGTGCGCTTGAACTTTTAGAAAAAGCACCAGGCGTAACTGTAGATCGACAAAACGATGAAATTAAACTAAATAACAAATCAGGTATTACGGTAATGATTGATGGGAAGACTAACTTTTTATCAGGTGCAGATGTAACTACGTTGCTTAGTAATATGAGTAGTGATCAAATTGCTACAATAGAATTAATTACCAATCCATCTTCAAAATACGATGCTGCGGGTGCGGCCGGGATTATAAATATTAAGTTGAAACGTAATAAGGCTTATGGTACAAACGGAAGTTTATCGTTAAATACTGGTCAAGGTTTTCAGCCAAATTTCCCGAAAGATATGTATCGTGTGGGTTTGAGTTTAACACTTAATCATCGAGTGAATAAGTGGAATGTTTATGGAACAGGCGCCTTTAATAGAAAAGTTGGTTTTAATAACATCAATGTATTGCGCAGTACTTTAACGTCTAGTTTGGCTAGTTCTTTCAATCAGAACTTTGAAAGGGAAATGAAAGGAGTTGCGTACATGGGTAAATTAGGCGCAGATTATTACGTGTCGGATAAAACAGTTATTGGTGTAATGGTTGATGCAAATACCATAAATTCTGATTTAAATAATGTGAGCCAAACACACATTAGAGAAATGCAAAACAGTATTGCAAGTTCTAATACTGTAAATCAATTAGCACTTTCAGATTCTCCAGTTGGAAACTTAACTGCAAATTTTAACATTAAACATGATTTTGATAAAGAAGGCACGAATTTAACTTTTGATGCTGATTATTCTGGTTTTAGCAATGAAAAGAATGATAAATTTAATGCGCAATATTTAGATAATTCAGGAACTTTAACTAAAACTACTGCATTAAGAAACTTTACTGATGCACAAATAAATGTGGTAGCTGCAAAATCAGATTTTACTTGGGCAGTAAATAAAACGGTTAAAGTAGAAGCAGGTTTAAAAAGTAGTTATGTCGTTACACACAATGATTTAATTTCAGAAGAATATTTATCAGGAGCTTGGCAAAATGATGTTGGAAAATCTAACAGCTTTATTTACAAAGAAAACATAAACGCTGCCTACGCTAATTTTGCTAAGGAATGGAAAAAATGGCAAATACAATTAGGTTTAAGAACAGAATACACACATTCTAATGGTAATTCGGTAACGAGCAATAAAGTGGTAGATAGAAATTACTTATCACTGTTTCCAACCTTTTTTGTAAACCAAACCTTAAATAAAGACAATAGCCTAAATTATTCTTTTAGTAGAAGGGTAGATAGGCCAAATTATCAGCAATTAAATCCTTTTGTTTTTTACATGGATCCATATGCGTTGGATGAAGGAAATCCATATTTAAAACCCCAATTTACTTATAATTATGAAGTTGGTTATACGTATAAAGAAATCTCCTTCTCTTTAAATTATGCGGATACAAAAGATATGATTACTCAAATTAGTCAGCAAAATGAAGAGACGAGAATTGTTAATGTAATTCGTAAGAATTTAGGAAGAGCACAAACCTATTCCGCCAATTTATATTTTCCTGTTAAGGTGACTAAGTTTTGGAGAATGCAAAATAACCTAAGTATGTTTTTCTTAAAGTTTGATGATGGAAATTTAGAAGGTGCAGCATATACCGCCAATAAAGTGGCATATAATTTTAATACGAATCACTCCTTTACATTGCCTCAGGATTTTTCGTTAGAGCTTAATTTTTGGTTGAATACGCCAAGTTTAAGAGGGGTGGAACAAACTACAATTACACAATACGCGTTAAATGCTGGCATTCAAAAAAGCTTAATGAATAAGAAACTGAAAATTAGATTGAGTATGGATGACATCTTTTTAACCAATCATTGGGAGGGGAAATTACAATACCAAAATGTAAACTTAAATGTGGTTAATCGATACTTAAGTAGAAGAGGAGCATTTACAATTAATTATGCTTTTGGAAATCAGAATGTAAAATCTGCAAGAAATAGAAATACAGCAACTGATGATATTAAAGGTAGAGCAGGAAGTAATTAAAATTTTAACTTATAAAACAACAACATGAAAAATAAACACTACTTATTCGCATTAATTTGCTGCGTAATATTTGGATGTAATTTAAATGAATCCAATCAATCTATTAGCGTTAAAAAAACAGAAGCAGCGTATAACTTTGAAGCTTCTTATCCCGAAAGGAAAACTGCAAAAGTGATCGCATATATAGAAAGCACATTAAAAGAGGATGATCTTTTTTCAACCACAAAAAGTAAACATAACTCAGAAGTTGTACTAAAAGATAGCACTCGATTTTATTTAAAAGCTGAACCAGGTTTTATCACTATCGATGTTAAGAAGCAGAAGAATTCTTTTACTTCTTATCAAAGGATGGAAAAACTATGTATGGGTATTAAAGAGATAATTAGTGAAAACTAAAAAAGGTTGATGTTTTCATCAACCTTCAGGTAAAATTTAGGTGCGGCGGAAACGCTGCACTTTTATTTTTAAAGTTTTTTACTTAACGGTGTAACGATAAACAGCTCTACCTACATTTCCATTTTTATCAATTCCTTCTACCACTGCACGATAAGATCCTTTTCCATCGGCATTAAAAAATTCAAAACTCACGTTGCCTTTTTCGTCAGTAATTAGTTTAGGATTCCAGTAAATGGTAGTACGTAAATCACTGTTTGGATAAGTAACTGATGGAAGATATTTTGGTGAATAAAACTCACGTTCTTTGCTATATCCCATTGGGCTAAATGTAATAATGTTTGTTTTTGGTAACATATCCATCAATTCTTGTTTGCTTATTTTTTTGCCAACTGGTGCTTTTTTGGTGTTAATTACTAATACGCCTTTTGTTCCATAGGCCCTATCAACTGTGCCTAGATCATCTTTTAAAAATACTTCAATAGATTCTACTTCGGCAGGATTTACATTATTAACGTCTCTAGCATCTACTGGATTCCCATTAATAAAAACTTGGACAGGAGTTCTACCGCCTTGATTATAATCTCGTGAGATATAAAAGTTTTCAGTATCAAAAGTCATTCCTGTAGCCATCGTTTTTAAACAGTTTAAAAATTGACCACAACCAGTTGAAAGACGATCGCCAGTAATTAAATGATCCGGGATCATACTTAAACCAGACAAAGCACTATGGTCTGCGTGACTTGGTTTTTTAACAGCTGTACCTTTAATTTCAACAGTTTTAAGGGTGCGTAAGTACCTGTACTGTTTTTGGCTATTGCTTAAATAAGCAGAAAGTACTGTGTCAATATTAATTACTTCATCGGGATTATTAATGTTTTTTGCAGCGCCAGCAGTAGGAATTCCATCTAGCATTATCATTAAATTTGCTGCATTTGCATTGTATTTCGCACTAATCACTACCTGAGAGGAGTCTGGTAAAGCTAAATTCTGAAAATTGAATAAGCCCATGTTACTGGTAACTATTTCAGAAGAAATAGGTTTGCCTGTAACCATTAAACGCATAGCACCTTTTTTTATCGGCATACCTGTACGATCTCTCAACGTACCTGTAATATTAATTCCTTGCTCTGGCAAATAGGTAATGACCGGAT
>NZ_JBAZRL010000006.1:115957-117184 GCF_041662865.1 Pedobacter sp.
GGATAACGTCCAGCTAAAATATCTTTATAAGCAAATCTACGATATCCTTGAGTAAGCATTAATTTGTCCAAATCACCTAGTTTTTTATCGTCAGTTTTGATGAAGTAATAATTAGGTTTTTCAATGTATCCTTTTAAGTCTGATGTAAGTAACAACGAACTTAAAATCGTAGTTTCACTATTTTCATCAACAGGTACTTTTTGCTCGTCGATAACTGATATAGAAAAATCTCCTGCAGTTGGCAAACCAGCACTTTTAGCATCTAATATCATTTTTACTTTTTGACGAGGCTTGTAGACAGGTAAATCTGATTTAACTGTTAAATTCATCGCATCTGGATGCAAAACAAAAGCTAACCGCTCACTTAATGGTTCATCATTCGCATTAAATAACGTAATTTGAACTACTCCTGCCGGAAAATTCTTTTTAGGAATTTTAGTCATAATTACTTGATTTTTTAGACTGGCTTTAGCAGCATAATAAATCATATTAGCATTTTGTGCAACAACAAAAAGTGATTTATCTGTATTAGCTTCATAAAATGGAGTGTTAGCCAATATTTTTAGATTAATAAATTCTGCATTAGAATTAACTACTTGTAAGGTAATACCAGAGGCAACTGCATTAGGTAAATCGAAAGTTTTTATAGTGCCATCTTTAAATGTAACCTTAGCTTTATAGTTTTTCCCATTTTCTGGAGTAACATAAAACGAACCCATACCTGCATAAGAAGAGGTAAAAGTAGTTACTTCGTTATTTTGATCGTCTATAATAACGCCTTTTGCATCAATGCCTAACCCTGAAACTTTAATTGCTTTAAATCCTACTTGATTAGGTATTCCGCTAATCAATTGTCCTCCCTCTGGGAAAAACTGAAAATCTACATTATTTACAGTTTGTTTTAGGTTAAAACTAGCACTTGCAACTTCTTTATCTGCAATGCTTATATCGGTTATCAGTGTACCTTTTGTGATGAGTTCTTCAGCTTTGCTGTTTACAGTAACTGTTAAAATACCATTTTGATCTGTTGTGCCTTTACCTTTTAACACTACATCGTAATTAGAAATAACTTTCCAATTTACCGTTTTATTGGCGTACGGTTTTTTGGCAATATCTTTAAATTGAATTTTAGCTGTAGTTTTTAAATTCTTATCGCTTTGCTCATTACTATATGAAATATTAGTGATTAATTTTTTGTCAATCGCCTCACCAAGTGGAATGGTTTTC
>NZ_JBAZRL010000007.1:0-20895 GCF_041662865.1 Pedobacter sp.
CATACTAATTATAGGTAATAACGGGTCTAATATCATTTCCTCCATACTAATTTATCGATAGTTTTACAGATTTCTGGCCAATAAAAATGCTCGTAAGCAAAAGACTGAAATTCTGGGGATAATTTTTCTAATAGGTGCGGATTATTGCTAATCTCTTTAAAAAGGTCAACTAAATAGTTATCATCATCTATTGGAAAAACCTTGCCATAATGATTATCATCAATTAAATCTTTTACTGCAGGCAAATCTGTTGAAATAATAAAGCAACCGAATTTTGCCGCTTCAGTTAAAACTAATGGAAATCCTTCATAGCGTGAGGTTAATGCAAAAACCTTTGCTGTAGCATAATAATTTTCAAGTACTTTTCTGTTATTAATCGGGCCAGTAAATGTAACTCTATCTCTTAAATCAGGGTTTTGTTTAAAATAATTGGTAATAAAAGGCTTGAACTCATTTTCGATAGGTCCAATAATTTCCAGCCTCCAATCCTGATTATAAATTGAAAACTTTTTGAAAGCTTTGCAAAGTATTTCTGTTGCCTTTTGTTTTGTACCAATACGACCAACTGTTAGTATCTTATTCTCTTTTTTATTGAAATTAAGCGGTTTTTGAACACCATCATCATAAAAGCCGTTAGGAACATAGTCTATTTTTCTGCCTAACTGCATGGTTAGATTGAGGTACGCAAAATAGGTCTGATTTTCTACCGATACTACATCAATTTTCCTTAATAGATACTTCGTAATTTTTGATGGTAAATAATTTAAGACCTGATCATCAGCATCGAGCTTGAGGTAAGTTTTTCTTTTGTTAAAAGAACATATTTTGACAAAAAAACACAGAATCAAGTTTATTCGGCTTAACTGGTATACTTGCAATACATCATATTCTCTCCTATTAAAAAGAAGAAAAAACAATACATCGAATAATTGATTATGAAATATCTTTTTGAGATATTCAATTTTGAGTCCTTTTACTTCTTTTTCTAAATAATAATAATCATCATTTTTATAGCACAACAATGTCGATTCGTAGTTTAATTCCTTATGCAGGATATAGGGAATCATGCCCACATCTTTAATTAGATGGACATTTGTGGCAATAGGAAAGATTGTTAAAAATCTTTTCATTTATGCTTTTTAAAAATCTTTTGATATATGTTAATTAATATTATCCGCTCTTCTAGCCTAAATAAAAACAAAGCTGCCAATAAAATAGCGGTGAGCAAAAATATATTGATAAACAGCACCATAAATGCAGAACTCAATAAGATAAAGTAATGATTAATGAAATATAGGAGTAAAATAACACTCAATAAAATTGAAATATATTTTAATGCGATTTTTACAAGCTCCTTTTTGCCGTAAGGCAATTTTGTTAACATTAAGCAGGCTGCAATAAAGTGAGATATGAATAACGAGAATGGAAAAATATATGCATTCAATCTTTTATAGAAAAACAGATTTAATAGTATCATAATTATTTGTGCAACCGAACCATATAACGCATAGTATTTCTCTTTTTTTGATGACAGTAAACCAATACCAAAAATGTAATAAAAAAATATGGCAATTGTAGACCAACTGTAATACATAGTAAGTTTACTTATTTGATGAAGAGAGGCATCTGAAATATTGCCACTTTGGTATATTATACTAATAAAAGGATACGAACATACAGTAAGTATAGTAACTACAAAAATTAGGAGTAAAAAGCCAAACTGATAAATTTGTTTTAGCTCAAACACAAAACCTTTTATATTATTTTTCATAAAATGAGATGATAATACTGGCACAAACATCGTAACGAGAATACTTAATAAGATGTTGGTCAATATGTCTGAAAATTTCCTAGAGTAATCAAGCATTGAAACAACACCGGAACCTAATAGCGTAGAAATTGTTTTTTCTATAATTAAGGCTACTTGACCAATAAAATAGGGGATGAAAAATGGCAACGAAAATAAGATAAACGGTTTTGTATCAGAAAGTTTAACCGTTTTTATATCGCTGAAAAGTCTGATCTTCTTAAGTCTGATTTGAATAATGAGCAGCATGAGCAGAAAAATCAAACTCAAATAGTAACCATAGGCTAATGATAGTATACCAATTTTTGGAGCAAGAATAATAATAAGCATTAGATTGATTATTCCTGAGATAAGTCCTGCAACTTCAGGGATATAAATAGAACGATAGGAATTTAGTACACTAATCAAAAGTTGATTAACTTGATTAAAAAGAAAACTTGGCGCCATAATCCTAATCATAAATAGCAATAATATTAATTGCTCACCTTTATAAGTAGGTGCTATAATAGTAGAAATAAGTTCTGGTTTCCATAAAATTACAATAACAAAAACTACTGTAACTACATTGGTAAATAGCAATAAGGAACTTGTTTTTTGTAATGCTTCTTTTTCGCCCTGCTCTTCTTTTATGAAAATAAATTTAGCACGAAATGTTTCATTGATTGGGCCCCAAATAGCCATATCAAATATAAGGAACACATTTATAGCAAGAAGCCAAACATCTCTTTCAATGGTAACTCCAAAATATTTAGCAGAAAAATAAAGACTTAAAACAGATATGCCAAGTCGACACCCTTTAAGAATTAATAATATACCTGCTTTTCTTCTCAATTTTTTCGAGCTATACTTTTAAACTGATTTCTGCTCCTTAAGCATCTGCATTTTTTGAAATACTTAATTGCAGATTGGTTAATAAATAATAATTTGTATCGGTTTTTGGCAAATGCCTATATGATAGCAATTTTCAGTCTTGGTTAAGTGGGGTTCGACCGAGCAACCGGCTAGATCCCTCTAAGGCAAATCTAACGCCAACAAAAACAACAACAGCAACAATTAAACTTATGATAAAGATATTGGTTGAATGAAAAGAAAATGAAATAACCAAAATATTTATGACTAACTGTATCAAAATATAAATCATTGCAACTGTATTATGCGGCATTCCTTTTTCATTAGCCAAATATTGATACAAATGACTACGATGAGGTTCTAATATAGATTCTTTTCTAAGCACCCTAAAAAATACCGTAGTAGCAGAATCAAGCCCATATATTAAGATAAATAAGATATAATTTGGATTTTCTGTCGTTTTAACCAATTTAATCATTAGCGCCACGATAATGAATGCTATACTTACACTTCCAACATCTCCGGCAAAACAACGTGCCTGTGTTCTAAAATTATAGAAAATAAATACCAAGAGTGCCAGTGCAATTGCTACCGTAAAACCAGTTGAGGCAAAGCCAAGAACTTGATCTCTTAAGTAAATGATGGTAGCTAATGTGAGTAAGCTATAACCCCCAGTAATTCCATTTATCCCGTCCATAAAATTCCAAGCATTAATAGTAGCAACTCCCAAAATCAATACTGGTAAATAAACATAAAATGGAAAATCGAACAACGAAAAATCCAGCAGCAACATGGTCATTGCTATAAATTGAAATACCAATCTAATCTGTCCATTAAGTTCGGTGATATCATCAATAAAACTTACTATACTAATGAGTAGTAGTCCTGCTAAAAACCAAGGATGAGTTGATCCGAAACAAAAATAATGAAGGAATGCTGCAATAGGAAAGATGATACCTCCGCCCCTTACAGTAACTAAAGTATGTGAACTTCTTGCATTTGGTTTATCAATGATGTTATACTTAGTAGCTATCTTGAAATAAATCGCCATCATCAAAAACAAAAAAACAAAAAATAGCAGGTAGATGTAGATCTTGTTCATTAGTTATCGTTGCACTCGTTATTATGCCTTAACATACCAAAGATAGTTATTTAATCAAGATATAGAATTCTAATCTATAAATTTGATATCAAGGACATCAAAAGAATGGAATAATTGTCGAGATCTTCGTTTCCCATCTCAAATAGTTTATGTTTTTCTAAACATATATGCCAAAGGAACATTGCTACAACTTATCCATGTTATACCTGCCTGGGATATATGATCTACAACATTACAAACTCAACTAAATCTTCTTTTTCGTTTAAAATTTTAAGGGCAATATTTTGATTGATTATACTCTTTTTTGGCGGAAGGTACTCATTGAATTCGTTTATATTAATATACTCATATTGGTAATCATTAAAGTCTCCAATGGCCACAGACTTTACGATAGGTGTAATACCAAACAAAAGATATTCCATCATTTTTGTAGGGTTAGCCACCCTATTTAACAAATGATCTGACCTTAAAATAAACCCATAATGTGCTTTGGCATAATATTGATCTATTTCATCTGAATTAACAGAATTTATTTCAATTCGATCGAGTTGAATATGATGTTTTAAAATCTTCTTTTTGAATTGCTCTACTTGACCGGTTAGAATGATAAAATGATAATTGGGAACAGTTTGATAATGATGAATAACTTTTAAGAGTTCATCAATATTTTGCCAATTTTGCAAATTGCCACTATAAATAAATACCGTTTGATTTCCTGTATCTGTATTATTAAATTTAAGAGGGATGCGATCTTGCTTAATATTCGTATAGTTTGGGTAAATCATCCTATTTTTAGTAATAAAAGGATATTTCTGCATGAAATTTTTTGCCATTGCCTTAGAAACATATATCACATGGGTAGCAAGGCGAACAGAAATCCATTCTATAAATTTGAAATAATAGAAATAAAATTTATTATTTATAACTAAGTTTTCCTCTGGCACAACACCATGAAAATCTAGGCAAATTTTCTTCTTAAAAAAGCACAATTGTATAAATGTCCAAACAGCACCATAAATAGAATGAAGAAAAATAATATCCGCAGCTTTAATTAATTTCCAGATAAGAAAAAAATGAAGTAAGGCATTCAGTTTGTATTCTTTAACATTATCGGTTGGCTCGCAAACTTGCTTACTAAGGTAGCGTCTTATATTAACATCTAAAAAAACTCTTGGAGTATGGTTAAAAAGATCATCGATATTTTTAACACGTTGAACCATTCCGTCTTTTAAAGTGTGTGTCGTTGGATAAGCGGTAAGGAATATAATTTGTTTCAAACGCAAAGAGTTTTTAGAATTTTAGCACATACACCACCTTTTCCATTAGGGTTTTCTGCATTCGTTATCGATAAATAATATATAGGATTATTCATTAACTGATTAATATAGCTTCTGGTCTTGTCCAAAAGTGATAAATACTTTCTTCATATCTTCCAAGTAATTTTTGCTAATGATAATGCATACTTTCTTCTTCTAATTGCGTACATGATTAAATAATGAACTGTCCACAATACTTTCATCGTCTTAGAAGAAATAAGACCATAACATTTACGAAAGAATAAACTTCTACTTTTTGCAAAAAACTGATACTTAAGTAAATAATTAGATTTTGATTGCTGACTTCCACCTTCGAGATGAACAATTTCTACCAAAGGTAATAAAACACATTTATATTCGTATTTCTTTAAACGAAAACATAGTTCGGTTTCCTCAAAATAAAGAAAAAAATCTTCGTCAAATAGTCCAGTTTCATTCAAAGCAGTTCTTCTTAAAAACAAGTCTGCTCCAGCTATATAATCTACTGCTATTGTTTTTTTCACAGTAGCTTTTAGTGCAGAATGCAGATGGTTATAGTAATAAGATGGATATAAATGATAAAATCCCAATGAAGAAAATGCTTCTTTTAACGTCGGGAAATTACCATAAGCCACTTGAAGTTTTCCATTTGGTAAACAAAGACTTGCACCACAACAGGCAACATTAACATTTTCTTTACACTCCATAAAAGTTAAAAAAGCACCAATTGCATCACTCTTTAAATACGTGTCTGGATTTAAAATAAAAAAATAATTTCCTTTTGCTATAGATATCCCCTGGTTATTAGCACGAGCAAAGCCAAGATTAACCGAATTAAAAATAAAGTGAATATCAGGATAAATTTCAATTAAGTTAATTGGTTTATCTACCGTTGAATTATTATCGATTACAATAATTTCATAACAACAGGTTGTATATTTAATTATTGATTCTAAGCACTGGATTAATAATTGGGTGCTGTTGAAATTAACTATAACGATACTTACTTGTATATGTTGATTACCCATTACGTTATAATTGAGATTTTGCTTACAGGTTCTAAAAAAACATAATTGAAAAACGAAGTATACGCCACCCGAACATAAGGTTTTTTAATAAGTTAATAAACTTTAGGGTATTTTTTTATCAATGAAGAAAAAACGTTTGTCTCCTAACTAGTTAAAAATATAAACTAATTCACTTCAAATATTTCTTCAATCCAACCATTTATACTATATTTTTTTAACATATCATCGCCAACAGACTTAAACGCTGTATTAAAAAAAGCAATTGGCACATTGGGATCATTCCTATCTAGAATTAAAAAATTAGTTGGGTTATAAAAATCATATCGAACAATGTCTTTATTAGTTGTAATGAGTTTTTTTTGAGCTCCTAATGTTTCTAAAGTCCTCATTGTTAAACCAACTTGCTCTGGATGATTAATGTCTAGTACAACCTTAGTATGGTGAACCATTTCTGCAGTTTCATCAAGAGAAAGTGAAGTAAATGATATATCTTCTATTTTAACACTCTTGAAGTTCTTCTCAATTATTTTTTTAGCCCAATAAAGTTTTTGACTACTAAGAAAAAAATACGTCTTAAATCGAAGTTTATGCGGCAATGTTCGCATCAAGTTCTTTACAAAGATATACCTGTCGCTATGTGCTGTAGCAATAAAAAGTAGGTCATAAAGAATTTTGGCCTCTTTTGCCTTATAATTGTTACTATAAAATAAAGGTCTAAACTTTAAATTATATTTTTCAGCGTCAATGGGATCAAAAGTAATCGTTCGATCAACTTCAGGCAACAATTCTAACGCTCCTTTATTCTTAAAAGAATCCCACATGTAAAGTATAACTTCTGCTTTCGGAAAGGAGCTTTTAAGGTTAGTTAAAATTGGCACTGTTAAGGTTTCTGGACTGATGATAAAAATATAATCAAACTCCTTTTTTTCCTTGATTAAATGTTTCAGAATATTCGAATAATAATTGATGATCTTTCTTTTAACAACTTTTTTATTCAAGCGGATGAGCACTTTTGTTAAAAATGTATTTGATGGACGTTCATCACACCAAGTTACATGAGCTCCCATGCGTTTTAGTGCATTCTGAATTTCTACTTCATATGAAAAAAAACTTGGTGATAAAAATAAAATATTCTTCTTATCTAATGATGCCATACTATTTATATAGGCCTCTAGCCCTCATTTCGTCAATTGATTTACCATAATTGTCGGTTTCAACTTCTTGGTCATTTACCCATTTAGTAAATTCATTAATGCCTTGCTCGAAGCTAAATTTAGGTTGAAACCCCAGTATACTTTTTATTTTCGTTAAATCAGCATAATTATGACGGATATCTCCTAGCCTATAATTACCACTAATTTTAATAGGCACTTCAACTCCATAATTTTTAATCAGCGTTTTTGCAACCTTCATTACATCAGTAGCTACACCTGTACCAACATTAAAAACTTCCCCATTTGCTCTATCGCTCTCTATACCTAAAATAGTGGCATCTACAACATCATCTATGTAAACAAAATCACGGGTTTCTTTCCCATCTTCAAATATATTTATTCCATTTCCATTTTTAATTTGGGTTGAAAATATAGATAGGATACCAGTGTATGGATTTTTTAAAGACTGCCCTGGCCCATAAACATTTTGGTAACGAAATGCTACTGGTGCGATACCTAGTGTCGGGCAAACAGTCATAATCATTTGCTCTTGATTTTGTTTCGTAATACCATATACTGACGATGGATGTATTTTAGATTCTTCATCGGTAGCCATCAGTTCAAGTACGGTTTCACAACCTGGGTATTTAACCTCAAAATCTCCTTTATCCATCATTTCAGAAACCCGATGTTTAGGATAAACAATACCCTTTTCGACACTTTTATATTTACCTTCTCCATAAATGGAGCGAGAGGAAGCGATAATAACTTTTTTAACTTGATGTGGTTGATTTGCCAACAAGTCTAGTAAAATAGCTGTACCATTGATATTCACATCTACATATTTTTGAATTTCATACATAGATTGTCCAGTACCAGTTTCAGCAGCATAGTGTACTACAATATCCTGATTAACAACTGCCTTTCCCCAATCTTGTTTTGAGGTTACTGTTCCTTTAATGAATTTTACTTTATCTTTAATACTATTGTACAATGGCGAAGTTTTTTCAGCATTATCGCCATGAATTTGTGGAGATAGTGAATCTAATACAGTAATTGAATGACCCTTATTGATCAATTTTAAAGCTAAGTTGCTACCTATAAATCCAGCGCCTCCAGTTATTAGTATATTCATTTTTTATATTTTGCTTTTAGTTTCTGAACTCTCCATCTGGAGTTGTTTTTTCCCACATTTCAGTAATAGGATTATATCTTTTAATAATTTTAGCCGGAATACCAACTATAACACAGTAATCTGGAAATTCGCCCCTTACAACGGCATTGGCTCCAACAATGCATTGCTTACCTAATATTGTGCCAGCTTGAATACATGCACCAATGCCTATATAGCAATTTTCACCTATCGTTGTTTCTTTAATTAAATATTTCTGTTTTAAAATATGCTTACCTATCTCTTGATAATCATGATCTATATTAGTAATAAAAACATTAGCCAATATAGTTGTGGCTCTACCAATAACTAGATTAGATGCAGAAGTGATATGTACATTTTGAGCTATGGCAACATCATCATCAATTTGTATTTTTGAATCTTTACCATGAACCTCCATCCTCACTTGTGGAAATATTCTAACATTTTTCCCTAAAAATATTTTATTTATACCTTTAAGCAATAAGGGTTTTCCTATATATGATGGAAACTTGATTTTGCCGAAAAAAGGAGAATAAAGTAATGTTATAATTGACCAATAAACTCTATAAATCATAAGTTAATTTCTTTTCAGCAATCGATAAAGCCCCAAATATAGTAACTGAAGTCTATCAAAAATTCTTTTATTTATTTTTTGAGCAGATTTTTCAGTAGTAGTAGATACATTTAAGTTGTGTCTTCGGTAAAGCATACAAGGTGTCTCTATAAATATTACATTAAACCTAAGATCTGCTAAAAACCCTATCCACCAATCATGAAACAAATTTAAAGATGCTGGTATGGGAAGAACGATATTCAGTAGTTTTCTATTAAATGCTAGGCAACAGCCAAGATAAGAGCTACGATAAAAGTTTTTTAAAAACCCTTTTTTTGAGTTTGCAATTTCGAAATATGAAGGGGAAATAATAGTTAAATTTTCGTCGACAACACTACAATTAGTTACAACCAAATCATTTTCAATTAAAGCTTCTAAACTAATTTCTACTTTCTGAGACAACCATACATCATCTTGATCAGACAGAAAAATATAATCTCCTTTGCAATTTTTCATTGCATTTTCAAAATTCCCAACAATTCCTTTTCTTTCATTGTTAGTAAAGATATGTATTCTTGGGTCGGCGTAACCCCTAATTATCGGTAAAGTTTGATCTGAAGATCCATCGTCAGAAACAATAATTTCATCATCTGGCCCAAGCTGATTTAAAATTGAATCAAGTTGTTCTACAATATATTTCTCCCCATTAAAGGTTGCAAGGCACACTGAAATCATCTCTGTTTTTTTTTTGTATTTCCAAGAGTCTAGAAAAGACGACAATAGTAATTAATATTATTGATAGACCTATTGGATTGTTCATGTAAGGGTTTGTAGTTGATTGTAAAATAACAAAAGCAACACTTAATAAAAATGGAAGTGCAATTATTCTATATCTTTTTTCTTTTATGTTAAAATACATCAAAAAAATATAAAAGAACATTGCCAGCCAACAACTTACACCTATAATTCCCTGTTTATGAAAAATCTCCAAAAAAGAAATCTCCATTCCATTCTCTCGAATGGGTACTCCAATTCCCAAGCCATGCCCTATAAAAAAACTAAGTGGGGTCACACTATCTAAAACCTGTTCAATTTGTATGTATCTAATTGCATTAGATTTAGACTTATCACCAAATGATGAAGTGATATAAGGGCTTACTATTACCATTGCAGCTATCCCTATAAAAAAAACTAAATATTTGGCATATACTTTTTTATTAATAAAAAAAACATAGTACAAAGTTATGACTAAAGTAAATAATATAAACCCTCTGGTTAGCGTGAGTAGGATACTGAAAAATAACAATATCATCGCTAATTTTTTATACTTGTTATCACTTAACAAGAAAAAGAAAAACCCAATACATAAATAGATAAACCCTTTATAGAAGAACAATAGTTCATTTCTAAACATAACTTCTCCAATAGCATTTTGTTTAGTATAAAACGCCATAAAATTTATTTTACCTAACAACAAAAGAGCTAAAATTGTAATATAAATTAAGGCCATGAGTATAGCCCCTGTTTTAATTATAGTAGAAATTTTCCTAATATCATTAATATCCTTAATGGTAAGTGAAAAAAACAACAACATATAGAAAAAAATTAAGGGCTTAATTTCTTCCAAAATCTTACCGATTGGAGCGTTATTTATAAAACCCACTACACTGCTAAATAATGTGAGAAAAGTTAAAATAGCAATAATAACGACAATATCTTTTCGTATAACTCCTTTAATAAATACAAATATTGTAGATATAGACATTACAACTAAAAATGAAACCATTCTAAAAGTTAATGATCCAATTTCTAAATAATGTCCACCTCCTCCCATTACAAGTTCATAAACTATAGGAACAAGTAGTAGCTGAAGTATATACAGAAGATTGTAATTTTCCTTTTTTAGCATTTTTTATTCCTTAAGAATCTTATCTTACTCTAAGAATATGTTTTATAGTTGATTTATAATATGCTTTGTTTGTAAATCCCAATTGTTTCAATGCTCTAAAACAAAGTCTAAGCTTAAATAAAGCTAAATTTAACAGTCCCTCTTCTTTGTTTAGCAGATATTCGGCTTCTATCATCTTTTTATACCTGTTGAATGGTACTTTATCTTCAAAATTACCTAAAACTGATAAATCCTGATAGATAGTATTATTCATTAAAAAGACCTCTTTTTTATTTGCATAAATTTTCCCAAAATACCAATGATCAAGCATATCTAGTGTATACTGTTTATCAAAGCCTGAGATAGTATTCATAAATGCAACACTTAATATAGTACCTGAGTTGATGCCAGTTATTTTATACTTAATTATTCCACTATCCAAATTTTTCGGCCTTAATAGTCCGCCCAAATAAATAATTGCAGGGGAAATAACTTGAGCATCAATCAAAGAAACCACTTTTGGAATAACAGCAACAATAGAATCGGGCAGTTTCTCTATTGTTTTAATTTCATCTAAATATTCTTTAGTAAAAGTTGTGTCTTGGTCTAAGAGCATTAACCATTTACAATGAGTTTCTGTTGCAAAATTAAGCGCTAAATTATATGCTGTGCTTAATCCAGGATTACTACAATCATGATAATAATTAACATTAAAATGATGGTATTGGAAATTATTAAGCTCATATTGTCTACTTGGACTATTATCAAAAACCATTAAATTAACATTACTTTCTAGCCCATCATTTAAAGATTGTATCGCTTTTGATTCTGCCAAACTCGTTTTATACAGTACTATAACAATATATATATTCTTTAAATTCATATTAAAGAATATTACAATTTGCTTTGTTACAAGTCCTGAAGTTCATATTGAAAGTAATCAAATTGATTTTATAAACGACCAACGGATCTTTTATCAGGCAGATAGGATAAGTTAAAAGCTGCATGCTATTTATCTAAAATTTTTAAATATTCTAGTGCGAATTTTTGTGTTCTATCATCTAAACTTTTTTGCAAATAAACTAAATCGAACTGCTCATCTTGTTGATTCTCTTCTAAGATATCTTTCATTTTTTCTGCTAATTCTAATTCATTATTTGGATCAAAATAAACTGCATTGGGAGGATTTTGTTCCAAATGTACATCTATATTGGATAGTAGCATTTTTTTGCCCATGGTTCTTGCCTCTTCCACGGTAGAGCTCCAGCCTTCAAAAAAAGATGGGTTGATGATGCATTTTGCTAAAATCATTAAATTGATCACATCATTATAAGGGATTAATCCTAAAAAGAGAATATTATTAGTTAATCCATTACTTTCAACCATATTTCGCAGATTAGTAATGTGACTATTATCATTTCTAAAGTCTTTCATATGACCAGAAGTGATTAACAGTGGATCATAACCTTGATCTTTCAGTATTTTAATTGCTTTAAAAACTGATATATGATTTTTATGTGTCCAAAATTGATTTGGTAAGTAAAAGAAATCTTTAGTTATGTTATATCGATTGTAAATATCAATTTTTTCAGTTTTTAGGAGTGAAGTTTTAATTCCTTGTGTGGGTTGTGACACGAAATTCAGCACTTCAACTTTTTCGGAAAACTGAGCATATACTTCCATATAATCACTTAAAGCCGACTTACTGCTTAATATAATACTATCACTTTTTTCGATTAATCTTTTATGCAATGAAGTAGTATAATGATACTGTTTTTTTGTAGATAAGTGGGGATAATGCAAATATTGAAAATCTGGAATCCAATTAATGGTTTTAATGTCTTTAAAAGGGTAAACGTAATTAGAATGTGAAATATAATCTATTCTATGCTTCCTTAATAAGGAATAAACTAAAGGATCAAAATTAAAGTATTTTTCTCCAACTTTACTTACCATCCAAGGTAGGGTTTTACGTTGAAGGATTTTAGTTTTTACAAGTTTTGTATATGGGGAGAAAGAATCAACATACTCATTTGCTAAATCTGATGGCACAAAAAGTATGATTTGAACCTCTTCGCTATGATATTTATGAATAGCGTAAAAAAGATTTTTAAAATAATTTATTCCTCCTTTATACTCAACAGGAAAGTTTAATAAAAAACCTATATTTTTCAATTCGTTAAGGTATTAAAATAGTCAACATATCTTTTTAAGCCCGCTTTAATATCAACTTTTGGTTGCCAACCAAGTGCTGATGCTTTGCTTACTTCTGCCCAAAAGTGAATGGGGTCACCTTCTTTAGTGGAACCATTAAAAATTACATTTAATGGTTTATTAAAATGCTTACAAAGTTCATGGATCACATGTTTAATCTCAATACTTGTTCCTGAACCTCCGTTTATGATTTGAAACCCATCTAATTGAATTGCAAATGAATAAAGAAGTGCTGCTGCATCAGATACATGAATCCAATCTCGCGTTTCTTTACCAGTTCCGAAAAATGTGACATCGCCAGAGGAGTTTTGTATTTTTTTGCAAGCATCATACAGCAGCTGCTTTTGTAAACCTTCACCATAAATAGAAAAATACCTAACAATCCCTACACTAATATTAAAATTTTTATAATAGGAATAGCACAGCTCTTCTGCAATTTTCTTGTGAAATCCATATGGAGAAACAGGCATGGAAACCATATCTTCCTTTATGGCTACCTTACCTAAATCACCCTGTACGGCGGGGCTAGATGGATAAATAAATTTACAGGTAGGATTTCTAAGTCGGATAAACTCTAGCAGCGATAACGTGCTTTGTACGCTTTTCTGGAAATCTTCGTAAGGATTATCATGTGAGAATGCTACAGAGCCGCTTCCCCCACAATGAACAATTAAATCGAATTCTCTATTGATATTAATAAGGGCTTCGAAAGTAATTGTGGTTTCGTGCCACTGATCTATTCCCCACTTGCTAAATTCTTCAACATACCATTTCCCATGACCTATTCCTACAACGTGATTTCCGGCAGCTTTATATTCTTTAGCTACATTTCTTCCTAAAAAGCCATAAGCACCGGTTATTAATATATTCATATTAAATTTTACTAATTAAAATAAAGGTAAGAAAAATGGAATAACTGTATTATTAAAATATTATTCTATAGATGTCCGGCTTTTGATGATCCAGAATGGAACCCTAAGTTTACATCACCATTATTGCTTTTTAAATAAGATAAATAGTCATCTTCATTTTCGAATTTAGGAGCATCAGAAGTCTCTACAATCCACTTTTTTAAGCTAAAATTATAAGTTTTTATAATTTTAGCAGGATTACCTACAACCATACTAAAAGGAGGTATATCTTTAGTTATAACTGTATTAGCACCTACAATCGAGCCGTAACCAATTCTAACATTTCCTATTACACTTACATTATGACCAAGCCAACAATTTGTTTCAATAAATATTGCTTTTTCATAACTATTTCCTGATAAAGCATAAGGTATCAACGGATTATCAAATATATGATCACTGCATATAAAAGAACACTTATTGCCAAAAATACAATAATCACTAATGTTAATTGATTTCCCCACAGAAAAAAAATTATCTCTTCCGACGTATACATTTCTTCCAATTGTTAGTTGAACGCTTTTATCAAAACGATTATTGATTGTAAACAGAGTGTTCTCCCCAATTGTGCAGTTATCTTTTATCAATATATTATCCACCCCAAGAATTTGAACTCCAGACCCCATAAAAATTTTAGAGGATATATTTTTATTAAAATAAAATCGTAATTGATTTTTATATTTTAACAAAAACAGTTTTAGTCTTCTCATTTTAATTTTTTTTGATCCATAGAGGCGTTTTAGAATCCCAATCTTCTAATACATGTATTGCTTCATAACACATTTCGACGCCCTGAATAGTTTCTTTCCTTTTATTAAAAAACAGATATTTTTTAATTTTTTGACTGTCTAAGGTCATTACAACTTGTTTCGAATATAAATATTGCAAACTAATGGCGCTTGTTGAAAAAATAGGAAATATTTTGCATGAATTTAAAAGAATAGTCCAAAGTTCTATTGGAATAAAACTAAATTGTTTATCAGTTATTATTTCAACCTCAAAGAACGGATTTAATTTTTCTTTTAATTGAATTAAAACCATATCAGAACATCTTGGGTGATTTTTCAAAATTACTCGTTCACCTGGTTTAGCGGACTCTAAAATAATTTCTTCATATAAATCAACTTCATTTTCAAGCGTACAAAAACCAGAATTAAATAAATTGCTTAAAAGATATACATTACACTTTGCATCAGATTTGGCAATTAATTCTTCACAATAAATATCAAGTTCTGTCAATCTATTTGAAATATCTTCAAATATCTTCTTAACAAATTTTTTTTCTGGAATAATTATTTTTTTTTCTTTCAAATAGTTTATATTCCAAATTAAAGGCATAGTAAGAACTGATAAATCAAAAGCAAAGCGTTTTGAAAAATGCCTAAAAAAAATTTTTTTTAATGAACTTTTTGAAAATTGAATAGGTTTTTTAAAAAAAGATAATTCTTCTTCTTTTTCATTTCCAACCAATCCGAAAGAATCCCCATATTCGATTTTAAAAGCTCCAGCATAAGCATTCGGGATTAGCTTCGTACCAAAACTACCAAAATCTCTAGCTACAAAAAGGTAATCGAAAATGATTCTTCAATTTTTGATTTTAACAAATCAACGCACTTGCCATAATTATGATGGGAAATATTTTGCATTTCTAATTGATTTATAAAAATAATTTTAAAAAAACTAAACGTTGAAGACATTTTTCTAATGGTATCTTGGAACAAAAACTCATTACCAGTCGGAACACTAGTATCATATATTAATAAAGTAACTTCGTTGCTTTTTGTTTTTCCCAATTTCTCACACCAAAGAAAAGCAATATATGCCGCTAAAAATTGTGTTGGCCCTTGTACGGCAATAAGACACTTTGTTTTTTTTTCTATGGTATTAAACATCGCTTCTCTTAAATTTAAATAGAAATTTGCCTAAAATATTTCTTATAAAATCCTGATTTAGGTTGTAAAATTTAGGAATTAAAAATAGTGATGCCAAAAATAGACCGAATTTTATCATAATGATAGGAATAGACAATTTTACATTGTTAAAAAAGTAAATGGCTCCAATTGATAAAAAAGCAAAATACAGAATGGAAATGATATCAAATTTAATAAAGCGAACTTTCATATCCATACCTTTAATAATTATAAGATTCATAACTAAATACGCGACTGCAGTCGCGAAGGCAGCAGAATATATCCCATAGACAGGAATTAACAATAAGTTAAATAAGATGCTTACAACACCACCAAAAATTGTTGCATAACTACTTACCTTAGTTTTATTTTCTGCAATTATGATTGAACCTAGTATTGCATTTTGACCTGTCGCAATTACACCGACCAATATAATTGGTATTAAAATATACCCACTTACAAAGCCTCCTTTTGTCATTATTAATAACATTTCTTTAGCGAATAAGGATAATCCAATAGCAATTAAAAAGATAACAGTCATAAATAAACCGTGTAATTTTTCTATAAATACTATGAAATTTTCCTTTCCATATTCTCTATATATTTCTGGCTCGAACGAGCGATATCCTCCCTGAATTATGATAGATAAGCTAAATGCAATTGTATAGGCAACAGAATACACCCCAATATCAGACAACGAAACGTATCGTTCTAAAATAATTCTATCCGACATGCTCATTAATAGAAAACCTATAGAACCAGGGATTAGAGGTAATGAAAATTTTAATGCCTTTTTAGCTAATTTAAAATTAATATTAAGTTTAGCATGGCGCAGTACGATAAAAATATAAACTATTGCAAACCCCCCATTTACAAATAGTCTACCATAAAAATTACCTAAAATTCCCCATTTAAAATGGACAATCAAAACGTAAGTCACTACAAATAACAATATAGCTCTAAGAGAATTAGTAACAACATAAAAAATAGCTTTTTCTTTTACCCTAAAGATGATTAATGGCACAATAGAAAAAACTTCAAAAAAGTTATTTAAAATAGAAAGTGAAAAATAAGGGAAAAATGAAATTTTAAGTTGCGCATATTTTACAATTAATGGTCCTAAAGTAAATGATACTATTAATAAAAAAAGGTTAAATAGTAATGTCACTGTAAATACATTGCCGATTAGCTTTTCCCTTTCCATTTGGCTTTCTGTATTAAAGTACTCTCTTAATAGATAAGTATTTAAAGCCAAAGAAGCAATGACTAAGAGAAAAAACATAACAGAATTAGTATAACTTATAATACCATAATCACTTGTTGTGAGATATGAAGTAAATACGGGTAGTAGTAGGAAGCTTATTATCTTTGGAAAAATTTCGCCTATAGAATAGATGAAAGTATTTTTCAGCAAATTCTTTTTACTCATAAGTATCTGAATGCTCTATCGCCTTTATAAGCTTAATCACTTTAGCTGGATTACCTATTACAACAACTCTATCTGGCACAGATTTGGTTACAATTGTACCTGCTCCAACAACACTGTTTTCTCCAATAGTAACTCCAGGTAAAATAATAGCGTTAGCGCCAATCCAACAGCCTTTCTTTAATATAACTTGTTTAGCATTATAATAATCCTGATTTATTATTGGCATGTTATGGTTGTGAAAGCAATGGTTCTCAATGTATAAATGAATTCTAGACTCAAGCATGACATCATCTTCTATAATGATAGACGATTTTAGTGTTTTTGTTTCAACATGTAACATAGTTGCTGGCCTTATAACAACTCGATGCCTGATCGAAATTTCAGAACAACCAACTACATAAGCACCAAGGCGAGAATCTGAAGAATTTGGGAAAGAATGAAACTTTTTAGTGCAAGGTTTTAACATGGTATTTTTAAAAAAGATCTTCCAATAAGTTCCTAAAATATCCGGGCCAATACGATCAGTATTAGCCCAGAATTTAATTTTATCATGAAGCTCCCTAAATAACATATTTTAAATTAATCATCCAAGCCTTTGCCTGCCACATTGTGCCTCAGTTTCCATTCACCATTTGCATCTTTATCCCAAAGATGTGGAGATCTAAATTTATCACATAATTCATGAAAGTGCTCAGGGGTCATTCCAATGTATTCCATCACATCATTAAAGTAACGATCAGGGAATTCACCATCAAAACGATTTACTAAGGCTACCCCTTCTTCACGGGTTAAGTGTTTGTTTCTAATCTCTTGAGATGCATCATAAGTAGCTCTACCTATGCCAAATTTGATAAAGGTGGTATAAAAATGTAAATCATCAATTTTATCATCTATACCACTGTACTTACTATAAGTTCCTTGTGTTCTAAAGGGCCTTGCTTTAAAACCAGTATTTTCTACTGCATAATAATAAACTTCTTGAGGTGTCCATTTTAAATAATAACCTAAATAGTGCACCTCGATATTTGCACGTTCTAGTTCCTCAGCTTTTGGGGGTAAAAATGCCATAATATCCGATAACCTCACGTCATATTTTTCCATTAACTCTGGAACTGATACACCTGCTAGATATATTTCGTTTAGGTGATCAAAACTATAATATGATTTATCTCTCAACGATGTCATATTATCGGCTATGGGATTGCCGTATTCGGCTTCATTTTCTCCGTAGAAAATCAAATTGATACCTTGCGATGCTGCAATTTTTGGAGCTAAGTTTTTTTGCCCAAGAATAAAAGTCTGGAAAGGGTGTAAAAGGTTTTCAATAGAAAGTTTGGTTAAAAGCTTCATTACCTTTCCATTTCTATAAAAGGATATATTATCAAATCCACTATCTAGCCAATTTTTCCAATTCTTTAATCCATAATCTGTATAAAGTATTGGTGGCCAAGTTACGGTAAGTGGATTCATTCCATATTTATATTTCAATACATGTGCTTGATAAGCACTATCCTTTCCTCCACTTCCCGGCACCAAACAGTCGTATGAGCCATCGGTTTTTCTATGTTTATCAAGTAGTTTTATGAGTTCTTCCTCACGCATACCCCAATTAATGCTGTCTTTGATTACAGCTGTTCTACAAGCATCACACACGCCATCCTCATCAAACTGCATGGTTACTTTTTTACTATCTTTTGTATGCTTAAATTCTACGGTTGAAGCAGGTCTTTGATTTGACATTATACATTTTGTGCAGAACTTTACCTCTTCAGGCAAACCGTAATATGCTTCTAATTTTTTATCTGACATTATATTAAATTATTAAGATCAGCCCAATTTTTATAAATTGAGATGCCTTTTTGTGCACTTTTCTCTGGATGAAATTGGGTAGCAAAAATATTATCTTTTAAAATTCCAGAACAATAATCAAGCCCTTCGTAATTAGTCTTGGTCAAGATACAAGTTTCTTCTGCTGGATCAACATAATAAGAATGAACAAAATACATGAATTCATTCTCTGAAATTTCATTTAATGCTGTATTTTCCCAAGCTTGTTCATAGGAATAAATTTTATTCCAAGCAATTTGAGGAACCTTTATTTTTTTATTATCTACTTCTGAAGGAAATTTTTTTATTGTTCCATTTATTAAGTTAAGTCCTTCTCCTGATCCAAATTCTTCACTTTTACTGAATAATAACTGTAAGCCTAAACACACTCCAAATATAGGCTTCCCTCTATTCACATTATTCTTTATTGCATCAATAAGATCAAAGACCTCCAAATTATGCATTGCTTCTATAAAAGCACCTACTCCTGGCAATATTAAAGCATCAGCATTATCAATATCTCTTTTATTGGTACTGATTTCAGCATTCATGCCAACGGTATCGCAAGCCTGTTTTACGCTAAATAAATTTCCAAGATTATAGTCTATTATAACAACTTTTTTCTGCATCTGAATTATATTCTACATTCAATATTATTTTCTACTAAATGAAACTTAATATCTTTTATGGTAGTTGGCTCAAAAGTATGAAAATTTCTTTTTTGTTTTAGGAATTCTGTATTACCTTCTTCTTTAGATCTTTCAGACTCGTTATCTCTTATAAATTGGTAGTGCAATAATGACCCCAAGGCTACTGCATCTGCATTAGCATTATTAAAAACGCTTGGAATATGCTCTTTTCTGCCAGCACCACCATGCGCAATAACAGGAACGGAAACTAAAGAGCTCACCTTTTGGATTAATTCTAGATCAAATCCTTCACCAGTCCCTTCTTTATCAACTGAGGTAATAACAAGTTCGCCTACACGCATGTCGTCCAATTTTTGAGCCCATTCCAAAACATCAACACCGGTATATTCCCTTCCGTTATCAGTATAGGCTAAATATTTGCCATTACTCTCTTTAATTGCCTCTATAGCTACCACGATTGTAGATGAGCCAAACATTCTTGTTGCATCTTTAATTAATTGATTGTTATTAATTGCTGCTGTATTTAAACAAACTTTATCTGCACCTGCCCTAAGCACTTCTTTGATATCAGAAATAGATCTTAACCCTCCTCCAACCGTGATTGGTATAAATATGCTTTTAGCAGTTTCAGAAATGATATCGTGTAAGCTATTACGTTCATATAAAGATGCAACTACATCCATGAACATTACTTCATCTGCACCTTGCTCATAATAGTATTTTGCAAAATCTGCAGGTCTTCCCAAAACCCTTAACCCTTCTAGGTGAATTCCCTTAACTAGGTTAGGACCTTTAACATCAAGTCTTGGTATTATTCTAACTGTTTTCATTATTTATATAACCTTCTCTTATAATAGTTTCACAAATTGCCCAATCTAATTGGGTATCTATATCTACAGAATGGATGTCATCCATTTCATATTTTCTTATTTTCTTAAGCTTATGTAAAGGGTTTACTTTTAAAGATTCAACATTAATTAAATATAAAGATCCATTATAAGCATATACAGTTGGAGCAGCCTGTCGATTTTCTGTATAGCCTGACTTTGACTTCTGTAAATATCCATGTTCATCTTCTTCAAACAGATTAAAATATGGATTTTGATGAGATTTTGTTACCGATAC
>NZ_JBAZRL010000007.1:20905-110336 GCF_041662865.1 Pedobacter sp.
ATGTCTAAATCGTCTTCATAACAACTTAAAATCTCTCTAATATGTTTGGGCGTCCTAAAAGGAGAGGTAGGTTGAAGTAACATTATATTATCATATTCTCTACCTTGATTTTTAAAGAACGTTATAACATGTTGTAAAACTTCATTACTTCCTGATTGATCTTCACTTAAGTGGTCTGGTCTTTTAAAAGGTACTGCAAGACCATATTTTTCAACAACATCAATAATTTCATCATTATCACTTGATACACAAATATCTTTATCAGCTGCAAATTTCCTTGCAATATCTATGCTATAATAAATTAAGGGTTTCCCATCCAGCAACTTGATATTTTTTTTTGGAATCCCTTTTGAACCACCTCGTGCAGGAATTAAATATAGCGTTTTCATATTAAAAATTAACGTGCTTTATATCTTCTTGCGCCTTCATGAAATCTTGGTGTTTACCAATATCTAGCCAGTAACCTAACAATGGATAATGAATTAGCGAATTTGGTTGATTTTCAATTACTTTATCCATTAGATCGGTTGCATTAAAGAATGTCCCCTTTTTAAAAAGTTCCTTTAATTTTAATTTCATTAAATAAATACCTCCATTAGAATAGTAAGTATAACTTGGCTTTTCAGAGAAAGACGAAATTACATGCCCTGTTGTTTCAAGCACAGCATATGGAATATTTACATGGTAAGGCACACTTGCTAATGCCATTTTTGCATTGTTTGATTTATAAAAGCTATAAAAATCTTCAAAATCAATGTTAGTTAACAAATCAGAGTTCATAACTAAAATGTCCTCGTAATTTGAATCATTAATATAACTTAATGCTCCAATTGTTCCAAGAGCCTCTTCTTCTTCAACATAATAAATATTTATACCTTTGGATTCTCCATTTCCGAAATAATTCATAATTTGTTCTTTAAGGTACTTTACGCTAATGTAGATGTCCTTAACCCCATAGTTAATCAACCTATCAATATTATGTTCTATAATAGGCTTATTTCCTATTTTCAACATTGGTTTAGGGGTACCTTCAGTTAATGGTCTTAATCTTTCTCCTCTTCCTCCAGCCATTACTAAAGCAGTAACTGGAAGCCTTGTTTTTATTTTTTTTAAATCGACGATTTCTAATAATTGATAATCATCATCAATAAGCGGTATTAGGTTTATGCCAGATTTTCCATACTCTTTAATCAATGATAAATTATCATTTGAATCTTTCAAGAATTTAAAATTAACATTCATGAACATTTCGATGAGCTGAGAAATCTCTAATCCATTTAATAATCCTCTTCTGATATCACCATCAGTTAGTGATCCTACCAATCTATTACTCTCATTCACAACAAAAAGAGTCCTACTTACATTTTCATCTAGAATATCAATCGCACGTAGTGCATCCCTTGCTTCTTGTTTATAACTTACAACGTGTTGATTATGACTTTGCATTAGCTTTTTATTGCTTTGAGTACTTGTACAATTTGATCTGCAGTATTGGATTTATAATAAATATTTAATCCCTTGTAAGTATTTTCTTTCTCAATAAGTCTTATAGCTTTTTCAATTTCTTTAGCATTAATAGGTACCTGTATAATATTATCACCATATGCTCTTCCTTTTTGACGATTACCAAGGTTAATAACATATTTATCAAATGAAGCAGCTTCTATTATTCCGCTCGATGTATTTCCCATTAAAAATGAACAGTACTTCATCGCTGTAAAATAGCTTTGTGGGCCTAAGTTTTCGATGAGAAATACATGTTTACTATTGTTAAAATTATCAATTAGTATTTTACGGATAATACTGCCAGCAGTATCTGTATTTGGCATAGTTACCAATATTTGATAATTTGTTAAATTATTCAACACTTTTACAAGTTCACGTGCATAACTTTCATTTTCTTCCATTGCAACAGTTTCTGGATGGAAAGTTGTAAGAATAGTGGGAGCATTTAAATCAATTCCCCATTTTTCATGAAACTCATTTGTGCTTAATAGGTCTATATCGGTTACATTATCTAAGCTCAGTGCACCTACATTATAAATATTATTTTTGTTTGCTGTAAGCTCGCTTACCCTATGGGCATGCGCTGCGGTAGATACAAAATGATATTTAGATGCTAATGAAATTGTATGTCTAAAAATATTATCTATTGCTCCCAAAGTGGTTTCACCACCATGAATATGCGCAAATGGAATTTGAAATGGAATTCCGGCAACAACGGCAGCAAACATCTCATAACGATCTCCTAGGCAAAATACTAAATCAAATTCATTCTTATGGTTTTTCCAAAAATCCGCAAATTTTACTGTTGTTAAACCAAGTGCCGTACCAATTGCATTAGGGCTATCTGTAAGCAACATCGATTCTACCGTATATTTTACTTCGAAATTTGCTGATCTAATAATTTCAATGGTATTATCATGAAAACCAGATAAATGAGTACCAAATGCAATTATATTCAGATTAAAGTCAGTATCAGCCCTTAATTTTTTTAAAAGAGGTAAATAAATACCAAAGTCCGCTCTTGAGCTCGTTAATATTCCGATCTTCATCATATTAAATCATTGATATTTAATTTATGCCCGGCAACTAGATCTACGTTAACTACTCTTCCAATAACCTCATCCATTTTCATTGGAGAAATTCCATCTCCTGGTCTAAGCATTTCTAAATCTTCTGCAATAAGCCTATCTCCCTTTTTTTTATCTACACTTAAATGTATGCTTTTTCTGGCAATAGAGATGTTCTTTAGTTCAGATGGGCTAGGTGTTTTAACTGCCGATCCTAAAGAAAGTTCTATATTACGAATTGCCTTAACCATTGCATCAAGTTCTCTAGGTTCTAGAGATGCCGCATGATCAGGGCCAGGTAAAGAACGATCTAAGGTAAAGTGTTTTTCAATGATAATTGCACCTAATGCCACTGCGGCAATAGGTACCTCTATACCAAGTGTATGGTCAGAATAACCAACTTCAACATTGAATTCTTTTTTAATATTATTCATTGCCAAAAGATTTACATCTTGAAAGGGTGTTGGGTATTCAGTATTACAATGTAAAATCGATATTTTTGCATTGGAAATAGACCTTAAAACTGCTATTGCATCTCCTATTTCTCTCATTGTACTCATTCCTGTTGAAAGAATTATCTCATTTGCTATTGAAGCCACTTTTCTCAAATATGGTAAATTAGTTAACTCACCCGAAGGGATTTTAAATAATTTTAAGCCTAATTCTTGCAAAAAAATTAAACTATCTAGGTCAAATGCAGTAGAAAAAAAGTTAACGTTTCTTAAATTACAGTAAGCAATAAGTTCGTGATGATCCCGTATTGAAAGTTCCAAATTTTGCAACATTTGCAATTGATTTTCTTTAACATTATTGGTGTTTTGATTTTGATAATCAGCCTTAATAGCATCTTTGCTAACTAGCTTTGATGCTTTAAAAGTTTGAAATTTAACATAATCTACACCAGCTTTAGCAGCAGCATCTATTAGCCTTTTTGCCAATTCAATGTTGCCATTATGGTTAACTCCTGCTTCTGCAATGATTAATGTTCTCATCTTTCTATTTTTTTTGCTGGGTTACCAAAACTATTAATCATCCTTTAAAATTACTTGTAATTTATATTACAATCTTACGCTACTTGGTATATTAACCAATCGATCAGCAATCCATTCACTATTTTTCAGACTTTGTTTTTCAGCGCCTTTAAACATAGGTAACCTATGCATAAGTTCCCAAACAGGCCTAGCCATAACACCATTAGTATTCATGTAACCTAGAAATTCTTGCTGTTGTTCTTTATCATTTAACAAAATAGCATTTAGCCAATAATTAGCTTTTGCATTTGCTATTTCTGGCACAAACCGAATAGTTGTTTCTGCAAATTTTTCCTGATATATTTTAGCCAGTTCTCTTTTATTTTCAACGAATTTAGATAGTTGCTCTAATTGAGCACAAGCAAGAGCCGCATTTAAATTAGGCATTCTGTAATTGTATCCAATTGCATCATGCACAAATGCCCATGGGTGCGCAACCTTTGCTTGAGTAGTTAAATGCTTAGCTTTTGAAGCTAATGCTAAATCATTTGTGACTAAAGCACCGCCTCCACCGCTTGTTACGGTTTTATTTCCATTAAAGCTAAATGTTCCAATCTTACCAAAAACACCAGTATGTTTATCTTTATAATAACTACCTAAAGACTCTGCTGCATCCTCTATTAGAGTAATATTCCACTTTTCACAAATTTCTGCTATTTCATCAATGCGGCAAGGAAGGCCAAATGTATGCATTGGCACACATGCCTTTATCCTTTTTCCTGTATGCTTGTTATAAGTAAAGCCATCATTTCCTATTTCAGCGCTTGCTTCTAAAAATCTGCTGATTGCAGAAGGCGACAAGCCCAAAGTATCTAAATCAATATCTAGAAATAAAGGGCTAGCACCTATGTAGCTAATAGCATTACAGGTAGCAATAAATGTTAAACTTTGGGAAAGTACCTCATCCCCATCTTGAACATCAGCCAACAAGAGCGCCATGTGCAGAGCATTTGTACCATTTACAATAGCAATGGCATATTTTGCTCCAGTTATTTCACACATCATTTCTTCAAAACGATTAACATAACTGCCAACTGAAGAAACAAAAGTAGAATCAAGGGTATCGTTTACATATTTTCGTTCATTTCCAATAAACAATGGTGAATGCAAAGGAATAAAATCTTGATTTGGAAACTGTCCTTTAATAAAATTTGCTATATCTTTAAACGTACTTTTCATACTACATCTTTGCATCTAAGTACTTACCTGTTTCTTTATGCTCAAAATTCGGAATCATTTGATGAAAAACATCTATAATATTTTCTTTTGACCACTTTTTACTATCCTTTAAATCTGATATTGCTTTTGTGAAATAGTTGAGCTTTTCATTTTTAAATTCAAGTTCATTTTTAATAATCCCTAAATTTTCAAATCTATCCATATCTAGGGTTTCATCCACCGTATAAAATTCTTCAAAATCTTTTTCACCAGTAGTATCACTTGAAGTAAATAAACATGGCCATTTTTTCTCTTGAGGGAGAGTTTTCATTAGTTCCCTAGCTTCATGTTCTGTGGAACATAGATATGGTTCATAACCTATTTCATTTAAATATTTAATAGCAATGTTTGCGAATGTAATTAAGTGTAAATCTTCACTCAATTTAGGAAAGAATATATCTCTATTTTCGCCAAAAACACAAGACATTAAACACAATTCACCTGATTCTTTAGGTATTACGAAATAACGTTTAATATCATTTGGAGCAACGATTGGTTGCTGTTTTTGAATGCGTTGATTAAAGCCATGAAGCAAAGATCCATCAGAAAAGGCAACATTGGCAAAACGAGCTGTAGAAATTTCAATTTCTTCACTTTTACGCATTAAAAACATTTCCATAATCCGTTTTGAAGCTCCCATCATATTTGCTGGATTTGCAGCTTTGTCAGTTGAAACACAAAAATATTTTTTAACTCCACTTGCAATAGATTGGTTAACAGTTTTTTCAGTATTGAAAATGTTTACATCTATCATCCGCATTAAAGTATAGGGATCTTTTTCACTACGTACATGTTTTAAAGCTGATAAATTTAAAACATAATCATATTTGCCATCTGCCTCAATAAATGCATCATATTCTATGGAACCAATATCTAAAGCAAAAGTTTGAAAGTCGCCATCAATATATCCGTAAGTACTCCTAATATCACGCACGAGCTCTACCATATTGTTTTCACTAATATCTACAACATGCAGCTTTTTAGGATTCCTTTTAAAAATTTCTTTGGTAACAGCTTGTCCAATTGATCCAGCTCCGCCGATCACTAAAAATTTTGATGCACTTACAATTTCTTTTAATTGCACACTATAAGTAGAGATATCTTCCTTAAATAGTTCTTTAGTTCTACCGATTAGCTGTAATATATTCATGCAGTTATACTGTATAAGAGGATAAAGTCAATTGGCGAGAATTTTTCTCAATATTCTGCTCGCCACTAGAAAAAATATTACCAAAAAACCAAACAATATTCCGCCTAGCAATGCGCCTTTTATTTTGCCAAATCTCTCTACTTGTAATGGAAATATTGGCTCATCGATTACCTGTATTAGTGGTGTTTCTTTTAGCAATGTGATTTTAGACAATTCTAAATTCTTTAAGAATTCTGCTAGAATGGCCTTATTTGTTTCGGCAGAAAATTGTGCTCTTTGTACTGGTGCCACGCGTTGTGAAAGTCTTGTAGGGTTTAAATTGGGTGTAGCATCTGTAACTTTTGCAGCTGTATATATGGCTCCATTCATTACTAACCTAACCGAATCCGTTTTATGTTGTAAAATATTTACATTATCGATTGATTTCTTTGTTTTGGTCTGCACATAAAAATCATTCACATTTTTTACAATTTGATCATTAAATGCTTTTGCAAAGAATTCATTTTTCGATTTTACGTCAACTTTAATGATACTTAATTCAGGATCTGGTTTATCAACGAAGAGATAATTTTTATTGATATCTAGTACAATATTGGAAATGATACTATCTCTAATACGGTTTTTCTCTGTTGCGGCTTCTTTAAAATTAATATTCTTTAAGTTCGGTTTATCTTTCCAATTAGTTCTCAAATCATTAATTTCAATATAAGTATCAATCAATAGTTTTTTCTTGCCATTAAAATCTACTTCACTTAATAAGGTTTCTTTAACCATTTTTCGTGATTTGTAAAGTTTAATGATGTTATCGCCATGAAAAAGATCACCACCACCGCTTCCTAAACTAATTCCTGCAATGGATGCTAAACTTCCAATATTGCCTAATCCTCCCTGAGACGACCCATCTTCTAATACAAAATTAGTAGTGGCGGTATAAATTGGTCTTTTTTTTGTGGCATAATAATAGCCAAAAACGCTTCCTACAATGCCAAAAAATAAAATAATAAACCACTTTGATAGTAAAAAACGAACCCCATTTCCTAATTTGATTAGAAGTTCCTTTAAAGTTATTTCATCTGAAGTTTTACTCTGATTATCAGCTGTCATTTACTTAACAAGTTAGTTTATAAATATGATGGAATACTATCTTTTGAGGATTTTTTTCGTGCATAAAAGCTTTCTAACACAATTTATTTCAGCAAACTTACCAAAATTGCTCCCAACGAGGCTATTGCCGTCCCAATTCCAATCCATGCTTGTGCATTTAAACGCTCTTTTTCTGCTCTTTTTGGAACAAAAATTTCTGCTCCTGGCTTAATTCTAGGGTAATTATTAAAGAACAAGAATTTCTTCGCACCAGCCGCAGTTCCATTAGCATATTTTACATAAGCCTTATTTTTAAGTGCTTTATCTGTAAAACCACCTGCGCCATTTACATAGTCTCTAAAACTCTTACCAGTTAAATAAACAATGCTATTCGGACTAAGCACTTCTCCTGTAACTTTAACAACTTGCAATTGACGTGGAATACGAATTACATCACCATCTTCCATGATAAGGTCTTGCTTAGAAAGAGGCTTATCTAGAATTGCAGTCAAATTAATCCCAACTAAATCAGATTGAATAAGCTTTTGTTCTACTTCTGCCGCTAGTGTATCTTTTACTCCCGTTTCTTGTATTCGTTTTAAACTTAGCAGTTTTCTTTCCTCTTCTTCTTTATTATTAATAGCATTTTTGTCTTCTGGATTAACTTTTTCAGCACCAGGTCGTTTTAATGAAGCTCCATCTGTGTAAGCCAATGGCGTTAGCCCCCCTGCTCGTTTAATCACATCAGATATTCGCTCATTCTTTTTTATAATTGTATAGGGGCCTGGGTATAATACTTCTCCTTCTATTGTTACTTGTTTTTGTACTTGATATCCAGAAGAACTACGAACAGAAATTACATCAAAAGGTCTTAAGATGACATTATTTCCTAAAATTTTCAAATTTTGATCTACATTAACCGTTATAACTTGCGCTGTACGAGCAGATGCCGAACTAGCATCACTATTTTTGATTCTTCTAGAAATCTCAATTCGTTTAGCAGTAGCACCTTCTTTGAAACCTCCAGCCATTTGAATAACCGATTCTAAACTCATACTATCTGCGTAATTGAATATGCCTGGTGCTCTTACTTCTCCTTGAATTGTAATTTTATATTCATCACGTAAGTCAAATATTGACGAAATTGTCACCTTGTCTTCACGTTGTAAAGGGATGTCTGAAATAGTTCCATTCATCAGTTTAGCTACATCAAATGAAAGTAAACTTGGAGTATTATCAGCATTTAAGCGATTAATGTATCCTCTATTTAAAAAAGCATCTTCTGTTAACCCAGCTGCTTTAGTAATTAAAGCTTTTAAGGTCAAACCTTTTTCCAATTCATATTGCCCAGGTCTAAAGACTGCTCCTGCAATTTCTACACGATTTTCAAAACGATCTAAAATAGGTTCTACTAAATAAACATCTCCATTTTTTGGAATAAATGTAGCAAATTTTGTTGAGGAAATATCGCTAATGCGACGTTCCTTATCTGTATTTTGAAAGCTTTTAATTTGGGCAGTATATGCTTTTGTAGTGAAACCACTTGCAAAATTGATTACATCTTCCAAACTTTCTCCATTTTTAACTTCAAACAAAGCAGGTTGAACAACCTCTCCTTGTATTTCAACTCTTTTTTCAAATACTGGTATGTAAATTACATCCTGATCTTGCAGACGAATATTATCCTTTTGAATACCGCCTAGTAGGAAATCATAAACATCTATTGTAGAAACAATTTTATTGTTTCTTATTACTTGAATGTTACGATATGACCCATTTGTAGATGGGCCACCAGAAGCGCCTAGAGCATTATAAACAGTTGATAGCGATGAAATAGTGTAAGTACCAGCTTTAACAACTTGGCCTGTAATGGTTACTTTTATACTTCTGATATTTCCTAAATTAACGGCTAAGCTTGTACGACCAGAACGTAATGCGGGATATGTTGAAGACATTAACGACCGAATTTTAGAAGTAGCCTGGTCTATACTTAAACCACCAACAGCAATTCTTCCTACAAATTCTAAATTAATAACACCTTCAGGACTTACCTGTAAGTTATATGTTTTTTCATTATCTCCAGTTAAATCAATTATTAGTTTATCATCCGGTCCAATAATATATCCTCTTGGCGTAGCGATACGTAAATTTGGTTCAAAAGTAATATTCCCATTGCGAAATAAATCTGAGCCAAAAATCTTAGGAGCGAAATCTTCCTCTTTCTTATTTATTCCAACGGTATCTACATTAAGAGCGGCATCATTATAGGTTCTACTAGTTGAGGAAGCTTGATCAGTATTATTTTGATTGCGAAGTTTCTTTACACGTAGTTTAAATTTTCTTACCTCTTCAGCTTTCATTCCACGAGCTAAGGCCATTTGTTCCAATTGAGCTTCACTTGTAAAACCAACTGACTCTGCTTGTTTCATGATTTCTAAAATCCGCGTATCGGATAGCTCATCTACTTTTATATTTGCATAATTATTTTGTGCTAAAACAGTAGTGCTAAAGTTTAAGATAATCAGCAAAATTGCAAATAACTGAAGTATGTTTTTTTTCATAGGTGTCTGTAAGATTAATTTATTCAAAATAATTTAGAGTTTTAAACTCCCCTTGTTTTAAATATTCATCCTTTTTCATCAAATGCAAATCAGCTTGCATCATATCTTTTACCAATGCTGGCAGATCATATTTAGGTTCCCACCCTAATTGAGTTTTTGATTTCGTAGGGTCACCCAATAACAAATCTACTTCAGTTGGCCTAAAGTATTTCGGATCTACTTTAACAACAGTCATGCCCAGTTTTAAGCTTTCTACGTTTAAACCTAAGCCTTCAACCTTTGATTGATCGATATCGATAATTACACCTTGTTCATTTGCATCTTTTCCACTAAACTCTATATCAATACCCAACTCTGCAAAACTCATGCGAACAAAATCACGTACCGTGGTAGTAACTCCTGTGGCAATTACAAAATCTTCTGCTTTTTCTTGTTGTAGAATTAACCACATGGCCTCGATATAATCTTTTGCATGTCCCCAATCACGTTGAGCGGAAAGATTGCCTAGATAAAGGCAATTTTGCAATCCTAGAGCTATTTTACAAGCTGCCCTAGTAATTTTACGTGTTACAAAAGTTTCTCCTCTTAATGGACTTTCATGATTAAATAGAATGCCATTGCAAGCGAACATACCATAAGCTTCACGATAGTTCACTGTAATCCAATAGCCATAAATTTTAGCTACTGCATACGGAGAACGTGGATAAAATGGCGTAGTTTCACTTTGAGGTACAGCTTGAACTAAGCCATATAATTCTGAGGTAGAAGCCTGATAAATTTTTGTTTTCTGAGTAAGACCTAATATTCTAACCGCTTCTAATAACCTCAAAGTTCCAATGCCATCTGCATTAGCAGTATATTCAGGCATTTCAAAACTTACTTGAACATGACTCATAGCTGCCAAATTATAAATTTCATCTGGCTGCGTTTCTTGAATAATGCGAATAAGATTTGTAGAATCCGTTAAATCGCCATAATGCAATTTGAAATGAACATTATTCTCATGCTGATCCTGATATAAATGATCTATTCGATCAGTATTGAACAAAGACGAACGTCTTTTGATACCGTGTACAAAATATCCTTTTTTCAATAAAAACTCGGCTAAATAAGCCCCGTCTTGACCTGTAACTCCTGTAATAAGTGCGACTTTCATAGATTAATTAAGAGGTTTTTCACAATTGCAAACATACTGATTAATTTTCTCTGATAGAAAATTAATCACTTAATGATTCTTAGCAAATATTCCCCATATCCACTTTTTACCAATGGTGTAGCGATTTTTCTCAATTGCTCATCATTAATGAAGCCCATTCGATAGGCTATTTCTTCAATGCATCCAATTTTTAAACCTTGGCGTTCTTCGATGATTTGAACAAATTGACCTGCTTGCATTAATGAGGTAAAAGTTCCCGTATCTAACCAAGCTGTTCCCCTACTTAACACACCTACTTTTAATTTTCCTCTTTCTAAATAAACTTTATTCACATCAGTAATTTCATATTCCCCACGAGGTGATGGTTTAATATTTTTAGCAATTTCAACTACAGAATTATCATAAAAATATAAGCCTGGCACAGCATAATCTGATTTAGGTTGATTTGGCTTTTCTTCAATAGATATAGCATTTTTATCTTTATCAAATTCTACAACACCATATCTTTCTGGATCGGAAACCTGATAAGCAAATACTACGCCGCCATCAGGGTCTGAGCTAGCTTGAAGTAACTTTGCCATTCCATCTCCATGAAAAATATTATCACCAAGTACTAAAGCCACTTTATCTTTTCCAATAAATTCTTCGCCAATTACAAAAGCCTGAGCTAAGCCATTAGGTTCATGTTGTACGGCATAGCTAAATTTACAGCCTAAATTAGCCCCATCTCCTAGTAATTTTTCAAAGTTTGGTAAGTCATGTGGTGTAGAAATAATTAAAACTTCCTTTATTCCGGCTAACATTAAAGTAGATAGTGGATAATAAATCATCGGTTTATCATAAACCGGCATCATTTGTTTGCTACATGCAAGTGTTAATGGATGTAAGCGTGTTCCGCTACCGCCAGCTAAGATTATTCCTTTCATTGTAATGGATATGAGATCGTTTTTGCTTTATATATTTACTCTGTTGAATTTACACTATTTTCTAATTCGGTATACCATTCTAAGCCATATTTTCTAATTAACGGCTCTTTCAGGAACTGATAAACAGGCACTTTAAGTTCTCTACCAAAAGTACAAGCATCATGGCAAATGTGCCACCTGTCATAATTTAGCACATCAAATTCTGGGTAGTTGGTAATTCGTATCGGATATAAATGACAAGAAATAGGTTTTTTCCAATCCACCAAGCCTTGTTCATATGCTTTTTCAATTGCGCATTTTGTAATTCCATTCTCGAAAGTTACATAAGCACATTCTTTATGCCCATCGACACATGGTGTGGTCAAGTCTCCATCTGCATCTAACACTGAAGTTCCTTGCTCTTCAATGGCCTTTATACCTTTCGGAGCTAATAAATGTTTTATTTTAGGATAAATTTCTGCTAAAATAGCTGTCTCTGCCATTTCTAATGGAGCACCTGCATCGCCCTCTACACAACAAATTCCTTTGCACTTGCTTAAATTGCACACAAAGCTTTCACTAATTACATCTTCATGCACTAAAGCACCCTGTACTTCTATCATCTAGTTAATTATTTACCTATTGGATATTTTAATCCTTCGGCAGATTTAATTTCTAAGGTAACTGAACCCACTAAAATTTCTACTTCAGCTTTGACAGGCACCCTGTTACCGTCATCAGTAATCCAAAGATACAGTTTACTATCCTTTTTAAAGATACGGCCAGGTTTAATAGACGGACTAAATTTTAAGCATCTTATTGTACCCAATTTACTTTTAATAGTTTCTTTGCCCACATACTGAATCTCTAGCTGAGAAATTTCATCACTCAAAAAATAATTGAGCTTAAATTTATCCCCTATCTTTAATTTAGCAATATCAAGACTACGAGAAAAATAATAAGCAGAAACTAAATCGAAAGTTTGAGTAGTTGGTGTAGCGAAAGTTCCTTTATTAGCAACTACTTTTTTAGAATCTTGATAAAATCTAGCTTTATCTTGTCTGCGGTAGCTCGCCTCGCGAATATTCTCTTGATAAAAATATGGTGTTAAATCTGTTTTATCAATGTACGAATCATAATGATCTCTTACTTTATAAAATATATCAAAAGTACCCGATGTTTGCGCATCTACAACAAGTCTATATACAGGTTTATTATCAAACTTGACATCAGAGCTCATTACTTTTATAGTTGCTTCTGCAGCAGTAATAAAACCATATTTTAGCTTATAACTTAATACTTCTCCTTCTTTAAAGATGGGGTCTTTTTTTAGAGGTAACTCTTGTGCTGAACTACTAAATCCAATTAAACCAAGGGCTAGAAATAAAATTAGTTTTCTCATAACGACGTGCAAACAAAAAGCACTCCAAAATTGTTAGTCCTTTCGTTTGTAAATTGGAACGGTAGAACATGGCTCTCCATACATAATACTTTTAACCACTGGGGTTAATAAAGCAGTAATTTCTACATAAGCAGAAACTGGCACCTCTAAATCTGCACATCCCTTAATTACCACACGCTCTCCAGCAAATTCATTAATTTTAATTTTAGCCAATGCTTTTGTATAGAGCACTGTTTCTAGAGTTTCTAAATTGCCAAAAACTATTTCATTTGCAAAAGGTTTCATTCTATTTGCTAATAACATATAAGCCCAAGTAGGTACAATTGCATCAGCGCTGCAAATAATTGCGATGTTTTTATTTTGATATTTTCCCCAGTTATGTTCTTTTATAAATGCTCTAAAATCTTGTTCCTTTAAGATCAATCCATGAAAAAGATTGTCTTTAATATCATACACCAACCGTTCTCCTTTGTGGAAATACTCCTCTAAATTTAAGGTGACTAAACCACTTGAGGCTACTTTATTAACGATGTTTTCTTGAATATCCATGGTTCCCAAAAATAAAAAACCGCTCTAACTAATGTTAGAACGGTTACAAAATTACGCAAATAAGATTAATAGAATTTCACTCTATTGTCTTTTATCTCACTTTTATCTTGTAATGCTTGAAAAGCTGCGCCTAAAGAGCGTTGCGTGATTCCTAATAGCATTGTTTCTTTTTGTTTGAACATGTTATCGATTGGTGCAGGATTAGCAAATACATCCACCACAAATACATATACACCTTTTTCTCCGGCAACTGGTTTAGATAATTTACCAACTTGAGATCCAAATACAGTTCCTACAACTTTGTTTTCTTGAGCTAAACCTGGAATAATAGGGTTAGCAAATACCATATTCTGAACAGGTGTTACAGTTTTTCCTAGTTTTGAAGCTACTTGATCTATTGAACTTGTACCCGTTAAAGCTTTATTAATTTTATCGGTTAACAATTTAGCTTTTACAGCATTCATCACCATTGGTTGAATTTGTTTTTTAACATCTTCTAATGACAGCTGACCTTTTGTCTTTACATCTGTTAAATGAGCTACTACAAAACCATCTTCCATAGTATATACTTGTGGTAATACATCTCCTTTTTCTGCTTCGTAAGCATCTCTAATTAACGGACGAGGACTATCTAATCCTGGAGCGTAACCTTGAGTTGGAGTTATTTTATCTGCTACTGCAACTGTATATCCTTTTTGTTGAGCTAAAGAGCTAAAATTAGCCGCTTTCACTTCATTTAAGAAGTTGATTGCTTTTTTATAAGCAGCATCTCTAGTTTTAGAGCTTGGTGTTAAACTTTTCTCTATATAAGCAAGTTTAGCTACTCTTGAAGAACCAATTTGTTTTTCAATTTTAATCACATGAATTCCAAATTGAGATTTAACCACTTTAATGTCACCAGTTTTACCATTAAAAGCAGCATTTTCAAATTCAGCTACCATTGTATTACGAGCAAATGTGCCTAAGTCTCCACCTTTATCTTTAGAACCATCAACACTATATTTCTTAGCCAATTCTCCGAAATTGCTACCACCTTGAGCTAATGATTTTAAAGAGTCTGCCATTTTAAATGCAGCAGCTTCTCCACCAACTTTAGTTGGGTCAATTAGAATATGACTTGCTTTTACTGAATCCGGTGAAAAACGAGTATCGATTACTTTAACTAATTTATATGAATTACCTGATAAAACAGGGCCATAATAACTACCTGCAGGATAATTGAAAATTACAGAATCTACTGCTGGATCTAATTTTCCTTTAGCTATATAAGTATAAGGAACTTTTACATCAGAATTATTTGCTGCAAATAATGAATCATTTGGCGTAGTTCTAAAGTCTGCTGCTAATTTTTCTATTTGAGTTTTTACTACTGCACTGTCTGCAGCTGTTGGTTTAATACTGAAATGAACATATTCAAATCCACGAGTTTCATTCGGGTTATCAAAGCGTTTTTTATTCGCATCATAATATGCCTGATAATCTGCATCTGTTAGTTTTACCGCAGCGTCTAAAATGGAGCTGTAATCTAAATTAACAAACTTGAAGTTAGCCAATTTATTACGGTTGCTGTATTCATCGTTAGCCTCTAAAGAAGTAACGTATACAGAATTACGAACAAGATTAACATATTTTTGTTGCAAAGCTTGCTTTTCTATTTCTGCCTGCAACATATCCCATTGCTGTTTTAGCTTTGGATCTTTTTGTTGTGCTTTTAACGAACTTAAAACTGCAGAACGATCTACTTGTCCTGTTTGTTGATTACCAAAATATTGTACAATTAACGGGCTAGGATTTTTACCTTGTAACAAATCAAATAATTCATCACCAGATATACTTAAACCTAAACGTGCATATTCTTTAGTTAAAAGCTTGCTTGCAACTTCAGATTGCCATGCATTATCTACAGCCATAGCTTGCATTTGTGCATTTACACTGCCACCATATTGTTGCTTGAATTGTGCAACACTTTGCTCTACTTTCGGGTTAAACTCTTCGTATTTGATTTCCTCACCATCTATTGAGCCAACGGTGTTTCTAGATGAACCAAAAAGTGAAGAACTGTGCTGAAGCAAAGGTTCTAAAACAAATAACGCCAATACCACTGCAATACCTCCAACTAGAAAATACCCCATCTTGGTACGCATGAATGTCATTAATCCCATATTATTCTTATTTTATATTTTTTTTTAAGAGGGCGCAAGATACAAATTTGCAACTAATTAGAAAACATTAAATTTTATTTGATCTTTATAGTGAAACTTGCATAGAACTAAGCAATTACCCGGCTCAATTAATTATAGATTTACGGTGTTAAATCGCCCTTTACGTAAGTTGTTCCAGATGCTTGAATTATCTTATAGGTACTAAAATCTTGTGGCGCTGTAAATTCTGTTCCTGTGATTACGCTTCCATCTTTTGCGGTTACTGTACCATATGGAGATGAATACATTCGTTTATTTTCATCCCATATCAATTCTTCTGTCGTAAAAGTAATTTGATCATTTACTACAATTACATTTTTTCTGAAGATGGTGATTTTATCCGTTTGCTTATTAATTGCGTAGCCAGATGTAATGGTTCCAGTAGGTTTAAGGAACTCATTAAAGAACTCTATTTTAACTCCCTTTGGCATTTCATTATACATTGCGCCTTCAGATGGAGTAACTTTATCTAAAATTGGGGCGTACCCTTTAGCTTTTACTTTTGCAGAATCGCTATAAATTATTTCAACACCGTAGGAACGATCTGTACTTAACGTTATTTTTTTGGCAGAAATAGAAGTTGCATTTTTCAAATCATCATCATTACAAGATGATAAGACCATTAATTGCACTAGAAAGAGAATTAAAATGCCAGATTTAATACCCGACGTTTTCATTAGTCAAATCTAAACCTTTGGAACCAACTGCTATCATTCAGTACAAATCCTAAATGAATATTGATATATTTTTCTTGCAATAATCCATTACTCACAGTACCTCTTTTACCTAATTCGGCAGTCAAATTCATTTTATAAAAAGTACCTCTACTGTATGATGCTAGTGGTAAACCAAACCCAAAAGTAACAGCCATTTGCTTAATATCTTGATTATTCATTTGGATATAGGTTTTATCATACTGAAAACCCAATCTATAATCAACTCTTTTAAAGTAACCATTAATTGCACTAACATCAGGAGTAAATTGTCCACCTACAGAAACTCCGTAAGTATCTTGTAAACCTTGGTTTACATTATCGATAGAAAGATTAGACCATTTACCCATGCGGTAATCTGCCCCCACCATCCATTTATTATCTTTTTGTATGCTGATACCAAAATTATGTATCAAAGGTAATTTTAAATTTGTGGGGCTATTTTCTACTAGTAAAAGTGTATCTAATGCCGTTTGCTCGTTGCCAGATGCATCATTAAAATATTGAGTAACTACCTGACTGTTTTTCAAATTGATTTTTGATGAAGAAGAGCCAGAATAACCTAATACTAACGATGTTTTGTTATCCAATCTAAAATCATATTGTGCGCCATAAGAAAAACTAACACCACCAACACTATTTTTAGTTTGCATACGTGAATTAATACTTCCAGGATCGTTTACGTATTCTGTAGATCTGTTTTCTGATAAATTACCGAACAAATATTCTGCATTAGCACCCACTCTAAAATGATCTCCAAATTGAATACCATAACCTAAATAAGCTTTAGTTAAACCACCTTCACCATTATATTTATAATCAACGGTTTTAGTATTAGCTGTTGTAGTTCCTACGTTTACTGTGTTTTTAAAGTTATAACCCAATTCAGAATATGGTAATATGCCAAAACTCAATGCCGACTTTTTACTTACCGGAAAAGCTAAAGCAACATGGCTCAATGTAGCATTAAAGCTATTTTCTGTTTGAGTACTATTTTTTAACTCTGTAATGTTTCCACTCATACCAATATCTAACGTGGTTGCATTAATACCGGCATATGAAGCAGGGTTTTGTATGTTGATATTGTTAAAGAAACCAGGCTTATAAACTGCTGTAGATATTCCTCCCATTGCTCTATATTGTGGCAACATTGAACCTTTTATATTACCTACGCCAAATTTAGAATATGGTGATTGTACAGTAACTTGTGCATTTGCAATTATACTCGTTAACAATAGACAAACAGCAAGTGTGTATTTTAATTTATGGTACATATTATAATGTAATAACTTCATTTAATCCTTTTAAAACCAAATATGGTTCATATATAATTTGGGTGGCAAAGATGCTATTTTTTAATTGGATGTTCAAAAAATCGGCATCACCGCCGGTAATAATTACTTTAAGGTTTTTATTCTTTTTATTTTCTAGGGATATAAAACCTTCAACCTCATTCAAAATCCCTTGTAAAACACCGTTTTTAATGGCATTAATAGTATCTGTACCTTCTGGAATATTATTTTCATCGCTCTTCCAATTCACAAGTGGTAATCTGCCAGTATAATGGTTTAACGCTTCAAATCGCATTTTTATTCCTAAGCTTATACTTCCTCCAAAGTATTCATTTGTAGCAGTTAACACATCGTAGGTAATGCAAGTTCCTGCATCTATCATAAAACAGTTTTCGTTAGGATATAAACAATGCGCCGCTATTACTTTTGCCCATCTATCTAAGCCTAAAGTGCTTAATGTTTGATAGTTATTCCTTATTTTACCTTTTATTTCTGTAGTGAAAGGGATATAGTTTACGAGTTGTTTTAAATAGTCGCTCAGCTCTTTTATCTCTTTATTTACACTTGAAACTGTAGCATTCTGTATCTGATACTTTTCAATTAAGCCTTTTAAACTAGTTTCATCTAGCTCATTTAATCGCTCATAGTGCACTAGCTCTTTCTGATTAAAAACGGCCAGTTTACTATTTGTATTTCCTATATCTATTACCAGATTATGCATTAGTGCTACCAAGGATAGACTTCATGGCACAAAGCTATTAATCTTTAGCAAGTTTTAAGCTGTCAAATTGTTAAAAAAGGTTAAACAAACAAAAAATACTGGATGCAAAGTACCAATACAGCAAACAGCGATTCATAAAACCAACGCTTTTTGGCATTCGAAAAATAATACGCCAATAGTACTGCTCCTGGCGGAACACTTAATAGGAAATGATAAACTCTGAAATCTGGTTTTGTATAAAAACTAATAATTGCAATTATAAACATGAAAAATAACATCTGAAATGCTTTCCTCGTACTAATAAAACTCCTAAAAAAGTTTTCACGAAGCTGAAGGGCAGCCAATATCATAATTACACTTATAGGGAAGAGGACTAAATAATCGTTGAAATTGATTTTAAGTGTCGATGGAAATTTGTTCACTAATGGTCTCCAAATTTTATAAAACTGAGTGATATTATCATTCCAATAATAGAATACAGCAACAAAGAAAAACAGGGTTAAAAATCCAATAAATCCAGCAATCCATTCTCTCCAATTAAAGGAGCGATATAGTAATAAGCTAAGCCAAAGCATAATTAACAGCACAATAAAAGGGAAATAAATTAAAGTACCCAGGGCGATAATCATTCCCACATCAAACATGGCCATCATGGCATTTGGTGTTTTGCCAATTTTCAGAAACTTATCCATGATCCAAATCAATAGAAAATTACAAATTAGCGGCGGGCTAAGAATTAAAAATTGTAAGAATAAGCTTGATGAAGTAATATAAAGCAACGCTGGCAAGTAACTTGGTTTAGCTAACAAACCATGGTTATTAATTATCCTATTAAATAATATAGCTTGAATAAACGTAATACTAGTTGCAAAAAAGATATTTACTGCAGGCGAAAAAGAGCTTGTTAATGGAATTTGGATAAAAAATTTAGTGTAAGACTCTAAAAATTCAAAATTTAAGTGATCGGGCAAATTAAATAAAATAGCCAATCGCATGAATATCGTGTATGCGGCTAATATTAAAAGATTAACTGGGTTTAAATTTCTAAATTGATTGATCATGCCTGTATGCTAGAGGCAAAGTAAAGAAATTTATCTGGCAAAATTCTTTACCATTTTATCAATAATTGATGCCGTTTCATCTGGAAAATTGAATTGATGTTCTTGTGGGTTAGTTATAAAGTCTTTCAAAATGGGCAACCAATTTTTATTACTTCCCCAAATTACAGGTAATCCTAATTGCTTTAAGGCATAGGCGTTGCATTGTTGTTCGTACTGAAATCTCATTGGTGCAACCAATAATTTCTTTCCTAAAAATAATGCTTCAGCTGGCCCTTCAAATCCTCCACCAGTAAATAAACCCTCACAACTGGCCATGCTTTGATTAAATTTTTCATTGTTTACGGGTTCCACAAACACATTTCCATCGTTATAAGCTGTTTTTGTATGTTTCGAAAAAACTTCCCATTTAGTTGAAGGAAATTGATTCAATATTTTAACCAAATGTTTATCATCAACTGCCGGAAGATAGACTGTGTAATGTCCTAAATTTGTTGATTGTAAGTTTCTAATTTCACTTCTAATTACTGGTGTATAAATGAAATCATCGTATTTTTCGAAGTGAAAACCAATATGGTGAGTGGTTGGAGCATAATGACTTAAAATGATCTTCCCCCAATCAATTGTTTTAGGTCTTGGTACTTTTTTAGATTTAAATGCAGCCTGATGACTTAAAGAAACACTTTCCAATCCTTGATTTTTGCAAGCCCAGGCTGTTACTGGTTCAAAATCATTAATAATTAGATTATAGTCTTTTAAAGGGACGGCTTTCATGTCTTTTATAAACCTTGGCAAATTCATATTACGCCATGTTTTAAAATGATCTACACCACCTTTTTTACCAAAAATAAAGCTAAAACCATGCAACTGATATTTTACTTCCTGCGTTAATTTAACATCGGCTTGTGTGCCAGAAATTAGAATATCTAAGTCGCCATACTGTTGTAACAAGGGAATAATTTCTCTTGCCCTGCTAATATGTCCGTTACCAGTGCCTTGAATTGCATAAAGTATCTTCATCCGCTCCTAATATCAGTATTTTTCAGTAATATTTATAGTTTAATGGAAATGAAGCTATCATGATTTTTATTCTTTCCGTTTGTAATTTGTATAATCATGATGGTTTTATGCTTTAGACAATTTCTAATTTAATCTTTTGTAATAATGTGTTAATATCTAGTTTACTGTGTAGATCTTCACTATCCGATAATATGCCCTGTTCAACTTCATCCTTTTCAAAATCTTTAGATTCATAGTTAAAAATCTTCCATTCTTTATTATTGTACTCCAAAGCAGTTAAACTCTCTACCCAATCGCCACTATTTAAATACATTACTTTTCCATCTTCTGTAGTAATTTCACGCATTTCTGGCTGATGAATATGTCCACAAACTACATATTCATATCCTTTTTCTATTGCTAAATCCGCAGCAGTTTGCTCAAAACTATTGATGAATTTTACTGCATCCTTAAACTTTGCTTTTACTTTTTGAGAAAAGCTCATTTTCTCTCTTCCAAATAACGCTAAGCACCAATTCACCATGCTGTTAATCAGAATTAAACTATCGTAACCAACTGCACCTAATTTAGCTAACCATTTAGAATGTTGCATGGTTACATCAAAAATGTCACCATGAAAAAACCATGCTTTTTTACCATCTAGTTCTAAAACCAATTTGTTTTGCAAATGAAATGCGCCCATGTGCATATCTGCGAACTTGCGCAAAAGCTCATCATGATTACCTGTTAAATAATATACAGGAACGCCTTCAACCACAAATTTCATGAGTTTACGAATAATTTTCATGTGTGTTTCAGGCCAGTACCTTTTACTAAATTGCCAAATATCAATAATATCACCATTTAGGATAATCATTTTTGGTTTGATACTTTTAAGGTATTTCAGCAGCTCTTTAGCGTGACAGCCATAGGTACCTAAGTGAACATCAGAAATTACAGCAATTTCTACTTCTCTCTTTTCCATAACCTAATTTTTTGGGGATAAAATGCCTTGCCTATTAAATAAGCGATATTCGATGGGATAAAAAGATTTGCTCTAGTCTTCTTCTTCATCAATAGTCAAATCATAAGGACTAAAGAAGAATGCGACTAATACAAGTAAGCAAATGATTAAAAATAACTCGGGCATTTGATTCATTTTATTTTACAAAAATGCAAAGCACAGGTTAATAAGATGTTAAGGAAAGATTAAACTTGACTATCCGCATCATCATTCCCGTGCAAATTTGAATAACGAGGACACGAAAAAGCCGCAGATTTGCAGATAAATTAGATCTGCAAATCTGCGGCTTTCAATCTATGTTTGCTTATCTAGGCTGCTTTCTTTTTCTTGTTCTCTGTATAAAAGGCAAAACCTAAAAAGCCTAATAATAATATCGATCCTGTTAATGAAATTTTCTCTCCTAAGTAGTATGATTTAGGCTCGAATTTGAATTCCACTTTATGATTACCAGCTTCTAATTGTGCAGCACGCAATACGTAATCTGCTCTAAAATATGGTTTTTCTTTTCCATCAACGTACATGTTCCAACCCTTATCGTAATAGATTTCAGAGAATAGAGCAATCACATCTCTTGGTGCACTATATGAATATTCGATATGATCAGGATGGTATTTTTCCATTTTGATAAACGCAGTTGGATCAGCACCCAAACGTGTAGTATCTATCAATTTTTTATATTGCTCATCAACAATTGCCTCATTTTTCGGATCGAAACTACTAATTGCTTTCATTTCCTCATCAGAATTTTTAACAAACTGAACACCTTTTACGATCCAAGCATTACCTAAAGCAGTTGTATTTCTCGACATTTTATAAGAACCATTTTGAGGATCTTGTGTAATGAAATACTTTGCATTTAGCATATCTAAAACATCTTGATTTACGCTTTTAGATAATTGATTTTGTATCAATTCGTCATATCTTTTCAGCTTTGCGACATGGTAACCGCCAATTGTTTTATGAAATGATGAGATGCTTGCATCTTGAAAGGTATTAATCGATTGATCATAAACTCTAAAGTTTGGATCTTTATCTGCCATGATGAAATTATCAACATCACGCGGTTGGAAATAATTAGCTAACGTAGATTTGCTCTCAAAATTTTTGTTGTTTAAATAACGACGATCTACCTGCCACATATCAATTAAAACCGCTAAGGCTAGTAAGCCAAAAGCCAATTGCATGTTCATTTTTTTAGTGATAAATGCCCATACAATACCAAAGCCTATTGCAATAAACAAGAATGAGCGAATTGCATCTGCACGAGCAATTGAAATACGATCTTCAATTAACGCATTTGCAATTTTTTGTGCTACACCAGCATTGTTTTGTAAAGCCTGAGTTAAAGCCTGTACAATTTGTGTATGATTTTCTGTTTTAAAGCTGAAAAATAATGTTGGAATAACTGCAACGATTAAAGCAAATCCACCTGTAATTCCTGCAGACCATGTTAATTTTTTAACTAAAATCTTTTGGTCGATATTACCTTCTTGCGCTTCTTTAATTGCTAAAAATGCCAAGACTGGAACCATTAATCCAACTACTGCCAGAATAGATTCGACTGCTCTAAATTTATTATATAGCGGGAAATAATCGAAGAATAAATCTGAAACTAATGGGAAGTTTCTTCCGAAAGATAAAAGGATAAATAACACCGTTGTTGCTAATATCCACCATTTTAAACGGCTACGAACAATAAACAAACCGAATACAAATAAGAAACAAACAATCGACCCGAAGTAATAACCGCCAGAAGTGCTTGGTTTTTCTCCCCAATATTGTTGCATATTGTATTGAGAAGCAAGTTGTTGAATAGCCTGTGGAGTTTGATTAGGATCACCTCCTGTAACTTCTGCAACCGCTTTGTACATGTGGCTTTCTGGCTTTATCAGTTCATCAATACTTGTTGCACCACCATATAAGTTAGGAATAAGGAAAGTAAAACTTTCACCTACACCTTGGCTCCAACCATAAGCATATTCCTTACTCATGCCTGCATCTTTTTCCGAAGAAGCAGTTGTTAAATTGGATTTTCCACGATTGGTTTCTTTGGCATATTCTGATGTAGTCCATAATAAACTGGCATTAATCATTACTGCTAAAACTACCGCTGCACCTAAAAAACCCAATGCTTTACCCAAAACTGGTAATGTTTTGTTTTTATATGCCTGATAAATTTCAATGCCAACAAAAATAATAATGGAAAGAAATAGATAATACGTCATTTGAACGTGATTTGCTCTAATTTCTAATGCCAAAAATAATGCAGTTAAACTAGCACCAACCCAATATCTACCTCGTAAGGTTAATATCAGCCCTGCTATAATTGGCGCAAAAAAACCAATTGCCAAGGCTTTATTGCTATGTCCGGTTGCAATTAAAACGAAATTATATGTGGTAAATGCAAAAGCTATGGCCCCTGCAGCGGCTAACCAAGGATTTACTTTTAGTGTAATAAACAAAAAGTAAGCGCCAATTAGCAACAATAAAACAGTTCCTACTGGATTTGGTAACGCTTTAGTGATTAACGCAATACCATAGGTAGCGCCATTATAAGCGTATTGTACCCAGATTTGATACGCTGGCATACCGCCAAACATCTGATTAGTCCAAAGTGGCCCTTTCCCATCTTTGTCCTTGTACTCCATAATTTCTTTTTGCATTGCTTTGCTTTGCAATACATCACTTTGTGCAGGAGCTTTTCCCTGCAAAACAGGGCTGAAATAGACAAAACAGAGAACTACAAATATCGCAATGATGGCTACATGCGTGCCATTCTGTTTAAACCAATTGTTCATTAAGGTTATTTTAAGATTAAACTAATCCCAAAAATAGAAAATTGGTACAGATTAAAAAGTATTTATTAGTATTTAGTCTGAAAACCCCAGTTTGATGAATAATATACTTAGAACAATCGGCAGGTTTTTTGGAGAACAGTGGTCACCCTCGCAAAACAATCTTATACGTCATTCCCTTAAAAACGGGAATCTTATGCGCAAAGCCTCCTGTTGCATTAAGATTCCCAATCAAGTTGGGAATGACGAGCATATAGGAAATCCATTTAATTTAAAATAATTGAATTGAGGTTAAAAGCTATTTAACTTCTTCGTAATCTACAAAATCGCCCAATTTATCGGCATTGCCCTTCTTTTCTTTTTTTGGCATGTAATCTATTGAAATAGAGCCTTCTGGTTTACTAGAATAGTTTTGTTGTTGATTATTAGTCGCTTGGTTTTGCATATTACTAAAAACATTTTTTAGCATCACAGGAAATATCATCCGAATTAAAACTCGAATAATCCAAAGCACTATAATTGTTATAAGAAGAAATTTAATAAGCACCATAATATTAGTATTAACGCAAATATAGACGTGGCGGTTAATTTATTGTTACTTTTTTAAAAGATAATTGCACTATAATTACAATCTGGAGTTTGAATTGTTTCCTTAGTACATCAATCTTCTTCAATGATTTCGCAAACTCTTCCTACTTGCCCATCTTCTAAACGCACTTTTATCCCTCTGGAATGAAATGTAGATGAAGTTAATAAATCTTTAACTATTCCGTAGGTTACATTTCCATTGCGCTGGTCTTTTTTCAAAATAATTCCAACTTCTAAACCTGGATAAATATCTTTTCTATTTTGTCCTTGCATAGTATGTGTTAAGGTAATTTCCTAAAATCTATTTCTGGTTTTTTATGATGGGGCTCTCTTGTGAATGAAGTTTTATATGGAGTGAAATCATTAAAAAATCCATCTATTTTTAAATAAAAACCGCCATTCATTAAACCACCCTGATAATCTTGACGATATCCTTTACGACCTGTAACATCTGTGGTAAAGGTAGCTTTATTAACCTCTGTCCAATTACCTTTGGTATCACAAATCCATTGATTATTAAAGCCAACTTTTCTGGTGATATCGCCCATATTTGGTGAAAAATTCTCTAAAAAAGAATAGGGTTGAGTAATATAAGTTTGAGTTTGTGGGCGTTGAAAAGTAGCGATTAACTGCCATTTATTTAATTCTGGTGCAAAGAAGTAAGCACTATATTCTGAATAATTATTTGCTACAGGATTTACATGTAATAAAAAACGATACGTGTTTCCAGCTTTCCATATATAATTTAAATAACTCTGACCACCAGCACCTTCGCCACCAAATTCGCCACCATGTACAGTTTCTCCTTTTTTAATGAGTTTAATTTTGTGATCGTCTGGAATTTCTTTTGGGTTATCAGTAGTAAACGGACTCCAAACAGAAAATAAAATATGTCTCTCGGTTGGCGAATTGACTTGCATACCAAAATAACCTTGTCCAAAGCCATTTGCCATAAAATAAGAACCTAGTATATCCTCTCCTACAGGAACTGTTACTTCATTATAAAACCATTCTACATCTGTATTTTTTGGGAATTCATAGTTTAAATGTGTAGATGGACCACGTCGACCAAAATGATACATGCTACCTTCATTATCTTTCACATAACCCAGATTTCCTTCGGTTACTGTACCCGATAATTTTAAACTCTTAATGGCGGGAAATTCATTTCCAGTTTTACTGACCCCTTTAATTTTAATGGCTACATATCCTGTGTCATTTATATCCCACATTCCTACGCTAACAGGCCTCATTCCTTCGTTCAATGAGATTTTTGATGTTTTATTGTCGATACTAAATTCGATTTCTGAATTCCCAGTAACTTTAAAATCATCAAGATCTATTTTTAATGTTCCTGTTTTTGCTACGCGAACATAAGCTGTAAAAATATCCTGAGGATTTGTCCAACGTACAATACCATCATTGCTGATTGTACTGTTTCTTCGACTTTCAACTTTGTTGGAGCTATAAACATTTCCCGCTAATGGCACTGTTATCAATTGGGCGTAAATGTCTTTACTCCCTATAAGTAAAACAAATAGGATTGTATTTCTAAAAAATTTCATTTGTGTGTGTTTAAGCTTGCAATTTAAAAAGAAAAAAACTTACTCAAAGTTGATTTAGCTAAATCGTTACTTACTAAACCGCTCTGCAAATATTTTTTCTAGCGCAAACATTTCATCACGTAAGCGAGCAGCCATTAAAAAGTCCATGTCTTTAGCCGCCTTCTGCATATCTTTTCGTGTTTTATCAATCGCTTTTTGCATTTCTGGCTTAGTCATGTATTGTATAACTGGATCTGCAGCAATACTAACCTCATCAATTTCTACATATGCTTTTGTACGAGCTTTACCTTCAGAAAAATCCAAAATAGAGCCTTGTTCAATAATCTCTTCTCTTGTTTTTCCAACTGTTTTTGGCGTGATACCATGTTCTAAATTGTAAGCAATTTGTTTCTCTCTACGCCTATTCGTCTCATCAATCGTTCTTTCCATTGATTGGGTCATATTATCGGCATACATAATTACTCTACCCCTATCATTTCTAGCAGCACGGCCAATGGTTTGTATTAAAGCTCTATCTGAGCGTAAAAAACCTTCTTTATCCGCATCTAAAATGGCTACTAAACTTACTTCTGGCAAATCCAATCCTTCACGCAATAAGTTAATTCCTACCAGCACATCAAATTCGCCTAAACGTAACCCACGTAATATTTCTACACGATCTAATGTTTTCACTTCAGAATGGATATAGCGGCATTTGATATTTAACCGATCCATGTATTTGGTCAATTCTTCTGCCATGCGTTTAGTTAATGTTGTCACCAAAATGCGGTCGCCCATTTTAATGGTTTTATCAATTTCATCTAGTAAATCATCTACTTGATTAATAGCTGGCCTAACTTCAATCATTGGATCTAATAAACCCGTTGGTCTAATTACTTGCTCAATTACAATCCCGTCAGATTTTTCCAGTTCGTAATCGGCTGGAGTTGCACTTACATAAATGGTTTGCGGTGCCAATCGTTCAAATTCTTCAAAATTTAATGGACGATTATCTAAAGCCGATGGTAACCGGAATCCATATTCTACTAAAGACATTTTACGCGAACGGTCGCCACCATACATCGCTCTAATCTGCGGAACCGTAACATGACTTTCATCAATTATCATCAAGTAATCATCAGGAAAATAATCTAGTAAACAGAACGGGCGCATACCTGGAGAACGGCCGTCAAAAAACCGTGAATAATTTTCAATTCCAGAACAATACCCTAGTTCTTTCATCATTTCGATATCAAAATTAACTCTTTCTTCCAAACGCTTGGCCTCGAGTAACTGCCTATCTCCTAACAATTGATTTTTGCGCAATTCCAATTCTTCTTGTATTCCCCAAATGGAAGAATTAAACCTATCTTTTGGCGTAACAAACAGATTGGCTGGATAAATTGCCATATCTTCTAATTTCTCAATTGTTTTCCCAGTAACAGGGTCAATAACTGATAATTCTTCAATATCATCGCCAAAAAAAGAAATACGATAGGCATTATCTAAATAAGCTGGGTAAATATCTACGGTATCGCCTTTTACACGAAAAGTTCCACGCTTAAAGTCGTTAATGGTACGAGCATATAAAATCTCTACCAAACTATGTAAAAATGAATTTCTGCTTATTCTAGTTCCTACCGCAAAGCGGAAAACCGAGCGAGAAAAATCTTCTGGATTTCCCATACCGTAAATACAGGAAATAGAAGAAACTACAATTACATCTCGTCTGCCTGACATCAATGCCGAAGTGGTACGCAAACGTAATTTCTCAATCTCTTCATTTATCTGTAAATCCTTTTCAATGTAGGTATTGGTGGTCGGCATGTAAGCCTCTGGCTGATAGTAATCGTAATACGAAACAAAATAGTTTACCGCATTTTCAGGGAAAAACTGTTTAAATTCTCCATACAATTGCGCCGCTAACGTTTTATTATGACTTAAAATTAACGTTGGCTTTTGCGTTTGCTCAATTACGTTTGCTACTGTAAACGTTTTCCCAGAGCCAGTAACTCCCAATAAAGTTTGGTAATGCTCATCGCTTTTAACGCCTTCTACTAGTTGTTTTATTGCATTTGGTTGGTCGCCGGTCGGTTTATAATCCGAAATGATTTTGAACTTCATGTTAAGTAAAGATAATGAGTTGGCTCGGGAAGAACAAGTTATTAAGGGTTTGGTTTGAGTGTTTAATGAAATTGTAAAAGAGATTCAATAAGTTCTTATTTACTCCGCCTTTGTATGATAAAAACATAGCTGTTAAAACGGACTTAGTTCGGGGTTTGGTCGGGGTTTGGTCGGACTTGTGACAATTGAATCCGACCAAAGTCCGAATGAAAGCCGAATTAAAGTTGAACCAATAGTTACCTTTTTACATTATTATAATTTCTTATGAAAGAAATTAACTAATAAGAAATATCTTTAAACAATTATGCAGTTGTTAATTTACACTCCTAAAATTACACCTCGAATAAAGTATACTTTTAACTTTATTTTTAGAGAGATTTTATATTGCGATTTCGAATTTACCAGTGTCGCGGCTGATTTTAGCAATAGTAATTGGCCCAAAATCAGTTACAATGACATCCCATTGGGAGATGAGCTATATTTTGCTTGTTCGTCTTTTTTAACAAAACACAACATTGAACCAATTAAGATAAAAGAAACCCTTTTTGGTGATCAAAAAGTTCCTTTTGCAATAGAGAATAGTGCTTTACCATTTGATGTTTTTGCGGCCTCTTTTTATTTTTTAAGCAGATATGAAGAATATTTGCCATTTGAGGCTGATGAGCATCAACGTTATCCTGCTACACAAAGTCTTCAGTATAAATTAGATATATTGAAAATACCTGTAATTGATAGTTGGGCGTTGGTATTAAAAAATATTTTGCTTAAAAAATTTCCTACACTAATTTTTGGAAAAAGGAAATTTGAATTTATTCCAACTATTGATGTTGACAGAGCTTATCACTTCCGCTCTAGCGGGATATTAAAAAATACAGTTCGTTTTTTTAAAGCTGCCTTAAAACTGAACACAGAAAAAATTGTAGACATAATAGGTACTGGTTTAGGTCAAAATGACCCTTTTGATACCTATGAATATCTAACCAATACTCATGCACAATACAATTTAAGAGCTATTTTCTTCTTTTTATTAGCTAAACAAGGTCATGAAGAATTTGATCAAAATATTAATCCTGAAGATGAGGCTTTTAAAAATTTAATTAGTGAAATATCTGAAGTAGCACAAATTGGACTTCATCCATCTTATGCATCAAACATTGAAACAAAAAAGATCAGTGAGGAATTGTTGAGCTTACAAGAAATCACTCAAAAAAGAATTGATGCCTCACGTCAGCATTTTTTAAAATTGAATTTCCCGCAAACTTATTTACAACTTATTAAAGCAGGCATTAACCACGATTATTCTATGGGTTATGCTTCTCAACTTGGTTTTAGGGCAGGAACGTGTACTTCATTTTTTTGGTACGATTTACAATTAGAAAAACAAACCCATTTAAAAATCCATCCTTTTGCCGTAATGGATGTAACCTTACAACAGTATTTAAAATTGAATCCAGAGGAGGCTATTGCCAAAATAGAAGAATTGATATTGAGCGTAAAATTAGTCGACGGAACTTTTTGCAGTTTGTGGCACAATGAATCACTTTCTGAAACCGGCAAATGGAAAGGATGGAAAGCAGTGTATGACCACATGTTGAAGAATTCATTAGATTAGATAACATTTCAGGTTGAGTTGTAGAAGAATGAATAACAAAAAAGACTATCCTTCGACAAGCTCAGGATGACATCTTTTTTTGCTATCTTTATATTATGATCTTCGACCTGAGTAAAACTAATTCTATTGCCAATACATTCATCGCTGAGCTTAGAGATGAAACCATCCAGAAAGACTCCATGAGATTTCGCAAAAACATGGAACGTTTGGGTGCCTTTTTCGCTTTAGAAATTAGTAAATCATTAACTTATATTGAGATTGATACGCAAACACCGCTTGGCATTGCTAAAAGTAAAGTGCTAGCAAATCAGCCTGTTTTAACGACTATTTTGAGAGCTGGTTTACCAATGCAAGAAGGTATGTTAAGTATTTTTGATCGGGCAGACTGCGCTTTTATTACAGCTTATCGCAAAACAAAAAAGAGTGGTGATTTTGTCATACAAATGGAACATATTTCTGCACCAGATTTAGAAGGGAAAGTTGTTATTCTTGCCGATCCAATGTTAGCGACAGGATTAAGTATGGTGCTGTGTGCAAAAGAGTTAATCAATCGATACAAAATAAAAAAATTACACATAGTTGCCGCCATTGCAAGTACTGAAGGTGTAAAACATGTGCGTGCAAATTTGCCAAAGGCAGATTTATGGTTGGGCGCAATCGATGATGAAATGACCAGCAAATCTTATATCGTACCAGGTTTGGGCGATGCTGGAGATTTGGCTTATGGAACCAAAGCATAATTATTCTTTTTTTGTAAAGAAACAATATGTCTTTATGCGCTTTGCAAAAATCTTTGCGACCTTTAGGCTTTAACGATACTATGATTAAACATATTTTCTTCGACCTTGACCATACCATTTGGGATTTTGACCGTAATGCACAAGAAACTTTAGTAGAACTTTATGAAGTTTATTCGCTTAAATCATTAGGCTTACATTCTGCACAAGAATTTATTCATCGATATACTGAAAACAACCATCGCCTTTGGGCAAAATATCATTTAGGAGAAATTACCAAAGAAACACTTCGCGAAGAACGATTTAGAAGTACTTTCTTAGAATTAGGTGTAAAGCCAGAACATGTTCCGCATCAATTTGAAGATGATTATGTAAAAATCAGTCCTACAAAAACCAATTTATTTGCTGGCGCAGAGAAAGTTTTGGCTTACCTTCAAAATAAATACCAGTTGCACATTATTTCAAATGGATTTAAGGAAACTACGTTAACAAAAATGGAACTTTCCGGTTTAAATCCTTATTTCACACAAGTAATTATTTCTGAAGATGTTGGCGTAAATAAACCTAACAGAATCATATTTGAACACGCTTTAGCAAAAGCATCTGCACAAAAAGAAGAAAGCATTATGATAGGTGATAGCTTGGAAGCAGATATTCGAGGCGCACAAGATTTTGGTTTAAAAGCTATCTTTTTTAATCCCCTAAATATTGAAAAGCCAGCTGATGTTGATTGGCAAATCAACAGTCTAGAAGAGTTGCTTCATCACTTTTAACATTTCTTAACACATTTCGGTTTGATGTTTGAATTATCTCAAGCACACACAAATGAACTATTATGAAAACTTACATCCTTTTAGGTATGGCACTGTTGAGTGCGCACCTAAGTTTCTCTCAAAACAACAACGCTGAAGTATTTTTACAAATCGAAGATCGAGGCAACTTTACTGTCTATCTTGATAATGAATTAGTTGGATCTTCTAAAGGCAGATTTAGATTTTACGATGTTGAGAATGCATCTCCATCATTAACTATTTTACAAGGGAACAGACGCATTTTTAATGGTAGAATTAGTGTACAGCCAGAGCAAAGATTAATTTTAACATTTGCGCTACGTAGTGGATTAAAGACATTAAATGAATTGAAAATCTTTAGAAATGGACAATACTCTTTAAATGATTTTGATAATTATACTGGCTCCTATAATACTGGAATAGTTCCTCCTACAATTCCTAATAGTAGTCAAGTGAATCCATTTAACAATTTATTGGTTATGGTAAAAAGAGAACCATTTGATGATGGAAAAATTAAAGTTATTCAAGCTTATACCGTAAATTCTTATTTATCAACTGCTCAAGCCGCTGTTCTATTAAAATCTTTTAGTCAAGACGACAAAAAATTATTCCTTGCTAAAAGCCTTGCTCCTGTAATTTCAGATTTGCAAAATTACTATACACTAAAAGAGGAATTCACTTTTTTAAGTAGCAAAGAGGAGTTTTTGAAATTCTTAAACGACAGTAAATCATCAGGTAGAAAAAGAGGCATGAGTGCAACAACTTTTGAACAGTTAAGGTTAAGCGTAAAACGTGAGGCTTTTGATGATGATAAAACAAAAGTTATTCAAGCGGGCATTCAAAACTCAGCTCCATCAACAGTACAAATTGGCGAATTATTAAAGCTATATAGCTTTGAAGATAAAGCTTTAGTTTGCGCAAAAATGGCTTATAATTTTGTGTATGATCAACAGCGATATTTTACCTTAAAAGATGTTTTCAGATTTAGAAGTAATCAAGATTCATTGTTAGAATTTTTAGGGCAGAAATAAACTAACTTTATAAAATGAATACAGGCAAAGTATATCAATCGATTACACAACTAGTTGCTGCTTATAAAGCTAAATTGACCAATATGGATGAGGAGGATTTTACCCGTATCCCCCCAATTGGTGGTTGGAGCTACAGTGAAGTTTATTCTCACATTTTCGATTCGAGTTTACTTTCTTTACTTGCACTGAATAATTGCGCAAAAGGTGAAGGAGAAATTAAGCCAACACATTTTGTAGTTAAAATGATCTTGCTTTTTGGTTCCTTGCCTCTAGGAAAAAGGTATAAGGTTCCAAAAAGATTAGCTGAAAGAGTTAAAAAAATTAACCTAATGGCGGCAGAGCAATTTATTGTAGATTTCGAGTTGCAGTTGGCAAAAATTTATCCGTTAACAGAAAAAGCTGATCCAAAAATAAAGTCTAAACATCCAAGGTTAGGTTATCTAAATGCAAAACAATGGTTAAAGTTTATTGAAATTCACTTAAATCATCATTTAAATCAATTGGGCAGAATAGAAAAGGGTTTTCAGAAGAGCGAATAAATTTTTACATCTTTGCTTTAATGAAATTACCCGCCATAAAAGGTTTTGATGAAGAAGCATTTAACAAGTATCTAAAAAATACGGGTTGGTTAATGCTTGGTCGGGTTGGCAGCATGGTTATAAAAATGGCAACAAGCATACTTGTAGCCAGTTATTTATTACCAGTAAAAAATGGACTTTTAAACGTTTCTACTTCTTATATTTATCTTTTTGCAGCTTTAGCAACTTTAGGGTTAGATACTTTTATTGTTAAAGAACTGCATCAATTTCCAAAAAAGAGAGATACAATTTTAGGAACAGCTTTTTTTCTTAAAATTTCAGCTGGCTTATTAGTTTTACCATTAATCTATGTTTTTTGGCGTTATTTCCCTCTTTCCGATATCCCTTACCTCTTCATTTTTATTTTATCCTTTTCGGGGATATTTCAATCCTTAACCATTATTGATTCTTATTTCCAATCGGAAGTAAAATCAAAATACATCATGCAGGTGCAGATTGTTGGAAATATTGTTTCGGCAATTGTTAAACTGATTTTAATTTATGCTTTATCTGCGGAGCTTATCTATTTTATTTACGCCTATCTTTTTGATATTCTATTACTTTCCCTTGGCTATTTAATTGTTTATAAAAATCAAGGTTTAAGTATTTTTAAGTGGAATTTCGATAAGAAATTAGCTAAAAAATTATTGCACTTATCTTGGCCCCTGATTATTTCTGGAATCATGGTTTCTGTTTACATGAAGATTGATGTGATCATGCTAAAGCAAATTTTAGGAGAAGACGGGAACGCAGCTTCTGGTGCTTATGCTACAGTGGTAATGTTTAGTGAAGCCTTAAACTTTGTACCAGTAGTTATTGTGAGTTCTCTCTTTCCAGCTATTTTAAATGCAAAAAGAGACAGCCCAGAACGATACCAAAAACGTTTACAAAATCTGTTCGATTTAATGGTCTGGATAAGTTTATCATTCGCAATTGTGATAAGTATAGGTTCTCCACTAATTTATAAACTTTTTAAACCTGAATATGCCTCGGCGGCCCCTGTTCTTTCGGTTCATGTTTGGGGAAGTATGTTTGTTTTCTTGGGCGTCGCAAGTAGTCAATTTTTAATTACAGAAGGCTTTAACAAACTTACATTTGTACGCACTGGTGTAGGTGCAGCCATAAATATTATACTAAACTTCTTACTTATCCCCTCAATGGGAATGATGGGAACTGCAATTGCAACAGTTATCGCCTATTTTTCTGCCACTTTTCTAATTTTATTCATTCCTAAAACACGTCAACAAGGAATAATGATGTTAAAATCATTATTTTTGGTTTCAGTATTCCAAAAAATAGTTAAACGTTGAGCAAATTTAAAGCACTAGCAACTCTAATCAGCAAGCCCAAAAGGCTAAATGCATTGTTATCTTACGGACATAAAGGTTATTTAGCCACAATTGGATGGTTTACTGCATTTGATACCCACCAAGCTGTAGATAATAATGGCTTACCACTTCCTTGGGTAACCTATTCCTTTATCGATTTTATTAAAACCCGTTTAACTAAAGATCTTTCTATTTTCGAATATGGTTCTGGTAATTCTACCCTATTTTATGCGAAAAGAGTTGGTAGGGTTGTTTCTGTAGAACACGATGAGGCGTGGTTCAATAAAATTGTAAAAGAGAAAGCTGAAAACGCTGAAATGATTTTTACACATTTGGAAAAAGGTGGTGAATACAGCAAAAAGGCTGCTTTATTGGGGGAAAAATTCAATTTAATTATTGTAGATGGCAGAGATCGAGTAAACTGTTGTAAAAACAGTATAGCTGCATTAACTCCAAACGGCGTTTTAGTTTTGGATGATTCTGAAAGAGAAATTTATGAAGAAGCTAGAACATTTTTAACTTCAAATGGATTTAAAGAATTACCATTTACTGGAATTTCACCTGGATTATTCTATAACAAAGCTACTTCTGTTTTTTACAAAGCCGATAACTGTTTGGGTATTTAAATTACAACCCTTTTATCATGCAAAATTTTGCACCAATAGCGCTATTTGTTTACAATCGTCCGAAACATACCGAACGTACCGTTAAATTTTTACAGCAAAACGAATTGGCAGCAGAAAGTCGTCTATTCATTTTTTCTGATGGTGCAAAAACATCCGCAGATGAAGAAAAAGTAAAAGAAGTCAGAGATTTCATTAAAAAAATTGATGGTTTTAAATCAGTAGAAATTATTGAAAGTAGAACCAATATGGGTTTAGCAAATTCAGTGATTGCAGGTGTTAATCGTTTAACAGCAACTTACGGACAGGTCATTGTTTTTGAAGATGATTTGATTTCTTCGCCTTATACTCTAACTTATTTTAATGAGGCTTTAAATCGCTACCGTAATGAAGAGAAAGTAATGCATATTGGAGCATATATGTACTCCTTAAAAGATACAAATTTACCCCAAAGTTTCTTTTATAGAGCTGCAACTAGCTGGGGATGGGCAACTTGGGCAAGAGCTTGGCAAAATTTCGAGCCTAATATTGATGCATTACTCCAACAATTTGACAGCAAAAAGAAATACGATTTTTCTATTGAAAATACCATGAATTTTTGGAAACAAATGCAGGATTTTAAGAAAGGAAAAAATAATTCGTGGGCTATTCGCTGGTATGCTTCTATCTTTTTAAAGGGTGGTTTAACTTTAAATCCTTCTCAATCTTTAGTCAATAATATTGGTCACGACGGTACAGGCATACATTCTGGTATGAGCGATATTTACAACGTAATTATCAATCCGCAACCCATTAAAGAATTTCCAACAGTTGTTGAAGAAGATAAAAATGCTTACAAAGCAATTAAATACTTTCTAGCTAATAGAAAAGGAAGTTTGTGGGCAAGAATAAAAAGATTTGTGAAAGAAAAACTAGCTTAAGGTTTCTTAGCTTCCAATATGATATACGGCGACAACTGTTTCGAATCAAAAGCGAAAACTTTTGTAAATAACTTACCGCCTAGCCACATTGTTTTTTTCAGCAGTCGAACTGGTAAGGCCTTCTGTTTTTCATTCTCTAACCACAAACTAAATTTTCCAAAATAACGTGATTGAATTACTTCTAAACCAGCATCCTTGCAAATTTTAGCCAGAAAATCTGGATCCATGCAATTGATATTATGTTTGTCGTAATTTTCTTTATCAAAATTCTTTTGAAACCAACCGTTTAACGCTTTAAAATTTGGTAGTGTAATAAATAAAGTCCCACCAGGTTTAACAAAACTGATATGGCGATTAATAATATCAGCAGTATCGTTAAAATGTTCAATTAAACCGCAGCTTAATACTAAATCGTATTGTTTTTCTGGTGTATAGTTAAATAAATCGGCTTCAATAATATGAATATCATCAATTGCTAAACCATTCGTTTTTAGTAATTGCTCGGTAATTGGTGGATGAACAAAATAATCCAATAACGTAACATCGAGTTTTAGGTATTTCTTTAAAAACACTGCATAATAACCTGGAAAACCACCTAATTCAATTGCAGTTTTTACGTTGTTTGTTGCTACAATATCCGCCAGTTGGCGATGGAATAAATAAGTTGAAGGAATAGCAACCGATAAATCAGTTTTACTTTCCCAATAATTTACCCAAAAATCTCTGTCGGTTAAAAGGTTCGTCATATGTTTGACAAAGAAAAGAAAAAATCTGCCATGCTTTGCAAAGCCTAAACAATAAAATGTATTTTTGGTTGATTTGAAAGTTGTACACTTAAATACTTACGATGGAAATGGAGGCGCTGGCAGGGCTTGCCTGCGTTTAAGTGATGCGCTAAAAGCAAATGGTGTAGATTCGAAGGTTTTGGTGTATTATAAATTTGGTCAAAACCCTAAAATTGATACCTTCAGTAAAAATATTTTCACTAAAGCTAGAGCCATTTTTAATATTATGGCAGAGCGATATTTAGCCAAATTATTTGTAAAAGCAGTAAAAACACCTTTTTCTTTGCAGTGGTTTGGCAAATCAATTGTTAATCATCCTGAATTAAAATCTGCTGATATTATTCATTTACATTGGGTTAATCATGGTTTTTTATCTCCTAAATTTTTAGCGGAGCTAGATGAATTAGAAAAACCAATTGTTTGGACTTTCCACGATAGCAATGCGTTTACAGGTGGTTGCCATGTACGTTACAGCTGTGAGCATTTCCATAGACAATGCGGCGATTGTCCAATTTTACGTCTCAGTGGAAAAAATGATATTTCGCATAAAAACTGGCTGCGAAAACAAAAAGCATATTCTGAATTAAATTTCCACATTGTGGCACCTAGCAACTGGATGGCAAATTCAGTTAAGCAAAGTAGTTTGTTGGGCGTTAGGAAGATCTCGGTAATTCCGAATACGCTAGAAATTGATGTTTTTAAACCTTACGTAAAAGCAGAAGCCAAAAAAATTCTTAAAATACCTGCACATCACTTTGTGTTAATGAGTGGTTTTATGCCTTCAAAAAATGATAAACATAAAGGAACTCAATATTTAATTGATGCACTTAATGAATTAGCTGCTCGTCCGGAAATACCAAATGAGCAGATAGAATTGGTTATTTTCGGTAACAAGGATGAAAAAAACGCTCCAGATTTTCCGTTTAAAACAACGTTTTTAGGTCATGTCTCTAAAGATGATCATTTGGCTAAATGTTACGCTGCTGCGGATGCTTTTATCACGCCATCATTAGAAGATAACCTGCCAAATACTGTAATGGAAAGCTTGGCTTGTGCAACGCCTGTAATCGCGTTTAAAACTGGTGGAATTCCGGACATGGTAATTCATTTAAAGAATGGTTATTTGGCAAATTATGAATCTGCTACTGATTTAGCAGATGGAATTGAATGGCTTTTTTTACATGAAGATAAGGAAGCAGTCCAAAAAGAAGCTCGAAGAACTATTTTAAATCATTTTGCACCCGCACTTATTGCAGATGAACACGAAGAATTATATCAAAGTTTACTAAACGCATTGCCTCAATGACAATAAACCCGAAACTTAGCGTAATTACAATAGTTTATAATAATGTAGCAGCAATTGAGCGTACAATGCTATCTGTGTTAAATCAAACTTATGCTAATATCGAATATATTGTAATTGATGGTGCATCGAATGATGGGACAATTGATGTTATTAATACATACAAAAATAAACTAGCTGTTTTTGTCTCAGAGCAAGACCAAGGTATTTATGACGCCATGAATAAAGGATTGGCATTGGCTACAGGTGATTATGTACTCTTTATGAATTCTGGAGATGAAATTTATGCGCCAGAAACGGTTACAGATGTTTTTGCTTCGGCACCATCGGGGGATATTTACTACGGTGAAACAGAAATGTACGATGAAAACTGGAAAAGTCTAGGGCAACGACGTCACCGAGCACCAGAACATTTTGATTGGCATAGTTTTAAGTTTGGAATGAATGTTAGTCATCAAGCAATTTACATCAAGCGTAGCTTAACTGAACCTTATGATTTACAGTACAAATACAGCTCAGATATTGACTGGATCATCAAGGCCGCTAAAAGATCATCTAATATTGTAAATACGCATATGTACGTTGCCAAATATTTAGTTGGCGGCATGAGTAAACAAAAACATTTAGCCAGTTTAAAAGAGCGCTTTAAAATACTAAGTCATTATTACGGTTTTATTCCAACTGTGTTAAATCATGTTTTTATTGCATTAAACTTGGCGCAATATTTTTTAAGGCATAGGAGGACTAACGATTAATTCTATTTTGCTTTAGTATTAGGCGCTTTATAAGCAGGATCATTTTGCCTAAAGCGAGCAGCAATTTTTGCTAGTTCTGCATCTGTTAGCTTTGTCGTTATTTTTAAAGATTTCACAAATGACTCCACCTCTTCTTTTGAAGCTGGGCAACCAATAATATTTTTCCCCTTGGTTTCAAAACCCGTACCTTCTGGTCTCAAATGAGAATCTACCAACAATTTACCGTTTGCATCAAATATAAACCAGATTGGAATTCCAAACCCATCGCTATTATATTTCTTAATTAAATCCATTGCTCCAGGATTTTCAAGGTTTTCCTTCCCTTTTGATTCCATAACCGTTAAGTGTTTAATCACAAAACTTTTATCAAATAATGCCTTTAACTCCGGATCATTCATACTATCATCCATCTTGTGACACCAACCACACCACGATGCGCTAAACTTAATAAACACTTTCTTCTTTTGCGCTTTTGCTTCCTTAAAAGCATCCTTTAATACATCATCAGCCGATGGTGGTGCACTTTGTGCGAATGCCATATTCACAATGAATAAGGCAATAACTGTAAATAATAGATGTTTTATTTTCATGATTTTTTCAATTACCGTATACTAATTTAATGGTTTTTAATTACTAATTAAGAAAAAATTAAACGCCATATAACACAAAAATCTGTAAACTTTCGCTTCCAGCTTTTTGGTCTAAATTTTTATTATAATTCTGATTGAAGTATTTTTCCATCTGTTTTAGGTTCTTGTTCAGTTTTTCGAACCGATTTTTCTGGCTTGTATTTCCATCTTCTATGACTCCAAAGCCAGTATGCTGGTTCTTCTTTAATCAAATCCTCTAAAAAATGAGTATGTATTTCTGTTATTTCAAATTCCGCGGTATTTTTTGGATCTAAACAAATTGGTACGCAATCAACCTCATAATACCCGCGTTTTAAATAACTAGTTTTTAAATAAAATACAGGCCTATTAGTCTTTTTTGCAATTTTTTCTACTCCCAGTTGTATAGAAGCTTCTTGATGTAAAAGTGTGGTCCAATATTGCGAATCTTCTTTTGAAGGAGCTTGATCACTTCCAAAAGTGAACATAGTTGGGTAATGCTTAGTCGACTGAATAGCTCTAATTGTTTGGCGCATCGAAATCATTTGGTTACCATACCTACTCCTCATCTTCAAAAACCAATTATCGAAAATCTCATTACTTAACGGCTTATAGATAGGATGATGTAGGCCAGAAAATGTCATTCCAATTGCCATACATACCCATTCGTAATTTCCGTAATGAGATGAACAAAAAAGTACGCTTTCGTTATTCTTTAGGTAAGCTTCGACTAAATCTACATTCTTGAATTTTACACGCTTATCCAATTCTTTTGAAGAGATACTTCTCATCTTGATTACTTCAAATATCAAGGATGAGAAGTATTTAAAAAACTTCTTTTCTATTGCTATAATTTCTTCCAGTTTTTTCTCAGGAAAAGAATTCATTAAATTCTGTCTAACTACCTTTTTACGATAGCCAAAAACATAATAAAGTAAAACATAAGCCCCATTTGCAAATAGATATAAAATTTGCAAAGGCAATAAGGATAGTACGGTTAAAACAAAAACCCCAATATGAGAGAGCGCCCTTTTAATCATTATATGACTAGTTTAAACTTCAAATTTAGAGTGAGTTAGAAAAGGAAATGCCATAGAATTGTTAGAATTTTTACTCCTATAAGTTTTATGAAAAATCGCTGACAGAAAAAGAAAGAAGTGATTAACTTTTAAGGGAGTCTTCTATACTTTAATTTTTTAAAAACAATAATTTAACCTAGCTGTCTTTAATACATCATTCTATTTAAAACATAAAATTATGGGACAATTAAGTAATCGTACAATTGCAGTATTATCTGAAAGCGGCTTTGAAGAAAGTGAATTAACTGAACCAATAAAAAGATTAAAAGAAGAAGGTGCAACCGTACATGTGATATCTTCTAAAAGCGGTAAAATAAAAGCTTGGAATCATGATCATTGGTCTATAGAAATTGATGTAGATAAAACATTAACCGAAGCAAATGCTGATGATTATAATGGATTAGTTTTACCAGGCGGAGTAATTAACCCCGATCAGCTTCGTGTTAATGACGATGCAATTGCTTTTGTTAAAGCATTTTTTGAGGCTGGTAAACCTGTTGCCGCAATTTGTCATGGACCACAAACTTTAATTAATGCTGGAGTTGTTGAAGGCAGAAAACTTACCTCCGTAAAAAATATTTCACAAGACCTAATTAATGCTGGCGCAGATTGGTCTGATGAAGAAGTTGTGGTAGACCAAGGTTTGGTAACTAGCAGAACCCCAAAAGATTTACCAGCTTTTAACGATAAAATTGTAGAAGAATTTGCAGAAGGTGTTCATGATGGCCAACATGCTTAATTTAAACCAATAAAATAAGCCGCAGATTAAAAATTAACAATCTGCGGCACTCTATTCTAAGGATTTGTAGACCAAATTCCACTTTCCTTCACAAAGACTCTTCTATTTAGTTTTAGTTGAGCAATTAATAATTCTGCAAAATCTTCTGGCTGCATCACCTTATCAGGATTACCATCAGTTAATTTTAAATCTATAGCCATGTCTGTAGCGACTGTACTTGGCAACATCGTACTTACTCTTATATTATATTTACGCACTTCTTGCATTAGTGATTCTGATAAACCAATTAAACCAAATTTTGAAGCACTATATGCACTCGTTACTGCAGCACCGTTTTTACCTGCTGTAGATGAAACGTTCACTATATCACCTACTTGTCTTTCGATCATTTCTGGTAAAACGGCACGAGTAACATAATATACACCCATTAAATTGATGTCTATTATTTCTTTCCATTTGGCTGGTTCCAATTCCATAAACTTGCCAAATGCACCAACTCCAGCATTGTTAATTAAGATATCAATTACCCCAAGGTGATTTTTTATAGTTGCAACTGCCGAATTAACAGCATTCATATCTGATACATCTGCAATGGCAACTGCCGTTTTTATGTTATAATTTTTTAATTCTTCCGCAACAGCGATCAAATCATTTTCTGTCCTGCCAATTAACCCAACATTTACTCCTTCTTGAGCTAACGCAATAGAAATTGCTTTACCCAAACCTTTACCTGCGCCAGTAACTATCGCATTTTTTCCTTGTAGTGATTCCATAATAATTGTATTGAAAAGCGAAGATAGAGAAAAGGTAAATCGTGAAAGTTTGTACTTTGTAATTTTAGGTTAATATTTCCAGCACGATAGTTTAATAATCGATAGGGCTGGTTTTCTCTACTAATTCTTCTAAAAATCACGTGTGTAATTCTGTTACTTCAACTTCTGCAGTTTCCAAAGGTTTCAAGTAATCATTAACTAAAAAAGCCTGTAAACTTTCGTTTACAGGCTTTAAATATTTAAATTTTCTCTAATTAAGATTGAAAAACTTTTCCTTTTACTTTACGTTCTTGCTCTGTTAAGAAGATTTTACGTAAACGCATACTTACAGGTGTTACCTCAATGTACTCATCAGCTTGGATGTACTCCATTGATTCTTCTAAAGAGAATTTAATAGCTGGTGCAATACGAGTATTGTCATCAGTACCAGATGCACGCATGTTAGTTAATGCTTTTCCTTTTACAATGTTCACTACTAAATCATTATCACGAATGTGCTCACCCATAATCTGACCTTCGTAAACATCAACTCCTGGATCTACAAAGAAACGACCTCTATCTTGTAATTTATCGATTGAATATGCTGTAGTCATACCTTTTTCCATAGAAACCAAAACGCCATTCAAACGACCTGGAATTGTACCTTTCCAAGGCTCGTAAGATTTGAAACGGTGTGCCATAATCGCCTCGCCAGCAGTTGCAGTTAATACGTTGTTACGTAAACCAATAATACCACGAGCTGGAATTTCGAATTCTAAGTGTTGTAAATCACCTTTAGGCTCCATAATTAACAACTCGCCTTTACGTTGAGTTACTAATTCAATTACTTTACCAGCAACCTCACCGGGAACATCTACAATTAAAGTCTCAATTGGTTCGTGTTTCTTACCGTCAATTTCTTTAATGATAACTTGTGGCTGACCAACTTGCATTTCATAACCTTCACGACGCATTGTTTCGATTAATACAGATAAATGGAGAATACCACGACCGTAAACTAACCAAGCATCTGGAGAAGCAGTCTCAACCACTTTTAAGGCTAAGTTTTTCTCCATTTCTTTCATCAAACGCTCTCTAATGCGTTGAGAAGTAACCAATTTACCTTCCTTACCAAAGAATGGAGAGTTGTTAATGGTAAACAACATATTCATTGTTGGCTCATCAATGCTAATTACTGGCAATTGTTCTGGTGCATCAAAATCTGCAATAGTATCACCAATATCAAAACCATCAATACCAACAACAGCACATATATCTCCAGAGCTTACTTCTGTAGTTCTAACTTTACCTAAACCTTCGAATGTATATAATTCTTTTACTCTAGATTTAACCATTTTACCATCACGTTTAATTAACGTTACTGGTTGGTTTTCTTTAATTGTGCCACGGTGTACACGACCAATTGCAATACGACCTACGAAAGATGAATAATCTAATGAAGTGATTTGCATTTGTAATGTACCTTCATTAATTGGTGCAGGCGGGATGTTTGCCACAACCGCATCCAATAATGCAAAAATATCTGTAGTTGGTTTTTGCCAATCAGTGCTCATCCAACCTTGTTTAGATGATCCATAAATTACAGGGAAATCTAATTGGTCTTCAGTAGCTTCTAAGTTGAAGAATAATTCGAAAATCTGCTCATAAACCTCTTCTGGTCTACAGTTTTCTTTATCAACTTTGTTTACAACCACAATTGGTTTTAAACCTAAAGCCAACGCTTTTTGTGTTACGAAACGTGTTTGAGGCATAGCACCTTCAAAAGCATCACACAATAATAAAACGCCATCAGCCATTTTCAATACACGCTCAACCTCACCGCCGAAATCCGCGTGACCAGGAGTATCAATGATGTTAATTTTTACGTCTTTGTACTGAACTGAAACGTTTTTAGATACGATTGTAATTCCTCGTTCACGCTCTAAATCGTTGTTATCTAATATCAAATCTCCTGTTTGTTCGTTATCACGAAAAATAGAACAAGAGTGTAAAATCTTATCAACCAATGTAGTTTTACCGTGGTCAACGTGTGCTATAATAGCTATATTTCTAATCTTTTGCATAAAATGCGCCTGTAATTTGGCGCAAAGATAAGGTTTTTTATTGAATTTTTAAGGGGTTCACCTACTATTTATCTGATTATATTTTTGTTAAATTTTGATTGTCAATAGCTTATATGCTCAATCGTCATTTCGAATGCAGCGTTAGCGATAAACCTAAAATATTTTTGTAAAAGCCATTAACCCTTCTAAATCTTCAACAAGGAGATGAGTTTCAAATAATCCCTTTATCATCGTGTGGAATTACAATTTAACAAAGGCTAAAGAAAGCTTTTCTCAATCTACATATCAGTAGATCGATGTCATTTATAATAGGTTCAAAAAAGTTTTAAAACCTTATTTTATTGACGCTATAGGCTCGGTATACCGTCCGTATACCGTCGGTTTACCGTCGAAACAGGCTTTTCGACGGTCAATCGACATAGGATTGACGGTGAAGCGACGGTGAAACGATACGTTTTTTTTTGCAAAAAATAGAAGTTATGGGATTAGCGGTTTAAACGCCCACTCCAAAAACTTAGGCATTGCCTTTGCCCAGGTTGGCACATCATGTTTGCCACCAACCATTTCAAAATAGAATATATCTTTAGGCCTTTGATAACCTTTTTTCATCAATTCTTTAACTACATCAATCGTGTCATCGATAGAATCGATAATAAAGTTGTGATTACGATCAGCAGTTTCATCATTTGTGCCAGTCATCAACCAAAATTTTAAAGCAGGATTAGTTTTTGTATCGCGAATTAATTGGTGTAATATACGATCATCATCAGTATAACCAGCATTTAAATCTTTTTTTCTCCACCAAAAAGAACCAGAGAAAACGCCAACTGCATCAAAATAATTATCGTTATTCCAAGCGATATCAAAAGCAGTTAAACCGCCTAAAGAAAATCCGGCAAAAGCTCGTTTACCATTAATCGTAACATCCACTTCGCTCTGCACATACGGCAGCAATTCTTTAACAATGAAATCTGTATACAATTGCGCTTTCGAACCTCTTTTTTTAAAATCGGGTTTACCAGCAATACCATATTCCAATAATCGATCTGCAGATGCCTTAATTCCAATTACAACTGTTGGTTCGATTTTCCATTTTTCATATAGAGAATTTAATGTATTCTCCATATCCATTTGAGCTAAATCTTGTCCATCGTTTATTAGCAACAGGTTTACACGCTCATTTCCCAATAAATTCTCGGGACAGAAAATTTCTATTTCAACTTCCTTCTTTAAGTAAACAGATTTTATCTGATGGATGGTTTTGATAACAGTAGGCAACGTTAATGTGGTGTACATAGTCAATAAATAGCTTTCTCACTAATCTTGCGCAAATGTACACATCTTGTTAAAAAATCGGTTAAGGAGATGCTTTTTTTACATAAGCGCTAGATTTATAGGAATTAATAGATTTATTTTTTTGTGTTTGACCTATATTTTTCTACCTTAAGGTATCTAAATAATTTACCATGAAAGAAGAGCTAAAAAAATGGTACAGCCCGAGCCTCAATAGAGATATAGAAACGCTCATATTTGGTCATAGTGGGTACCCTATTCTACTTTTCCCCACTAGTATGGGAAGCTATTACGAAAACAAAGATTTTAAATTAATTGATGCCGTTCAGAACTTCGTTGATGATGGTAAAATAAAAATTTATTGCCCTGATGGGATTGATAAATTAAGCTGGTACAACAAAGGCATTCATCCCTCAGAGCGGATTAAAAACCACATTTGGTACGATAAATTCTTGTTAGAAGAATTAGTTCCTTTAGCAAAAGACGAAACTGGTCACCACAAAGTGATTACAGCTGGTTGTAGTTTTGGCGGTTATCATGCAGCAAACTTTGCCTTTCGCCATCCTTGGACAGTAAGCCATATGTTTAGTATGAGCGGTGCTTTTGATATTACAGGGCAATTAGATGGTTTTTACAATAACGATGCTTATTTTAATAATCCTGTAGATTTTTTACCAAATGACATGAACCAAGAACTTTGGCACATGAAAATTGTTTTAGGTACATCAGATCGAGATATGTGCAAGGGCGATAATGAAAGATTATCGGGCATTTTACATCAAAAAGGAATTAATCATTGGTTGGATATTAGGCAAAATGCTGATCACGATTGGCCTACTTGGCGGCAAATGTTTCCAGAGTACATAGCTCAATTATAAATTAATGTTCAACTACACCAATACATCAATATATGAAGAAAATAGGAATTTTATTTGGACAAGAAAGATCATTTCCGCAAGCTTTTGTAGATAGAGTTAATCAAAAAGGGGAAAAGGGAATAACTGCTGAATTTGTAAAAATTAGCAAAGTATTTCAGGCAGAAGAGCCTGAATATGCCGTAATTATTGATCGCATTTCTCAGGATGTACCTTTTTACCGTGCGTATTTAAAAAATGCTGCTATGGGCGGAACTGCGGTAATTAATAATCCGTTTTGGTGGAGTGCTGACGAAAAGTTTTTTAACAATGCATTGGCGGAAAATATTGGTGTTCCAGTACCGAAAACAGCTTTAATTCCATCAAGAGAACATCCTGATGATACTACAGAAAAATCATTTGAAAATTTAACCATGCCAATGGATTGGGATGCTATTTTTGAATATACTGGTTTTCCAGCATATATGAAACCATTTGATGGTGGCGGTTGGAAAGAGGTTTACAAACTGCACGATAAAGAAGATTTCTTTGATAAACATAGTCAAACCAAGCAAACGGTGATGATGTTACAAGAAGAAATTATGTTTGAAGAATATTATAGATGTTATTGTATTGGCGGAAAATATGTGCGCATTATGCAATACGAACCACGTAATCCACACCATTTACGTTATGTAATTGATGGCCCGAAGCCAAGCGCAAAACTGTTAAAAACCATTGAAGAATATACGCTTAAATTAAACAAGTACTTAGGCTATGATTTCAACACAGTTGAATTTGCAGTTCGAAATGGTATTCCAATAGCAATTGATTTCTGTAACCCTGCGCCAGATGCTGGTGTAGAAAGTGTAGGTGCAGAAAATTTTGAATGGGTGGTAGAAACCGCAGCAACCTATTCCATTGAAAAAGCTAAAGCTCAAAAATTTGGTCAGGATAATTTAACATGGGGTGAATATGTAAAAACATCTGCCGCGGGCACACCATTAATTGGAAAAGCAAAAGCGACAGCAAAGCCGAAAGCACCTGCTAAAGCTGCGGCGCCAAAAGCTAAAAAAGCTTCAACCACCAAAAAATAAAGGGATTACTAAGAGGGAATTAAAATGATGAATGAATTTACGCTCGGCATAGAAGAAGAGTACATGGTAGTTGATCCCGTTACCCGAGAATTAACTTCACACGACCAAAAAATTGTAGAATCTGCCCAAAAAATACACAAAGATCAGGTCAAAGCAGAAATGCACCAAGCTGTGGTTGAAGTTGGCACAGGAATTTGCCATAATACCGATCAGGCTAGAAAAGAAATTTCGCAGTTGCGTTATACCGTTTCTCAATTAGCGGGCGAACAAGGTTTACGAATCGGGGCAGCTGGAACGCATCCATTTTCCCATTGGGAAAAACAATTGATTACAGAACATCCACGTTATAGCGAAATTGTAAATGAACTTCAAGAAGCCGCTCGTTCTAATTTAATTTTCGGTTTGCATGTACATGTGGGCTTCCAATCGCGTGAGCTAGCTATACATATTGCAAATCAGGTACGCTATTTCTTGCCACATGTTTTTGCACTTTCAACAAATTCTCCCTTTTGGGAAAGCAGAAATACGGGTTATAAATCATTTAGGACAAAGGTTTTTGATAAATTTCCTCGTACCGGAATTCCGGATATTTTTAACAGTATAGAAGATTACGATAACTATGTGAAACTGTTAATTAAAACCAATTGCATGGATAACGCGAAGAAAATTTGGTGGGATATTCGTGTGCATCCGTTTTTTGATACCGTAGAATTCCGCATTTGCGATTGCCCAATGTTAATTGATGAAACGATGGCTTTTACAGCTCTATTTCAAGCTTTATGCGCAAAACTGTACAAATTACGTTTGCAAAATATGGAGTTTATTAGTTATTCGAGGGCATTAATTAATGAGAATAAATGGAGAGCTGCTCGTTATGGTATTGATGGAAATTTAATTGATTTTGGCAAGGAAATGGAAGTGAATTGTCGCAATTTAATTTTAGAATTATTGGATTTTATTGATGACGTTGTTGATGATTTAGGCAGCAGAAATGAAATCAACTATGTGCATAAGATATTAGCAAATGGTACTGGAGCAGATCGACAGCTTGCAGTTTATGAGAAAACTGGTAGCTTTGAATCGGTGGTAGACTATATTACTACCCAAACATTAATAGGTGCAGGATAAATGAGTGAGAAAAATAATATTAAGGTAGCCGTTATAGATATGAACAATGGCTTTCCGAACCAGGGGATGAGGGGAATACAGGAACTTTTACAAAGTTACCGCAAACAAACACAGCTAAATTTGACCTACGATCTTTTTGATTTGAGGCAAAAAGGAGAAATACCAGATACAACATACGACATTTATATCTCTAGTGGTGGCCCAGGAAGTCCATTTGATGGTGAAGGAGAAAAATGGGAACATGATTTTTTTACCTTATTAGACCAGATTGAAAACTTTAATAGACAAAACGAGCACAAAAAGCATGTTTTTTTAATTTGCCATTCTTTTCAATTGGCTTGTAGAAAATACGGATTGGGCAGTGTGAATAGACGAAAATCAAATTCTTTTGGCATTTTTCCTATAAGTCTTACTCCAAGCGGAACAGAAGAAGTAGTATTTAACGGGCTTCATAATCCATTTTATTCGGTCGATAACCGTGATTGGCAAGTAGTACAACCAAATTTGGCCGATTTTGCTGCAAAAGGCGCATCTATTTTAGCATTAGAAAAAGAACGTCCGCATGTAAATTTAGAACGTTGCATTATGGCAATTCGTTTTTCTGACGAAATTATTGGCACTCAATTTCATCCTGAGGCAGATCCTATTGGAATGAAAATGTACTTACTTCAAGATGAAAAGAAAACAGCCATTATAAAAAACCACGGAGAAGATAAATATAATGATATGCTAAATAGCCTTGATGATCCGGATAGAATTACATTAACTCAAAGTGTGATCTTACCTAATTTTCTAACTCAGGCTATTCATACTTTGCAGGAAGTTTAATGGTAAATTAATTTAATTCATTACCATGATTGAAAAATATCGTCAGCAATTTAATGCTAGTTTTACTGAAGAGAAATACAAACGACTGCTCATAAAACTGGAAGAAGGTTTTCCTTCTATTCCATTTAGAGTTGCGGAGACTCCTATTTTTATTCCTGAAGCATTAAAAGAAAAATTAATTGCCGCTGGCGAAGAAATTATTTCGCTCATTAAACAAGATAATTTTAAAGAATTAACTCAAAATGCGATTCCACAACAATGGAATGTACCCAATGAGACTTCGCATCCTCATTTTTTAACCTTCGATTACGGTTTATGTAAAGATGAGAAGGGAGAAATTACGCCAATGTTAATAGAAATGCAAGGTTTTCCATCATTATATGGGTTTCAATCGCATTTGGCTCACACGTACAAAGAGGTTTTTAATTTAGATGAAAAATTAAGTCCTTATTTTCATGATTTAGATGAAAAATCCTATTTCGAGCTATTTAAAAAAGTAATTGTCGGAGATTATGCTCCGAATGAAGTTGCGTTGATGGATGTAGATGCCACCAACCAAAAAACCGCAATTGATTTTTTTGTGACTGCAAAACATTTAGGCATTAAAATTCTGGCTTTAGAAGATATTTCAAAACAGGGAAAGCAATTGTTTTACGAAGAAAATGGTCAAAAAATTCAATTAAAACGCATTTATAATCGATTAATTTTTGATGAGATTGCTGAAAATACTGACATTTTCAAAAACAGTTTTGATCCTCGGGAAGAATTAGACATAGAATGGATAACACACCCAAATTGGTTTTATCGCATTAGCAAATACACTATGCCTTTTTTAAGAAGTAAATTTGTTCCTGAAACACACTTTTTAAATACTATAAAAACAATCCCAACAGATTTAGAAAATTATGTGTTAAAACCATTATTTAGCTTTGCTGGCATGGGTGTAATTATAGATGTAACCGAAGCGGATGTAAAAGTGATTAAAGATCCTGAAAATTGGATTTTGCAACGTAAAGTAGTTTACGAGCCCGTTATTCAAGCGCCAGATGTAGGTGTAAAAGCCGAAATTAGAATGATGTATTTATGGCCAGAAGGCGAAGAACCTCAGCTTTGCATCAATTTGGGAAGATTAAGTAGAGGTAAAATGATTGGCGTACGTTATAATGCAGATTTTGATTGGGTTGGTGGGACGGTTGGGTTGATGGAAACTTTTTAGAATTAAGAAGTTAAGACAATCAAGGAAGAATTCAAATCTTCAGTTTTCTTAATTCCTTTATGTTTTAATCCTAATTTTGACACTAATCTGAATGCTCCTATTTTATAAATCGTAAATTTGCACTATGGATATTCAATTCATCTTAATGATTATCATTTTCGCTGGCGCATTATTTTATGTTGGCCGAATGATTTATCGTTCCGTTTCTCCAAAAAGTAATGGTTGTGCTTCGGGCTGTGGCAAATGTGCTGCAAATTTCGATAACATTCCTGAGCCTAAAACTAAGTAGTAATGCTAGGCAAATTCGCAGCTTATCTGCAAAAACGTTTAGCCATTACAGATGAGCAAGCAACTGAAGCCGTAAGTTGTTTAAAAACCAAAACCATTAAAAAAGGTCAAGTTCTTTTAAATGCTGGCGATTTAAAGTCCGAGGCTTATTTTGTGAATAGCGGCCTATTAAGATACTTTTCAATAGATGAAAAAGGCAAGGAGCACATCATTCAATTTGCTCCGGAAGATTGGATGCTATCAGACCGCGATACTACTGTTTTCAATGAACCATCAGAATTTTATATCGATGCAATTGAAGATACCGAAGTTGTTATTGTTAAAAAAGATTTTTTCCCTGCCATCAAAAATATTGTTCCAGAAATATTAGAGCTAAACATTTTAATGCTGCATAATTCTATCCGCTTTATGCAAAAAAGATTAAACATGTTATTATCCGCAACTGCGGAAGAAAGATATTTAGATTTCATTAAACTTTATCCAAACCTTACTTTACGTGTACCACAATGGATGATTGCTTCTTATTTAGGCATCACTCCAGAATCTTTAAGCAGAGTACGTAAAGATTTAGCCAAAAAACATTTTAGGTAATCTGTTCGCTCATTCATTGGTCACTTGTTCATTAACTAACTATTTCCTAATGAACTAATTACTATTGAACCATTTCTTATCATACATCAATGTGTAGCGAAACAGCTTGCCTTACTTTTGTGTTATCAATTTAAAAAGACATTAAAAAAATAAAATTATGGCAACTACTAAATGGACATTAGATCCAACTCACAGTGAATTACAATTTAAAGTAAAGCACTTAATGATTACTACAGTAACAGGTAATTTAAAATCTTTTTCTGCAGAATTAACTTCAAACGGCGACGATTTTACAAATGCTGATATTTCGTTTAAAGGTGATATTAGTTCTATCGACACTGGTAATACCGATCGTGATAATCACTTAAAAAGTGCAGATTTCTTTGATGCTGAAAAATTTGCAAACATCGAGTTCAAATCTACATCAGTAGAAAAAGATGGTGATGATTACACTTTAAAAGGCGATTTAACAGTTAAAGGTGTAACTAAATCGGTGAAGTTAACTGCAGAATTTGGTGGTATTGCAACAGATCCATGGGGAAATACAAAAGCAGGTTTCACATTAAGTGGGAAAATTAACCGTACAGATTTTGGATTAACATGGAATGCTGCTTTAGAAACTGGTGGGGTAATGGTAAGTGAAGAAGTAAGAATTTTAGGAGAATTACAGTTTGTAAAACAAGCTTAATTCTCAGATAAGAATAAATAGGAAAATACAATGGAAGCAAATGTAAAAAAAGTTGCAGCAATATTAAATCCGCCTGCACCACACATGGTTGGCGATGGTTTTAGGGTACACAATTTCTTTCCTAGTGGATATAGATTGAACATGAGCCCGTTTTTCATGCTCGATTACAATGCTAAGATTGAATTTTCTGCTCGTAATGAACCACGTGGAGTTGGCGTTCACCCACATCGCGGATTTGAAACAGTAACTATTGCATATCACGGTGCTGTTGCACACCACGATAGTGCTGGTAATAGTGGTGTAATTTATCCAGGTGATATCCAATGGATGACCGCAGCAAGTGGTATTTTACACAAAGAATATCACGAAGAGAACTTTAGCAAAAAAGGTGGTCCATTTCAAATGGTTCAACTTTGGGTAAATCTTCCTGCTAAGGATAAAATGAGCACACCTAAATATCAAGGCGTTAAACATAGTGAAATACAAAAGTTTAATTTGCCAGAGAATGCCGGTATAGTTGAAGTAATTGCTGGTGAATATAAAGGAACGAAAGGAAGTGTTTCTACTTTTAGTCCAATAGAGATGTACAATGTACGCTTAAACAAAGGAGCAAAAGCTAGTTTTAATTTCCCAGCAAATTTTAATACAGGATTTGTAATTATCGAAGGAAATATAAAAGTAAATGGTTCAGAAAATGCGAAAACAGATCAAATGGTTCATTTTAAAAATGAAGGAGAAATAATTGAGCTAGAAGCATTAGAAAACAGTGTAATTCTTGTGCTAAGTGGCGAACCAATTAATGAACCAATTGCATCTTACGGTCCGTTTTTAATGAATAAACCTGAAGAAATACAACAAGCAATTGCTGATTATAACGAAGGTAAATTTGGTTATTTAGAAGAATAAAAATTAATCAATTTTTAGGAGCCGATGATTTTGTTAAATGATTATCGGCTTTTTTAGTTTTTCTGAATTAGGCAAACTGCATACGCAACTACACCTTCCTCGCGACCTATAAAACCCATCTGTTCATTTGTAGTTGCTTTAATAGAAATATCATCTATTGACATTCCAATTGCTGTCGCGATATTTTCTTGCATTTTCGGGATATGAGGATTTATTTTAGGTGCTTCCAGGCACAACATCGCATCAATATTCCCAATTTCGTATCCTTTTTCAGTCAATAATTTTACAGTTTCTTGTAATAATATTACACTACTTATTCCTTTCCATTGCGGATCTGTATTTTTAAAATGAAATCCGATATCCCTTAAATTGGCAGCGCCTAAAAGTGCGTCGCAAATGGCATGCAATAAAACATCAGCATCAGAATGACCAAAAGCACCTTTATGATGTTCTAGATTTACTCCACCAACTATAAACGGATGATTATCTTTTAACTGGTGTACATCGAAACCGAAACCTACTTTAATCTTCATTATTTGGTGTCCCCAAAATTAAATAGCAAGCTAAATCTTAACGTATTAGCCAATGGGCTTTTTTGCGGATCAGCTAATAAATAAGAAAAATCTATATTGAAAATATTATACTTTAAGCCAGCACCAACTGTGAAATAACGTCGATCTCCTTTTTCAGGAGCCTCGTAGAAATATCCAGTTCTTAAAGCAAATTGTTGATTATACCAATATTCTATACCAGTTGCAATGCTAACCTCTTTTAATTCTTCACTAAATCCGCCAGGTGCGTCGCTAAATGAGCCAAAAATCCCAGCAGGTACAGAACGATCTGGATCTTTTCCTGAAATTATAGTCCCATTAGAATCTCTTATTGGCTGAGTTGGCACCATCAATTTATTAAAATCTAAAGCAAATGTAAACTGATTGTAATCATCAATAATAAGTGTAGTTGCACCACCCAATTTCATGTTGGTAGGTAGAAAATATTTATCACCACCATCTACATAGCCTATTTTTGTGCCAATGTTAGAAAAATTAGCACCTGCCGCAACAATGGCATCTTTGCCAAATACTACGGTTTGCTTTCTATAATATGCAGATACGTCTAATGCTAATGCTGTCCCAGCTTTAGTTTGTTGTCCAGCAGAAAATTGACCAGATGTTAAATTCGAATAAATGAATCTAGCTGTAGTTCCTAACGAAAATTCATTTCCAAATCTTTGTGAATAAGTAGCATCAAAAGAAAATTCATTAGGGCTATAAATTCCTAAATCTTGTTGGTTTGCATCTGTAAGTTGAATTTGTCCTAAAGAAAAATAGCGCAACGCACCACCTATTGTACTTCTCTCACTCACTTTGTAAAAACCACTTAAATAAGCCAAATTAATATCAGGCACCAAGTTTTTTAACCAAGGACTATATGAGGCTGAAAACCCATAGGGTCTATCTAAAAAAGCTAATTTAGCAGGATTAATGCTCATTGCATTCGCATCTGGTTGCGTTGCTACACCTGCTTCTCCCATGCTTCCTGCTCTCGCATCTGGAGTAATTAATAAAAAAGGAACTGCTGTATTGATATTATTAGATTGGCTACCATTTGTTTGAGTACCTGGTTGTACAACCTGCGCAAATAGCTCGCCATTACAAAACATCGCTAAAGAAAACATGCCTAAGGCTGCTGCGCTAAAGTACTTCAGATTCATTACTTAGATATAGACATATAACAGGTATGCAAGTTAACATAGTGTTTATTAATTTCAAAGTATTAACACCTTTGATTTCTTGTTAGATCATACAACGTATATTAAGCAAGAAATGTATATGGATAAGGAGATATGCTGTAAAAGATTTTTTTTGGAATAAGAATTAGGAAGCTATACTAAATAAAGAGCGATTACGTTTCAAACTATCGTTTGTTCTTTTATGAATACAAAAACATACTATTTAGTTGATAGCTACCGCTTAAATTAACCTTAATTTAAAAAATATTTTTTTGGTAGATAGCTCTTTTTTTATGTAATTTTATCAGTTAAGTGTTACATAGACACAATTATGAAAAAAACATATTTACAATTATTTATATTCTTAGTTAGTATTACAATTTTTACCTCTTGTAATAAAAACGCAAAGACAGGTGTTTCGAGTAAAACTGGCTATGCCTATAATAAAAAGGAAAATGGCGGTTTTGAGGTTGCTAGTAAATATAAGCGAGGTCCTGCAGGAACAGGTTTAGTCGAAATAGAAGGCGGTGTATTTATTATGGGAGGTAGTGCTGTTGATATCCCCGGACAAGATTTAAGCAATTATAATTATAAAAGAGAGGTTAGTGTTAGTTCATTCTATATGGATGAAACCGAAGTTTCGAACACGAATTGGCTAGAGTATTTAAATTGGATTAAACGCAGTTATCCAACTGATGCGCAATACTATTACGAAGAATTACCCGATACTTTAGTTTGGCGCAGACCATTATCTTTCAATGAGCCTTACGTAAATAATTATTTAAGACACCCAGCCTATCAGAATTATCCAGTTGTTGGTGTGAGCGCTTTGCAAGCAGAAAGATATTGTGCTTGGAGAACTGACATGGTGAACGAAAAGTTATTGAGAGATAAAGGATTTATGACTTCTTTTGCTGCGGTAAATGGTACTGCTACAGGTAGAAATGCAGCAGCTACACCAGCAGCTGCAAGACCAACAACACCATTCAATACAGAGATTTATTTGAATGGGCAATATGATGACAAAGGACCAAAGGCAAAGGCAGACCTTAATCCTGCTGCAACAGCCAACGGAGCTGCAGCAACAACTGGAAGAGGTGCACCTACAGCAACAAGAAATGTGAGATTAGAAGACGGAGTAATTTTACAACCTTTTAGATTACCATCAGAATTGGAATGGGAATATGCCGCATTAGGCCTAATAGGAAATACTCAATATGAGAACATTGGTGAGAAAAAAATATATCCATGGAATGGTTTAGGAATTACTTCTGCTAAAAAAAGCACAAGGGGTTTAATTCTAGCTAACTTTAAAAGAGGAAAAGGCGATTACATGGGTGTTGGTGGATCATTAAATGATAAAGCTGCCTTTACACAAGATGTTAAAAGTTACGAGCCAAATGATTTTGGATTGTACAATATGGCAGGTAATGTAAACGAATGGACTCGTGATATTTATCGTGCTTCAACTTTCGAGCAGGCAGATGCATTAAATGCATTTAGAGGTAACCAATATCAAAATAAAGATAGAGACCCAATTACTGGCAAACTTAAACAAGATAAATATGGCAAGCCGGAAATGGTAAATGCCAATTCTGGAGTTAAACAAACTTGGGCGGAGTTACAAGCTGGTAAAGCTGCTGGAAATACGGGTACTACGGCTTATAATCCTGATCAACGTGGCTATCGCGATGAAGAGAGCTCTTTATATGGTGTAACTACTTTAGTAAATAATAAATCTAGAGTTTATAAAGGTGGTTCTTGGGACGATCAAGCACAATGGCTAAATCCTGCAGCGAGAAGATATTTACAAGAAGACGAATCAACAGCTGATATTGGCTTCCGCTGTGCGATGACCATGTTGGGCTCATCAGAAATAAAATCTGTTGGTAAACCTCAGTTTAAGGTTAAAGGCAATAGATAAAGATTAAAAAAGAAAGGGAAGCAACATTGCTTCCCTTTCTTTTTTAATGAAAACTAATCAGTATTTCATTCTTCTCTACTTTATCACCCTGTTTAATTTCTATTTTCTTAATTACACCATCTGTCGGCGATTTAATCATATTTTCCATTTTCATCGCTTCTAGGACTAAAAGATTATCTCCTTTTTTTACTTCGGTTCCTTCGGTTACCAAAACGCTCAAAACTAAACCGGGCATTGGGGCCTTAATTTGCTGTATTTTATTTACTGATAAATTATCCATACCCAACTGTTTTAATAACTGATCGAATTGATCTTTTATGGTCAGTGTGTAAATGTTATTATTTACTTTAATAACAGCAGTTTTTTCTTCCTTATTCAGCTCTACAACTTCTATGTTATACGATTTGTTTTTAAATAGCACATGAGCAGAATTAGAATTTAAAGCAAGCCTATCTAACTCCACCATTTCGTTATTAACCTTTAGCTGTTTATCATCAGCAGTTATATCAAAGTTATATTTATCGTTTACTTTTATTTGGTACATTTTATTGTGTTAAAGCATACTGAATTAAATTAGCACCCATTTTAAGCGCTTTAATACGACTTTCTTGTGTATCTGTAGGGTAAGTTCCAAAATCTTCCCAACCATTACCTAAATCACATTCGTAAGTATAATAGCAAACCACTCTTCCTTTCCAGATTAAAGCAAATCCTTGTGGTCTTTTCCCATCATGCTCATGTATCTTCGGTAAACCTGCTGGAAATTTAAATTTCTGATTATATATTTTATGATTTGCTGGTAATTCGACAAAACTGAGTTCTGGAAACACTTTTTTCATTTCTGGTCGAATAAATTTATCTAACCCATAATTATCATCGATATGCAAAAAACCCCCACCTATTAAATACTTCCTCAAATTAGCGGCCTCTTGGTCGCTAAAAATCACATTACCATGCCCAGTCATATACACAAACGGGAAATTATAAAGTTCTGCACTGCCTACTTCTACAATTCCTTCATCAGGAGAAAAATTAGTGGTTAAATTCTTATTACAAAAATCGATGAGATTAGGCAAAGCCGTCCTATTTCCATACCAATCTCCACCACCATTATATTTTAACTTTCCCATTTTATATGTTGGAACAGTAAAACTAGAGCATAGAATAAAGATTAAGGAGCAGCAAAGGGCAAAGATCTTAACAAACTGCTGTCTCTCAATAATTTTAAAATTGCTAATTGTAAATTGTATTTTGTAAATCAACTTCATCTATTGATATAATTAACCTCAAAACAAGCAGCTAAGGCAGCAGTTTCTGTTCTTAGCCGGGTGTTACCTAAAGTTACTGCTTTATAGCCGTTTTGCAAAGCGATTTCAACCTCTGTTTGGGTAAAATCTCCTTCTGGGCCAATTAAAATTAAATAAGATTGATGAGTTTGAGTAAGTTGATTGATAAATGGTTTTTCTCCTTCAATGCAATGCGCAATGAATTTTTCTCCATTAGCGTTTTGTTTCATCAGCTCTGCAAATGAAATAGATGTATTTAGTTTAGGATGGTATGCAGTTAAAGATTGCTTTACAGCGGAAGTTATCACTTTTTCTAATCTTTCTTCCTTTATAATTTTACGTTCAGAACGATCGCAAATAATTGGTGTTATTTCATCAACACCTATTTCAGTTGCTTTTTCCAAAAACCACTCCAGGCGATCTATGTTTTTTGTTGGGGCAATGGCGATGTGTAAATAATGATTACGCTTACCAAATTCAGTTTGCTTGTTAATTACAGTTAGCTGAACATTCTTTTTATTAATGCCAGTAATTTCAGCTTCATATAAACCACCCATTCCATCAATTAAATGAATAATATCACCAACAGTTAAACGAAGTACTTTACTGCAATGCCTACTTTCTTCTTCGTTTAAAGTGTATTGATTTGAAGTAATATCAGGTGTGTAAAAAACATGCATTAGCTAGAAGTTTTAATGCGTATCTACCATGTCACTTTTGCTAATTACAAGTTCAAGTTTTATGGTTTCGATATTTTGTTCTGTTTTCTTTAAAATAGTAAATAGGTAACCATAGCATTCTTCGCTATCACCAACTTCTGGAATTTTACCAAATGCATGAGAAACCAATCCACCTACAGTATCAAAATCTTCATCTTCTGGTAAATCGTGTGGTAAATGCTCGTTGACATCGTAAACTGTTGCATAAGCATTAATAACAAATTCCGTATCTGAAATTTTTTCTACCGTTGGTTTTTCTTCATCGTATTCATCCTGAATTTCTCCAACAATTTCTTCAACAATATCTTCTAGTGTAACCATACCAGCTGTACCACCAAACTCATCAATTACAATAGCAATTTGAATACGTTTTTGTTGCAATTCGCTTAGTAAATCGTTAATTTTTTTTGTTTCCGGAACGAAATATGGTTTTCTAATAATATCGGCCAATGCCCATTCTTTATGACCTGCTAAAAGTGGTAATACGTCTTTTGCATGTACAATACCGATAATTTTATCAATAATATCATCGTAAACTGGCATACGTGAATAGCCTTCACCTATGATAGTTTGCACCACTTCTTCTTTTGGTGTATTTAATTCGATACCGGATATTTTTGTACGTGGCACCATGATATTTTTAACAACACGCTCATTAAAATCGAATACGTTTTTAATTAATTCATGTTCATTTGTATCTAATGCACCACTTTCTTTTCCTTGGTCTAATAAGTAATACAACTCTTCTGTACTATGCACGGAATCATGTCCACCGATACTAGAAATACCGAACACTTTTAAAATTAAAGATGCAAGACCATTTAATAACCAAATAAAAGGTCTAAATACCCAATAAAAGATTTGTAATGGAACTGAAACAAATAATGTAGTTGCTACTGGTTTTTGTATTGCGATCGATTTTGGTGCTAATTCACCAAAAACAATGTGCATTATGGTAATAAAAGAAAAAGCAATAATTGGCGACGCAGTGCCGGAAAAAGATGTAATGATAGCTTCACTATAATTCATTTTCCTCATTACACCATCAATAATGTGATGCATAACACCTTCACCAACCCAACCTAAACCAAGAGAGGCTAATGTAATACCCAATTGTGTAGCAGCCAAATAGCCATCTAGATGTTGAGTGATGTATTTTGCAATGTTAGCAACCCTACTACCAGATTTAGCTTTGATTTCAATTTGTGAAGCTCTAACCTTTACAATTGCAAACTCTGCTGCAACGAAAAATCCGTTCAGAACGACTAAAAAGAAGGTCAAAAATATTTGAAATCCCATTAAGAATTGTTTCTAAATTTCTTATCGTAAAGCTCAATGCTTTCTTGTATTACCTTGTGCGCATAACGTACACCAAGTAAGTGTTCTATCGTAACTTGTTTTTCTTCTAATGCTTTATAATCTTGAAAGAATTTTACAATTTCTTTCATCGTATGAGGTGGCAACTCATGTAAATCGTTAATATAATTTACCGACATGTCATTTTTAGCTACCGCGATAATTTTATCGTCCTGTTCCCCATTATCCACCATGTGCATTACACCAATTACTTTAGCTTCAATAATTGTCATTGGATAAACATCTACAGAGCATAAAACTAAAATATCTAATGGGTCATTATCATCGCAATAGGTTTGAGGAATAAAACCATAATTTGCTGGATACATAACAGACGAAAAAAGAACTCTATCTAATTTGATCAGATTTGATTCTTTATCTATTTCGTATTTTGCTTTTGAACCTTTAGGGATTTCAATTATTGCATTTACTACAGCTGGTAGGTTCTCTCCAGGAGAAACACTATGCCACGGATGATGATCTTCTTTACTCATTTTTTTCTTCTTCAATCTCTATTTCATCTTCATCACCACTTCTATTTACCTGTTTTTTCACAAATGTGATAACCAATGGTATAGTGGTAATTACAATAAAACCTATTATTATATAAACCAAATACTCTTCAATTTGTTGGGCAAATCTTCTGCCTAAAAAATATCCTAGCAAAGTTAAGGATGCTATCCATAATATTGCACCTACAATGTTATAAAATGCAAACTTTTTAAGTTCTAATTTTACTACTCCAGCAAAAATTGGAGCAAAAGTTCTAACAATTGGTACAAATCTACCCATTATTAATGCAAAGGCACCTTGTTTTCTGTAATATCGTTCGGCTGCTAAAAGATATCTTTTCTTAAAAAAAATGCTGTCTTTTCTTTTGTATAATAACGGGCCCGTTTTTCGACCGAACCAATATCCGGTAAAATTTCCACAAATAGCAGCGATACATAAGCCCACTATGAGGACATAAATATTTACATCCAACCTGCCAGTTGCCACAAACATGCCTGCTAAAAACAAAAGATAATCGCCTGGCAAAAAGAAACCGAAAAATAAGCCAGTTTCGGCAAAAATTACAAACAAAACAACATAGAAACCACCCTCTTTAAGTAATTTTTCGGGATCAATAAAATGCTGTAATGAATTCCAGAATTCTTGCATAGTTGAATTATTCGTAAAACTACAAATAATAATCTATATCATTGGGCTATATCAGATTTAAAATAATAGATGGATAAACCCCTAAAAATAAGGTAACTATTACTGACAACACTAATACTATTTTGTACTGTAATGGGGTATCTAAAACGATATCGGAACCTTCTTTAAACCACATTGCTATGATTACTTTAAAATAATAATAGAAACCTATCAATGCATTTAAAATAGCAATAACAACTAAAATGGTTTGATAATTCTCCATCACATTTAAAAACATTACATACTTACCAATAAAACCAGCAGTTAATGGAATACCCGCCAAAGAAAGCATTGCAATTGTTAATGCGAAAGCTGTTAACGGATTTCTTTTACCTAAGCCATTAAAGTTTTCGAAGTTATCATTACCGGTTTTTTGTTTAACCAAAATTAAAATTGCAAATGCGATGATAGTTGCAAACGTATAAGCTGCAGCGTAAACCAAAACATTACTTGCTGAATTAACTGTTAAAACAATTAAAGAAAACAACATATAACCTGCATGCGATACACTTGAATACGTCAGCATGCGTTTGAAGTTCTTTTGGTAAAGCGCAGTAATATTTCCTATGCACAAAGTGACAATAGTGATGATCATTAATGCAGGCATCCAAAAATCATGTAATGGTTCGAAAGCACCAGCAAATAGCCTTAAAAATGCGGCAAAACCAGCAGTTTTAACTACAGTTGACATAAATGTAGTAATTAATGATGGAGAGCCTTCGTATACATCCGGAACCCAGAAATGGAAAGGTGCCGCACCAACTTTAAAGCATAAGCCAATCATCATTAAAATAACACCTGGATAAAATAATGGCGAAACTGATTTTACATTATTAACTAAGTAATTCTGAATAACAGTAATATCAAATGAACCTGTTGCTCCGTAAATTAAAGTAATACCGAATAATAAAAATCCAGTAGAAAAAGCACCCATTAAAAAGTATTTTAATGAAGCCTCATTTGATGCAAAATTCAGCTTTCGTATTCCCGCTAGGATATACAAACTCACCGACATGATTTCTAAGCCGATAAATAGCATCGACATATTTTGATAAGAAACCATGATAATCATCCCCGACAGGGCAAACAAAATCAAAGTAAAATATTCTGCAATGTTATCACTTCCTTCGGAAAAATAATTTTGGGTCAATAGAAATATAAAGAAGGTACCGACTATAGCTATAGCCGAAAATGCCAAAGCGAAATTGTCCATTCGCATCATGCCATAATAAGTTGTTGGATTATTCCATGAGCAAGCGACAAAGCCTAATGCAACTAATAAACCAATTAAAGTTAGAGGCAATAAGGCTTTTTTTGCCTTAAACAAACCTGCATAAAGTACTATTAAAGCCGTAGCGGCGATGGTTATAATAATGTTCATGTTAGTTTACCCCTGTTAATTTTTGATTTACTTGTTCTAATAAATGTTGTACCGAAGCTTCAGATAAATGCAAAATTGGTTTTGGATAAACACCCACTACAATTATCAATACGCAAATAGTATACAATACCACTTTTTCTGTTCCTTTAATATCTGTAAAACTGATGGTTAATGCATTGGTTTCACCTAGCATTACTTTTTGATACATTCTAAGCATATAAACTGCACCAAAAATGATAGTCAACCCTGCGATTAAACCCAACCATGCATTGTAGCTGTATACGCTAAATAGCAATAAAAACTCACCGATAAACCCATTAGTTCCTGGCAAAGCAACAGTTCCTAAAACGATAATTAAGAACGTGATAGCTAATTTCGGAGCAACTCTAGCTAATCCGCCTAATTCTTCAATTTTATTTGTTTTAAGGCGAGAAGAAATAATATCTAACACGAAAAATAAACCAATTACATTAATACCATGACTTAACATTTGTACCATTACACCTTGCAAACCTTGTGTATTTAATGCAAAAATACCAGCTGATATTAAACCAACGTGAGCAATTGATGAATAGGCTACCAAGCGTTTCGCATCTTTTTGTGTAAATGCAATTAATGACGCGTAAACAATTCCAATAACTGAGAGGATCATCGCCACGCAAACCCAATCGTTAACACCTTGCGGTACAATTGGCAATAACCATCTTATTACACCATAAATACCCATCTTCAACATAATACCTGATAATAACATGGTTCCTGGAGTAGGAGCTTCTGTATACGTATCAGGTTGCCAAGTATGGAAAGGAAAAATTGGCATTTTAATCGCAAAAGCAATAAAGAATGCCCAAAATATCCAACCTTGTTGATATGAATCTAAGTTTAAGGCATAAAATGCGTTGATATCAAAGTTCTTAGCAGGATTTTGTAGGTATAAATAAATGATACCTAATAACATGAAAAGTGAACCCGCAATCGTGTAAACAAAAAACTTCATGTTTACTTTGATACGGTCTTTCCCGCCCCACATGGCGCAAATAAAATAGATAGGAATTAAAGCTGCTTCCCAACCTATGTAGAATAAAAATCCATCTAATGCAGTAAATACCAACAACAATCCGCTTTGCATAAATAAGATTAATGCATAAAATGCATTGGCATTTTTATACTCGTGTTTAAAGCTAGAAAGGATGATTAATGGCATTAAAACATTTGTTAAAATAACCGTAATCATGCTAATTCCATCAATACCTACATGGAAATTAATTCCTAATTGTTGTATCCAAGGATAGTTTACTGCAAATTGTGTAGTAGCATCTGGAGTAAATTGGGTTAATAAACCAATAGTTACGCAAAGCGATACCAGTGCAAAACCTAAAGCGCTTACTTTGGCCGAACTGCCTTTAAGTAGTGAGGTAATGATTGCACCAACAAGTGGTAAAAATATGAGTATTAATAGTTCCATTTATATGTGTTGAACCGAATTAAGCGATAGATAAATAAGTATACAATAACAATGCGATGATACCGAATACCATCATAAATATATAAAAGCCAACATTTCCAGATTGTAAAAGACGTAGGCCTTTACTTCCTTCAGTTGCCGACCAGCCAAAACCATTTACCAATCCATCAATTACCTTTTTATCGATAATGCGATAGAAAAATCTAGAAAATGCATCTAAAGGTTTTGTGATGATAGCATCATAAATCTCATCTAAATAGAATTTGTTGTATGATATTTTAGCTAAGATTGAGCGTTTACTTTCATCAGGAACTGGAACGTGAGCATTTTTAACATATTTAGTATAGGCATAAAATAAGGCAATCAAAGCAGCTAAAACAGAAGCTCCCATTAACCCAAATTCTGTAGCATGACTTAATTCCAATTCATGTTGAGCAATGCCTGCACCAGTTAACCAATGTGCTAACCATTCATTACCACCAAATACATGAGGAATATTTATTACTCCGCCAATTGCAGCCAAAATAGCTAACACAATTAATGGATACGTCATGATTTTTGGCGATTCGTGAATACGTTCTTCTGCGTGATGCGTTCCACGATATTTCCCAGAGAATGTTAAAAACATCATTCTGAACATATAAAAAGCAGTCAGAAATGCGGTGAATAATCCGATTGCCCAAAGCACTTTATTATATTCAAAAGCGTGTGCTAAAATTTCATCTTTAGAGAAGAAACCAGAAAATGGTGGTAAACCTGCAATCGCGATTGTACCAATCATCATGGTTGCAAACGTAATTTTTAATTTAGATTTCAATCCACCCATATGTCGCATATCTTGTTCATGATGCATTGCATGAATTACTGAACCCGCACCTAAGAATAACAATGCTTTGAAGAAAGCATGGGTTAAAACGTGGAAGAATGAACCTGTATATGCACCAACACCCAAACCTAAAAACATATATCCTAGTTGAGATACAGTTGAATAAGCCAATACTTTTTTAATATCTGTTTGTGTTAAGGCAATTATTGCAGCAATTAAAGCAGTCGCTGTTCCAATAATCGCGATAATCATTTGCGTGGTTGGCGCTAAATCGAACAATACACTTGAACGAGCGATCATATAAATACCAGCCGTTACCATTGTTGCAGCATGTATTAATGCAGAAACCGGAGTCGGCCCAGCCATCGCATCTGGTAACCATGTAAATAAAGGTAACTGCGCAGATTTGCCACAGGCTCCAATAAATAGTAAAATAGTAATTAAAGTAATTGTTCCAGCTCCTGGCATCATTGAAGCAGCCTGAGGAAATACTTTAGCAAATTCTACACTTCCAAAAGTATTGAAGATTAAGAAAACTCCCAAAAGGAAGCCTAAATCTCCAATTCTATTCATTACAAATGCTTTTTTAGCCGCACTTGCGTAATTGCTATTGGTATACCAAAACCCGATTAATAGATAAGAGCATAAACCAACACCTTCCCAACCAATAAACATAACGATGTAGTTTGAACCTAAAACTAATATCAACATGAAGAAGATAAATAGGTTTAAGTAGCTGAAGAATTTACCAAATCCAGCATCATCATGCATATATCCAACTGAATACAGGTGGATTAAAAAGCCAATTCCTGTTATAATTAATAACATAATTGCACTTAATGGATCGTATAAAAACGAAAGTGGAATATGTAAATTACCAGCACTAATCCAATCGAAAAGATCTACTGTAAATTGTTTTTGTGTACCAGTGCCTAGTTCAAAAAATAAAGCAACGCTTAATGCAAAAGAAGCAAATATTACACCGCTACCAATAAAACCAATTAGGCTTTTGCTAAAGGTATTTCTGCCAAGGCCATTAATTACAAAGCCTAAAAGCGGGAGTAAAGGGATTAACCAAAGTAAACTATTTATCATCTTCTATCTAATTACCACTTAAGGCGATTTAATACATTAATATCTATCGACTGCGTATTTCTGTAAACCATTACAATAATTGCTAGTCCTACAGCTACTTCAGCAGCTGCCAAAGCCATAATAAAAAATACAAAAACTTGTCCTGATGGATCGTTGTGATGAACCGAAAAAGCGGTTAGCAATAAGTTAACAGAGTTTAACATTAACTCTACCGACATAAAAATAACAATAGCATTTCTACGTGTTAACACCCCCATTACCCCAATAGTGAAGATAATAGCACATAACCAAATGTAATGGTTAAGTGGAACTGTTTGCATGGTTGAAGTTAAATTATCCATTTGCTTTTTCCTCTTTTTTAGTTAACAATACTGCACCAACCATTGCTGTAAGCAATAAAATTGATGACAATTCAAATGGTAACATGAACGGACCAAATAATTCTTTACCTAGGTTTTTTACCAATCCTAAATTTGGATTTTGCAATACCAAAGGGCTATTAATTGAAACCGCTTTAAAAGAACCAACTAATGTTACTAATAAACATCCCCCAGCTATTACGCCTAAAATTTTAACTAATGCTGATTTATTTGGTTCGTTTTCTTTATTCAAGTTCAAAAGCATCAGCACAAATAGGAATAAAACCATAATTGCACCCATGTAAACAATGAAATTTACAACCGCTAAAAATTGTGCATTTAACAACACATAGTGAACTGTAAAAGTAAAAAAGGTAAGAATCAAGTATAAAACACTATGGATTGGATTCTTCGAAAAGATAACCATCAGTGAAAAAATGATGCTTAATGTTGCTACGAAATAGAATACTGATGTACCCATTAATTTTCTTTTGTTTAGTTTATTAGTCTCGCCATAGGGCGATATTATTTTATTTCACCTCCAAAGGAGCTTCAACCAATTTATCTTTGCCGTAAATAAAATCTTTACGTAAATAATCAGAAGGAACAATTGGCCCATCTAAATAAATTGCTTCTTTAGGGCAAGCTTCTTCACACAATCCACAGAAAATACAACGTAACATATTGATTTCATAAACTGCTGCATATTTTTCTTCACGATATAATGCTTTTTCTTCAGGTTTACGTTCAGCTGCAATCATGGTAATTGCTTCTGCAGGACAAGATAAAGCGCACAATCCACAAGCAGTACAACGCTCCCTACCTTCTTCATCTCTTTTTAAAGAATGCATCCCTCTCCAATTGATAGAGAATTCTCTTTCAACTTCAGGATATCTGATGGTAGAACTTTTCTTAAAAAAGTGGCTCATTGTAGTACCCAAACCTTTAACAATTGCAGGCAAATACATGCGTTCTGCAAAGTTTAGAGGCTTTTGCTCTAGTACTTTTTTCTTATTACTTAATGATTCCATATCTCTCTCTTAAAACTTATTTACAACAGCTATAACAATCCCTGTGATAACGATATTTGCAATTGCCAAAGGAATTAATGCTTTCCATCCTAAATTCATCAACTGATCATAACGGAAGCGAGGAATTGTCCAACGTACCCACATGAAGAAAAAGATGAACATAAATATTTTAGCAAATAAAACAACTGTTCCAATTAATGCAGCAACGTTTGGACTAACATGACCTGCAACAGTATCCATCCAAGGGTAATTGTAACCTCCAAAGTATAATGTTGCCATCACGGCAGATGAAACAAACATATTGATATACTCAGCAAATAGGTAAAATCCTAATTTCATCGATGAATATTCTGTATGGTAACCACCAATCAACTCCGTTTCACATTCAGGTAAATCGAATGGAGCACGATTAGTCTCTGCAAAAGAACACACCATAAAAATAATAAATCCTAATGGCTGATATAAAACATTCCAGTGCCAACCATGTTGTTGTGCAACAATCTCTTTTAAGCTTAATGTATTCGTCATTAAAAGCAAAGCGATGATAGATAAACCCATTGCCACCTCATAACTGATATTTTGAGAAGCCGCTCTAATTGCACTTAACAACGAATATTTGTTGTTAGAAGCCCATCCACCAATCATCACACCATAAACGCCTAATGAAACTACACCAAAAAGATAAAGTACACCAACATTAATATCGGTTACTTGCAATGGAACAACTCTTCCATTAATGTTTAAATCTTGTCCCCAAGGAATAACTGCTGTACCAATACAAGCACAAAGCATAGCTAAACCAGGGCCAACCATAAATAACCATTTACTCGCATTTGAAGGAATAATTTCTTCCTTCATAAACATTTTTAAACCATCAGCTAAAGGTTGCAAAATACCAAAAGGGCCAGCTCTATCTGGACCTAAACGATCTTGTAAAAATGCAGCCACTTTTCGCTCTGCGTAAGTAGAATACATTGCAATTACCAAGCTAATGGAAAACAAGATAGTTACCAGCGCAAATTTTTCGATTACAAAATTTATATCCATTAGAATTTACTGGTTTTTTCTAGTTCAACCTTATTAGCTTCTTGCAAAGCCAAATTTTCTTTAATCACAGGTAAAGGTCTAAATGTTTCGTAGTGATTTGATGAAATTACTGAAGTATCAGAAATATGAGTTGGATGCTCAATTGTCCAATCTGCAGTTGCTTTTTTCTCGAAGCGACATTCATTGCAAATAAAGTCTTCTACCTCACCGAACTGATCTTTACGAGCAGTAACACGTAAAACATCTTCTCCTTTATACCAAAGTGTTACTTTGCCATTACACTTTTCGTGATTACAATCGCGATGTGCATCAACAGGTTTTGTAAACCAAACTCTATTTTTAAATCTGAAAGTTTTATCGGTTAAAGCACCTACTGGACAAACATCAATTACATTTCCTGAGAAATCATTATCAACTGCTGTTTGGATATATGTAGATATTTCTGAATGATCTCCTCGATTTAAAATACCGTGAACACGTTTATTAGTAATTTGATCAGCAACAAAAACACAACGGTAACACAAGATACATCTGTTCATGTGTAACTGAATTTTATCGCCAATATCTATTCTTTCAAAAGTACGACGCTCAAATTCATAACGAGTACGTTGCAATCCGTTTTCGTAGCCTAAATTTTGTAAATCACATTCGCCAGCTTGGTCGCAAATTGGGCAATCAAGTGGGTGATTAATGAGCAACATCTCTACTACACCACTTCTAGCTTCCAAAACTTCCGGAGAAGTAATATTTTGCACTTCCATTCCATCCATTACATTGGTACGGCAAGAAGCTACCAATTTTGGCATGGGACGAGGATCTTTTTCAGAACCTTTAGTTACTTTAACAATACACGTACGACATTTACCTCCACTACCTTCTAACTTAGAGTAATAGCACATTGCAGGTGGAACAATATCACCCCCAATTTGCCTTGCAGCGTTGAGAATACTTGTGCCTGGTGCTACTTCTACCGTTATACCATCAATGGTAACTTTCATTAAATCACTCATGGTTAAAGATTATCCTGTTTAACTTCTTCAACTTTTTTCTCAATCGGAACAGCGTAATTGGCTAAACCATAATTGCTGCTTAAGATTTTCACTGGCTCTTTTACATGCCATTCAAACTCATCTCTAAAATGTCTAATTGCACTCGCAACCGGCCAAGCCGCTGCATCACCCAACGGACAAATTGTATTTCCTTCTATTTTTTTAGACACATCAACTAGCAAATCGATATCGCTCATTTTTCCGTGTCCGTATTCTAATCTGTGTAATACTTTTTCTAACCAGCCAGTACCTTCACGACAAGGTGAACATTGTCCGCAACTCTCATGATGATAGAAACGGGCAAAATTCCAAGTATTTCTAACAGTACACTGATCCTCATCAAATGCGATAAAACCACCAGACCCCATCATTGTTCCAGTTGCAAAACCACCTTCAGAAAGTGATTCGTAACTCATTAAACGAGGTTCGCCGTTAGCATATTTTAAGGTTAGGTTAGCTGGTAAAATCGGAACAGAAGAACCTCCAGCTACCGTAGCTTTAAGTCTTTTGCCATTGGCGATACCACCGCAATATTCATCAGAATAGATAAATTCTTCAACCGGTAAGCCTAATTCAATTTCATAAACACCTGGTTTTACCAAGTTTCCAGAAGCTGATATTAATTTAGTACCTGTACTTCTACCAATACCAACTTTCGCATATTCATCGCCACCATCATTAATAATTGGCACAACTGCAGCAATAGATTCAACGTTATTTACTACAGTCGGACAACCATACAAACCAGCTATTGCCGGAAACGGTGGTTTAATACGAGGATTTCCTCTTTTACCTTCTAACGACTCTAACAAAGCGGTTTCTTCTCCGCAGATGTAAGCACCACCACCCGGTTGTACGTATAATTCTAAATCGTAACCTGTTCCTAATATATTTTTACCTAAAAAACCGGCAGCCTTAGCTTCAGCAATTGCCTTTTCTAGGATACGGATTTGAGGCATCATTTCTCCACGAACGTAGATATAAGATGTTTTGGCACCAAGAGCGAAACTTGAAACAATCATTCCTTCGATTAAAGCATGAGGAATGTATGTCATCAAATACCTGTCCTTAAAAGTTCCAGGCTCAGATTCATCAGCATTGCATACCAAATAACGAGCAACACCTTCTGGCTTAGCCAAAAAACTCCATTTCATCCCGGTAGGGAAACCTGCGCCACCACGACCGCGTAAGCCAGACTTTTTAACCTCTTCCACTACTTCATCAGGAGTTAAAGTTTTCAAAGCTTTTTCTACAGCACGATAACCGCCTTTTTGGCGATAAACTTCTAGCGTATTAATGCCAGGTACATTGATATGTTCGAGTAATAGTTTACGTCCCATTTATTTCTTGCGTAAATCGTCTATTAATTGATCAACCGATTGCTCAGTTAAGTTTTCATAGAAAGTATATTCTGGACCGATTTGTAAAACTGGAGCATAACCACATGCCGCTAAACATTCTACACCTCGCCAGCTAAATAAACCATCAGCAGTAACTTCGCCTTCTTTAACACCAAGTTTACTTTCGATGTGGTCCATTATTTTTTCTGCCCCAACTAAGCAACAAGGCCCAGTACGACAAACTTCTAATACATATTTTCCTTTGGGTTGTAAAAAGTACATGCTATAAAAAGAAGCAACTTCATACACCTCAATAGGTTCAATATTCAAATACTCAGCAATTTTATCCATTGCAGGAACACTAGTCCACCCAAATTCTGCTTGTACCAAATGTAACAAGGGTAGCAAAGCTGATTTTTGTTTTCCAACAGGATAACGTCTAACAATTTCATCAAATTGCTCTATTAAAGCCGATGAAAATTCTACAGGTTGTTGTTCTTCTACTTTAAGCATCTAATTCTCCTGCAATAATGTTCATGCTACTCATGTTGATAATGGCGTCTGATAACAGCATACCTTCACTCATTTTTGCGAACATTGAATAATTAATAAAACTAGGTCTTCTAAAGTGTAAACGATAAGGTGTTCTGCCTCCATCGTTTATCAAATAAAAACCAAGTTCTCCATTACCACCTTCTACAGCGTGATAAACTTCTGCTTTTGGCGCATCAATTTCTCCCATCACAATCTTAAAGTGATAGATTAATGCTTCCATATTATTATAAACTTCTTCTTTTCCCGGCAAATAGAATTCTGGAACATCAGCATGAAAAATACCTTTAGGCTCCGATTTTAATTTCTCTAAAGCTTGTTCGATAATTCTCACACTTTGCCACATTTCCTCATTACGTACCAAATAACGATCATAAATATCGCCACTTGTACCTACCGGAATTTCAAAATCAAAATCTTGATAAGAAGAGTATGGTTCGCTAGTACGGACATCATAATCTACACCTGTTGCACGTAATAAAGGCCCGGTCCAGCCAAAACTTAAAGCATTTTCTTGAGTTACTTCGGCAACGCCAGCAGTACGGTCTATAAAAATACGGTTACGGTTTAACAGGCTTTCAAATTCTCTTAATGCTACAGGGAATTCTTTTAAAAACTTATTGATTTTCGCAAAGGCGATACCATTGAAATCTCTTTCCAAGCCACCAATACGACCAATGTTAGTCGTTAAACGAGCGCCACAAATTTCTTCGTAGATTTCGTAAATATGTTCTCTAAATTGGAATAAGTAAAGGAAAGTTGTAGTTGCACCAGTATCTTGAGCAATAATAGTATTGCAAATGATATGGTCAGAAATCCTAGCCAATTCCATGATAATTACCCGAAGATAATCAACACGTTTAGGGATTTGGATATTCAATAATTTTTCAACCGTCATGTGCCATCCCATGTTGTTAATTGGGGATGAACAATAGTTTAAACGATCTGTTAATGGAGTAATTTGATAGAATGGGCGATGTTCTGCAATTTTTTCAAATGCTCTATGAATGTATCCGATAGTAGAAACTCCGCTTACAATACGTTCGCCATCTAACTGCAATACGTTTTGGAAAACACCGTGTGTAGCAGGGTGAGTTGGGCCTAAATTTAGGGTTACCAATTCGCTCTGCGGATCATTATCTGTATATACTGGTTGATTGTGCTTCATGTGTTATCTACCAAAGTATTCGTCCTTTTTATCAACTCTGTTTGGATCTTCTAAAGGATATTGTTTAAGCATAGGGTGAACACCTAACTCATCCATATTCAAAATTCTCCTTAAATCAGGATGTCCTTCAAATTTAACCCCGAAAAAATCATAGGTTTCGCGTTCCATCCAATTTGCGGCATTCCACAAAGTGGATGCAGTTGGTATAGTTGGATCATTTTCGTGAATAAAAACCTTAACGCGAGCTCTAACACCATTAACCATACTGTGCAAATGATAAACTACTGCCAATTGGTGTTTCTCTGGATAATGAACTGCCGTTAAATCGGTAAGAAAGTTAAAATTAACCTTTCCATTTTCTTTCATATAAGATAAAACATCAATAATTCTATCTTTAGTGGTAGAGAAAGTTAGCAAGCCATAAGGTTCTGTAACGTCAAAAAGTTGCCCGCCGAATTTTTCGCCTAGCAAATCAATGATTTCTGTATTTGTTGCTTTAGCCATTATTCTATTCCGTATGAAGCTAACATTTGTTTGTACTGATCTGAGTATCTTCTTCTACCTGATTCGTTTTTAACCAGCTCTTGTATTTTTCCAAAACCATCTAAAATAGCTTCTGGACGAGGCGGACAACCTGGAACATAAACATCTACGGGGATAATCTCATCAATTCCTTGCAATACAGAATAAGTATCAAAAATACCTCCACTTGATGCACAAGCACCAACAGCAATAACCCAACGAGGCTCTGCCATTTGTAAATAAACCTGTTTTAAAACAGGCGCCATTTTCTTAGCGATAGTTCCCATTACCATTAATAAATCTGCTTGACGTGGAGAAAAACTTAATCTTTCTGCGCCGAAACGACCAAAATCGTAATGCGAACCCATAGTCGCCATAAATTCTATACCACAGCAAGAAGTAGCAAATGGCAAAGGCCATAATGAATGTGAACGGGCCAAACCGATAACCTTATCTAAGGAAGTGGCAAAAAAGCCTGAGCCTTCTATGCCCGGTGGCGCATCTACTATATTGATTTCACTCATGTTATAAACAAAAAATGCTTATTCCTAATAGAGAATAAGCAACAAATTTACAATATTTTAAAAGCAAATAGATTAAGGGATTGGCATTTAGAATTAATCTAAATAATTAATTCCAGTCTAGCGCTTTTTTCTTTAATATATATATAAATCCTAATAAAAGTGTGCCCATAAAAATGAACATTTCTATAACCCCGTTCCAACCCAAATCTCTAAAATTTACAGCCCAAGGATACATGAAAATTACCTCAACATCAAACAACACAAAGAGAATGGCTACCAAAAAATACTTAATAGAAAATGGTTGACGAGCATTACCGACTGACTTAACTCCCGCCTCAAAAGTAGAGAGCTTATCATTCGTTTTACGTTTTGGGCCCAAAAAGTGCGTAGCAAATAAAGTTATTACTACAAATCCTAAAGCAACAATAACTTGAAATATGATAGGTAAAAAATCGTGGGCTGTACTTGTCGTTTCCATCTTTATTATTTTAGACAAAATTAAAAGAAAAAGGCAGGATTACAAACCCTGCCTTTCTTTTGTTAAAATTAAGATTATTATTTCTTAATTGGTGCTTTTTTTGGTTGTGCTGGTGGAGCACTTAATATCTTCAAATTATCTGCAGCATATGCATTTGCAGGGTCTATAGCTAAAGTCTTATTAAAATATTCTTTCGCTTTCTCTTTATCAATACCTGAATAATAGAAACCTAAATAATTATAAGAGTCAGCCAAATCTCTAACGTGAGCCGCAGCCTTTTCCGGTTTAGTTACGGTAAGAAGTGTTATATATTTTTCATAAAAAGGCACTGCTAACCCTTTTTGAGTCTCTGGATTATCAATTACATCAATTGCTTTATTGATACGAGCTCTATATAGAAAAGCTGGGTCGTATTCAGGAGCTAATGTAATCACTTTAGCCAATGCAGAATCACTTTCTACAAGCAAACCTCTATCCTTAGCACCAGATTTTACATATTCAGCTAATGCTAAATAGTAATAGTTCATCGCCATGTTAGGGTTTTTAGAATTCAATGAAATTACCTTCTTGAAAACTGGAATAGCTTTACCATAACTTTTTGCTGCATAGTATTTCTTACCAATTTCAGCCAAATCTTCTACTTTAGTAGTATCTAACTCAACCCCCTTTGTAATATTGATTACAGCTAAACTATCATTACCAGTACCTTCTAAAGCTTTGCCTAAATAAAGGTAATCAGATCCAAGAATACGAGCAGTGTCTTGCTTTCTAGCAAATAATTCATTCATGAATTGTACACCTTGTGGATAATTTTTATTCTCAATAGCAGAATATCCACGCATACGAATTACTACAAATGTTTTAGGGTTATTAGCATCTGGTGCATTTAACGTTGCAACTTCATTTGATAATGTTGCAAAATCCCCTGCGTAAACTAAAAACTGAGCATAACGTAAACGAGATTCAAAAGATTTATCAGTTAAATCTAAATACTTCTTCATATTAGTTAATGCGTCAGCTCGTTTAGCATCACCATTTTTTGGATCTTGATAAGACCATTGTAATAACAATTCTGCATACTCACGATAAGCAGGACCATAATTAGGATCTCCTTCTATAGCTTTTTTTAATTGTGCTTCTGCCTCTGCAAATGCGTAAGCTTCTTTATACATTTTACCAATTTGTACAAAAACGCGGTATAAGGCAGGATTAATATCCGTTGCTCTTAAATACATGTTATAAGCTTCTGAATTCTTATGTTGCATTGCATAGTAGTCTGCAATAGCTAAAAATGTTTCAGGATCTTTATCTTTTGAATCTAATTCATCTGCTTTTTGAAGGTTTGGTAAGGCTGCAGCATAATCTGGCTTCTTTTGTCCTAAATATGCTTTTCCAATTTGCAAATAAGTTTGATAATCTTTTTTTCCCAAATCTATTGCTTTATCGAAATTTGTTTTTGCAGATGTTGCATTACCCGACATTAGATCAGCATGACCAAGACCAACATAGTTTAATGCATTTTTTGGGTCTGCAGTTGTTCCACTGGTAAAAGCAGCTCTTGCCGAATCAATCTCATCTGTTAATAAATAAACATTACCAAGGCTAAAATAATTATCACCATCTTTAGCTTGAGATGCTACTAAAGTTTTTAACATCGAGGTAGCTTTTTGGTACTGCTCTGCATCCATTGCCTTCTTTGCATCAGCTAAACTTTGAGCAAATGAGGCAACACCCATCATTACTAAACCTAAACTTAAGGTTATTGCTTTCTTAATCATTTTCATCGTCATCATTTGTTTTAATCGAAATAAATTTCCTGTAACCTTTTCTTTGGTTCTGCTACAGCAATGTTCATCTCATTAGTTTTAATATTAATTTTAGTTCGTGTTTCTTATGTTAAAATCTCTTAATACCATCTTATGAGGACCTAGTCCTGATTTGAGTACAATTAACTGTCCACGAGGGCTAGTTAACCAATTTGCAAATCCTGTGCCTAAACCGTCTCTGCCTTCAGCGTTTATTACATAAACATTTCTTAAAAAAGGATAAATTCCTTTAATTAAGTTGTTTTGGGTTGGTTTATAGAAATCGTCATCGCCCTTTTTCCCTGTTAAATTCTTAACACCCATTACCTTAATTTTTGGCAAGTATGCCAAAATATCTTTATTATTCTCCAATAGCCAATTAATACCTACTACACCAATATAATCTTTGTTTTCAGCTATGTATTTAATTACATCGTTATTTGATTGTAGCGTATAAACCCCGCTTTTAGGTAATTCTTTAACCTTTGCAGAATCTATAAAATATCTTATTGTACTAGAATATGCATTATCAAACACTAACTTTTTATTACTGCTAGTATTACCTTTTAAAACATCAAGTACATCTTTTACTGTGATATTAGTATCTATGTTAGCAGAGTTAGTTATTAACGCAATTCCATCAATTGCAAACCTATCTGTAAAAATAGCAATTTGCTTTTGTTTGTAATAGCGTTCTTCTTCTGGTTTTAGCATTCTAGATAGTACCATCATTTTAACTTTTCCATTTAAAAAATCTGGTAAAATTTTATTTTCATTTCCTAATACAGTTGTTACTTTTGCATTAGGATAATCACTTTTAAAAACTTCTATCTGATCATCTAAAATACGGGCAAAAGATTCATCAACCAACAACTTAGTGGTTCCTGATGTTCTTGTTTCTTCAACTCCAGTTTTTTTTTGAGCTCTATTGCAAGAGAAAATGGTTACTAATATGAATACAAAACTTATATTTTTCATTTTCATATAGTATCTTTTTGATTGATTATACGATAAAATCTAATCAAAGCATAAGTTATTAATCCTATGCCAAATATGATTCTATATTTTGCTTCCATTTCTAATGGAATAAGATCTTTCCAAAAAATTAGGATAGAGCCTAGCACCAAATAAAACAGAAACATAGTAAGCCCTAAAATAAACAGAAATCGCTGTTGAGGCGATTTCTGTTTAAAGTAATTCAGATTAAACATCTTGGTGTTTATTGTTGCAAGTTAAATTTAATTGGAATATTATATTTAACACGTACAGGTTTACCATTTTGCATACCTGGATTCCATCTTTTACTTGCTCTTAATACTCTAATCGCTTCTTCATCCATTCCATACCCAACTTTTCTATCAACTTTAGCGTCAGTAACAGAGCCATCTTTTTCAACTGTAAAAGATAAATATAGCGTTCCAGAAATTCCAGCTTCAGTTGCCATTGCTGGATATTTAATTCCATCTTGCAAGTATTTGTAAAATTTATCGATCCCACCTGGATAATTTGGTGGGTTCTCCATACTTACAAAGTTATACACTGTATTATCCTCTACTTGTGCCGCTTGTTTTGGCCCTTCACCTGCAGGCGCAATTTGCACAATATCTGCTGATGGATCGCCTTCAATCGTTTTTTGCCCAGGATCTGCCTTTTTTAAGTCTTCTGCTTTAGGTGGTTCTTCATCACGTACTTCGTTGTCCGGTTTCACAATTGGAGGAGGAAACTTAATTTGATCCTGCTTTGGTGGAGGTGGCTCAACTGGTGGTGGTGTTTTCACATCTGGATTAATTGGTGGAGGTGCTTGCATCACCATTTCTACCACTTTCTCCTTAGGTGGCTCAGGCAATATTCCTGCAATCAGAGCGTAAATTTTTGGCGCTAAGAACAGTAATATAAATATTGCCGATGCAATAAATAGTGATTTAGATGTATTAGCCGCGTTAGTTTGACGAAGCTCGTAAGCTCCATAATTCTTATTCTTTTTGGCAAATATTACATCAAGCCACTCTTTGTTAAATAAATCTATTTTAGATCCAAACATTGCTTAATATTTTAATTTGTTATCATTTTATAAAATTCCACCCGCTTTCATGGCTTCTTTTTCGCTGTCCATCAGGTGTTTAGGATCATCATCGATAGCTGGTGCATTAACATTAGTCTTAGTAATGTTCAATTCGTCCATGATATCAACAAAATTTTTGTAAGTAGATACATCAGTAGGTTTCACTACAATGATGATGTCCTTTCCCATTTTATCTTTTACTTCTTTTTTGTTTTTCAAAAGTGATGCTCTTATGTTGGCGAAACTTTCAATTGTTGGTGGGGTATTCGGATTTGGAACTCCCATATACCAAGCAATTTTATCATTTTTACCTAATAAGATCGTCATCGTTTGAGATGCTTTCAATTCAAGTTTATTTAAATCCTTAACATCTTTATCTGGCTTAGCAATATCCATTGCTAAAGGTTTTGATAAGGAAGTAGTTAGCATGAAGAACGTAATCAATAAGAACGCTAAATCAACCATTGCGGTTAAATCTACACGTGTAGATTGTTTCTTACTTCTTACTTTGCCGCCTTTGCCACCGTCCCCGCCTGTATTTAATTCTGCCATATCTATATTTTATTTAGCAGCTTATTCGGCTGTTGTAATTAAACTAAATTTATTAACTTGTTGTTTTTGAAGTACATCTACAATTTTTCTAATTGTTGGATATTCTTCTTTTGAATCTCCTTTAATACTTACTCTCATTTCGGTATTGTGCAATTCGGCTGTAGCTCTACGAGATTGTTCTATCCATCTATATAGCTCTCCATTAGTGGTAGAATCTGTAGGTATTCCGTTTAACTTTTCTTCAAACTTTGCACGATCATCACCATTCAAATTAATGAACTGTTTTAGATTACCGAATGGAACGCCAAATGATGAAATTACACCAAAACGTTTTGCTTCTTCTTCAGTAAATGAGGTACCATATAATGTAGCCATTTTTTGTAAGGTCAGTTTTTTTACGTCTTGACCAATGATCTCCATAAAAACTTTCCCTTTACCGATACTTAATATTGCCAAATCTTTATCGGGCACTTTAAATTGAACCGTAGACGATGGAGTTTTAATATCCAACGGATCTGGTTGACGTGAAGTTGCCGTTAAAATAAAGAAAGTTAACAACAAGAAGGCCACATCGCACATTGCGGTCATGTCTACTGAGGTACTCTTTCTTGGAACTTTTACTCTAGGCATAATATAAAAATTATAATATTTTAATTAATGATGTTAATTCTTCCGGTTTTCCATAAAGCCGGTAAAAAAAATTAAAATAATTTCTATTTATGTGTAGAAGCGTAAGTTTGGATGATGCTGAAACCTGCTTCATCAATAGCATAAGTCAATTTATCGATTTTCGAAGTCAAGATATTATACATGATAATAGCTAATGTAGAAGTACCGATACCAGTAGCTGTATTGATCAATGCTTCAGAAATACCAGTTGCTAGTGCCGCTTGATCTGGTGCTCCAGAGTTAGCCAAACCACCAAACGCTTTAATCATACCTGTTACTGTACCTAATAGACCCATTAACGTACCTACTGATACCAAAGTAGCAATGATTGTTAAGTTTTGCTCCAACATTGGCATTTCTAATGAAGTAGCTTCTTCGATATCTTTTTGAATAGCTAAACATTTTTGATCAGTATCCATGTTTTTCTCATCTTCCATCTCACCATATTTTTTAAGGCCAGATTTAATTACGTTCGCAACCGAACCTTCTTGTTTATCACATTCTGCAGCTGCTGCTGAAATATTACCTGAACTTAAAAGTGATTGAATTTTTTTAACAAAAGCATCTAAGCTTCCTTTACCTGTTGCTTTACCAATTACAATTAAACGCTCAATTGAGAATACGAACACCATTAAAAGCATACCCATCAAAATTGGAACGATAAATCCGCCTTTGTAAGCCATACCACCATAATTACCAACTTTAGGTAAAATGTGAGCTGTATCATCATTAAAGAAAGCTAATGAAACTGTACTGTTTGCCTTTGCGATAGAATCATCAATTGTAAAGTTTGATGGTTTACCCAATACAAAGATGAAAAGTGTTATCCCAATAAGGATACAAATAGGAATTACAAGAGTTGCAAATAAATTAGATGCAGTTGAACTCTCTTTTTTAACTGTTGTTGGTTTTGGTGCGTTTGCCATTTTTTTTTAGTTTTTTAGTTTTAGTACTTGTTTTAAATTTAAAGAAATTATTTAAATAATATAGTAATACACACAACGTTTATTGAAATCAATTGTTGCGTTTAGCAAATTTATAAATTGATTTTAAATTACAAATTAAATAATCGTTATACAATTAATTCGTTACGCTAGCCCCTTTTTCTTTTTGAGCTAAGTGTATAACCAAAAAAGATTGTCTTTGTTCGAGACAATCTTCCGCAATTAAAACTAAAAATTTAATTAAAAACAAATTTTAAGCAAAAAAAATACACTAATGTACGTTTTCAACCACTTTCGGGAGTGCGTTTTGTATTTCTTCATTGGTAAAATCTTCAAATTGCTTAAAGTTATCCAAAAACGCTGCTGCTAATTCATTTGCCTTATTATCGTAATCTTGAGGATTTGCCCAAGTATTTCGAGGATTTAAAATTTCTAATGGTATATCTGGACAAGTTGTTGGCATTAATAATCCAAATACAGGATGTTCTATAAAATCGGCTTTAGCCAAACTACCATTTAGTGCCGCACTAATCATTGCTCGGGTATAACTTAATTTCATTCTATTTCCAACACCATAAGGGCCCCCACTCCATCCTGTATTGACTAACCATACATCTACTTTGTGTTTTTCCATCTTTTCTCCCAATAATTTGGCATACTTAGCAGGATGTAGTGGCAAAAATGCTTTACCAAAACAAGCAGAGAAGGTTAATTGAGGTTCTGTAACACCAGCTTCCGTACCAGCAACTTTTGCGGTATAGCCGGATATAAAATGGAACATTGCCTGGCCTGGCGTTAATTTAGAAATTGGGGGTAATACTCCAAATGCATCAGCGGTTAAGAAAAAAATGTTTTTTGGGATTGATGCTACCGATGGCACCATTGCATTATCTATATAATTTATAGGATAAGCAACTCTTGTATTTTCTGTTTTTTCAATATTTGAAAAATCTACTGTCCGAGTATTTGGAAAATAGTTTGTGTTTTCTAATAAGGAGCCAAATTTGATTGCTTTGTATATCTGAGGTTCCTTTTCTGATGTTAAATCTATACATTTTGCATAACAACCACCTTCAAAATTAAAAACAGATTTTTCTCCCCAACCATGTTCATCATCGCCAATTAAAGCTCTTTTTGGATCGGCTGATAACGTTGTTTTCCCAGTCCCCGACAATCCAAAAAAGATAGCGGTATCACCATATTCGCCAACATTGGCGGAGCAATGCATTGATAATGTTTTCTTTTGCTCTGGTAAGATAAAGTTCAATACAGAGAAAATTCCCTTTTTGATTTCACCAGTATATGCCGTGCCCCCAATTAAAATCATCTTCTTTGAAAAATTTAGAATAGAGAAATTGGGCTGACGAGTTCCATCTGTTGAAGGGTCGGCTATAAATGAGGGCGCTGCAATAATTGTCCATTCCGGTTGTTCAGGAAGTTCGTCCTGTTCAAATCTTAAAAATAAGTTATTAGCAAAAAGATTTTGGAAAGCATTTTCAGTAACTACACGAATGGTGGCTTTATAATTTTCATCTGCGCATGCATATGCATCGCGAACATAAATCTGTTTTGAATTTAAATGGTTTGTTATTTTATCAAACAGTTGATTGAAATGAGCAGAGCTTATTTTAATATTTATATCGCCCCACCAAACTGTATTTTCCGTTACCTCATCGCAAACTATAAAACGATCTTTAGGGGAACGTCCGGTAAATTTACCTGTATCAACCGCCAATGCGCCGCTGTCAGCTAAAGTGCCTTCTGCATTTTTTAAAGCTTCTTCAACTAATTCTGCAACACTTAATTGATATTTAACTGTTTTAGCACTTAAATTTAGATAGCCTAAATCTGGCTGCTTTACATTTTTATTGCTCATATATTTGGTTTAATATCATGCAAAGCTAAGCAGATATTAACGCAAAAAATACGCTTTTTCAGGAAAAATTTTACTTATTGTGGCAAATACACTAACATGTAAATTATTTATAATCAATTAATTATGTTAAAAATTAACACTGTATTAACCGCCAGATTTTTTTGCTTTATAACCTTCTTTTTGGAGGATTAAAATCACCTTATCTCTAAAATCTCCTTGTATTAAAATTTCCCCATCTTTAGCTGCCCCACCAACTCCACATTTTGTTTTTAGCATTTTTGCCAATTCTACCAATTTTTCATCACCTCCTTTAAAACCAGTAATTAATGTTACGGCTTTACCACCTCTATTTTTTTTATCGAGTGTTACTCTTAAATCTTGTTGACTATTTGGAGTTGATTCATTAGTTGCAGCTGTTTCGTCGTTGTAAACAAACGAAGGATCTGTCGAATACATTATTCCACCAAAATCGTTAATTATTTTTTTTTTGTCTTTTGCCACTGTTTTGTATTTAAATTTTTCTCGAATATTTCATCTATTTGTTGCAGTAATTATTTTCAAAGCTGCTGGAATAACTTCTATTTCTAAATTTTTTCCCATAAAGAACGGTTCTCCATCTAAATGAATAGAATCTTCTTTTACTCTGGTAATTTTAATGTGTTTACCTCTAATTATTTCTATCATATCAGATTTATCAGTAGTTGCTCTTACCATTTGATAGGCTAGTATTGGCAATTTGTATAATGGAAATGGTTTCACAATGCAAACATCTAATAATCCATCTGTTAAAGATGATTTAGGAGAAATGTAAACGTTGTTACCATATTGAGATGAATTCGCAATACTTACTACAAAGGCATCTCGAGTATAACTTTTTCCATCAATTTCGATTTCATAGGTTTGCGGCTTATAAGCGATCATTTCCTTTAAGCCCATTTCTATATATCCTTTTAGGCCTCTACGTTTGTTACCTGCAAATAATGAACTAATGTGGGCATCAAAACCCATTCCTGCCATGTTAAAAAAGTATTTGTTATTTAGTTTAGCTGCATCTATAATTTGAGATTTGAACGTATTAATTAATTGAATAGCCTTTTTAGCATTCATGGGGATTTTCAAAAATCGAGCTAAACCATTACCAGAGCCGAAAGGAATTATTCCTAAAGTTTTGTTTAGCTGCATTACCTTCGGCGCCACCTCATTAATAGTTCCATCTCCGCCAACAGCAACAATTACATCAAAATTCTTATTGGCGGCTTCTTCTGCTAATTCTGCTGCATGGCCAACGTATTCGGTAAAACTATAGTTTGGATTGAATTTAGTTTTATCTAAATAAGCATCTATTAACCCAGGTATTTTCTGCTTTTTTTTACCACCAGATATTGGATTAATAATAAATAAGATATTTGCTTTTAACAATTTACAAGGATTTGGTTGCACAAAATACTTGATATTTTTTGACTATTAATAATATTATAGTAATTTTGCGCTGTTAAAAGTGGACTGATTTGCGATGCTATGAAATATTAGCGGGATTGCAACCACGTAAAAAAAAGTGCTAACCAATACCACACTTCCTTTTACTGCCTGTTTACAGGATCAAAATCCATTTTACATAATAAGTTTATTAAAAAATTAATTATTTAAAATGTCGTATTTATTTACATCAGAATCTGTATCTGAAGGTCACCCAGATAAAATTGCAGATCAAATTTCGGACGCATTAATCGATAACTTTTTAGCATTCGATAGCGAATCTAAAGTTGCGTGTGAAACTTTAGTTACCACTGGCCAAGTTATTTTAGCAGGCGAAGTAAAATCTAAAACTTATTTAGATGTACAACAAATTGCTAGAGATGTAATCAAAAAAATTGGTTACACTAAAAGTGAATATATGTTTGAGGCAAATTCTTGTGGAATTTTATCAGCTATTCACGAACAATCTCAAGATATTAATCAAGGTGTAGATAGAACTACAAAGGAAGAACAAGGTGCAGGTGACCAAGGAATGATGTTTGGTTATGCAACTAACGAAACCGAAAATTTTATGCCATTAGCCCTTGATTTATCTCATGCGCTTTTAATCGAATTGGCTAATTTAAGAAGAGAGAATTCTGAAATTACGTATTTGCGTCCAGATGCAAAATCTCAAGTAACTTTAGAATATTCTGACGATAATAAACCACAACGGATTGATGCAATTGTAATCTCAACTCAACATGATGATTTTGATGAGGAAGGTACAATGCTGGCAAAAATTAAATCGGATTTAATTTCTATTTTGATTCCTAGGATTAAAGCAAAATATCCTCAATATGCTCATTTATTTAATGATCAAATCACCTATCATATTAATCCAACTGGAAAATTTGTAATTGGTGGTCCACATGGCGATACTGGTTTAACAGGAAGAAAAATTATTGTTGATACATATGGTGGAAAAGGTGCTCACGGTGGTGGTGCATTTTCTGGAAAAGATCCAAGTAAAGTAGATAGAAGTGCAGCTTATGCAACTCGTCATATCGCTAAAAATTTAGTTGCCGCAGGCATCGCTGATGAAATTTTAGTGCAAGTTAGCTACGCAATTGGTGTTGCAAAACCAACTTCAATAAATGTAGTAACTTATGGCACTTCTAAGGTGAATTTAACCGATGGAGAAATCAGTAAAAAAGTAGAATCAATTTTTGACATGCGTCCTTACTTCATCGAGCAACGTTTAAAATTAAGAAACCCAATTTATAGTGAAACTGCTGCCTATGGGCACATGGGTCGTAAACCTGAGACGGTTACAAAAACCTTTAAAACACCTAACGGTGAAGAAAAAGTAGTTACTGTTGAATTATTTACTTGGGAAAAACTTGATTTTGTAGATAAAGTAAAAGCTGAGTTTGGTTTATAGTAAATAGTATATTAAACATATAAAAGCCTTCTGATGTAAAATCGGAAGGCTTTCTTGTTATATTCCTTTTTCTTTCAAAAATGCTTTCTCTCGATCTGCGATATATTTATCATCTATTATATAAGATTTAATATCAGAAATATTCATCTCATCAATTATATCTACAAAATTTTTATAGTTTGAAGTAGTAGTAGGTTTAATAATCACTAATAGTTGTTTTTCTCGAGCACTACTATGAGTTTTTGCTACCATTAATTTATTTGAGAGAATTTCTTTTTTGATTGTCGTCAAATTAATCATCTGCATTGCTGCATTCTTTGCTTCTCCCATATAATAAACTGCTTGGTTATTTTTACCTAAAAGGATGGTCATTGTTCGCGATGCAGGATAGTCTCCAAAGTCGATTGGTTCTGGCGGTATTGGTTTAGCAATTTCTAAAGCTTTCATTTTAGCTAATGATGTAGTGAGCATAAAGAAGGTTATCAATAGAAATGCTAAATCTACCATTGCGGTTAAATCTACACTTGGTAGTGGTTTTTTAGTTCTCCCTTTTACAGCCTTGCCGTTTTGCGGAATGTTGAGTGTTGCCATCTTATTTAGGTTTTTAAACAGGATGATACTTTATCCCATATTTCATAAAAGTGAATAAATTTTATTAACCACAATATTCAATCGATACCCTTATTTATTACTTAAATCTTTCTAAGATCGATTTTTTAAGATCAAATTGTAATTCTTTAATTGTTTTCAAATAATCTATCCGAAATAAAAAACCAATTTCAATTGTTGTTGTTTTTACGATACATAAACATTACAATCATGGAACAGCCAGTAGAAATGAACACTTTGAGTCAAGTTTTAGAGAAATTAAGACTAAAAGGAAAAGACAATGAAATTAGAATGTCAGATCATGGAAAAATGCAATCGGCTAATTTCAATAAAATATATAATCCTGAAGATTTAACAATTGTAAAAACCTATCGCTTTGAAGGCATGTCAGATCCAGCAGATAGTTCCGTACTTTATTTAATTGAAGATAAAGATAAAAACATAGGTTATATTTTAGATGCTTATGGCACATATTCTGATAATGATGGACCGGCATTTGATGATTTTTTAAAGAAAATACCTGTTGCAGATCGCGATGAGCAAGAGCTTTTTAGTTGATTTTAAGCAGTGTTATCTTAATTAATTTAGCACAAACGTTTGATATTTAATATATAGTATAAAATAGTTATCTTCGGAAAGCCTTTTGGCAAAACGAACCGATGATTAAGAAACCCATTACTATTAAAGAAATCGCGAAAAAGCTCGATTTGTCTATTTCAACAGTTTCTAGGGCATTACATGGTCACCCAAGCATTAGCTTAAGCACACAGCAAAAAGTTAAGCAAATGGCCAAAGAAATGGAATACGAGCCTAATCAAACCGCTATCTTTTTTCAAAAAGGAAAAACGTTTACAATAGGTGTGATTTTACCAGAACTTGCTGAAGCTTTTTTTTCTTCTGCGATTAGTGCAATTGAAGATATTGCATACAAAAAAAATTATACCGTGTTATTGGCTCAATCTCATGATGATGAAGAGAGAGAAAAACAATTAGTAGAAAAAATGAAAAACCATAGAATTGATGGTTTATTAGTTTCGGTAGCTAAAACTACTTCTAATTTTGATCATTTTGAATTATTAAGGAAACACCAAATTCCTGTTGTATTTTTTGATCGAATTCCTCCAATTAAAAACATCCATTATGTGGCTTGTAATATAGAAACTGGTAGTATTGAAGCCGTTAATTATTTATTAAAAAGGGGTCATCGTAGCATTGGGTTAATTAATGGTCCAAACACACTAGTTGCTAGTGGACAAAGAAAAGAAGGTTATATTAAAGCGTTATATAAAAACAGGTTAAAGTTCGATCCTACCTTAATTGTAGATTGTGATTTAACTGAATCCGGTACGAAAGCAGCGTTAGAAACTCTATTAAATCACAAACGCAAGCCAACTGCTATCGTTACTTTTAATGATTATGTATCAGCGTTTGCTATTAAATCTTTAAGACGCTTAAACTTAAATCTTGACCAAGAAATTGAATTTGTAAGTTATGCGAATTCATCAATTATTGGTTTTATGGAACATCCTCCAGTGGCTTCGGTTGAGCAGTTTCCTGCTATACAAGGGCAAAAAGCGATTGATACGTTATTGGATTTATTAAATAGCGATGTTAACGAAGAAACTCAGGGCTATTATAAAACAATTATTGAATCGCAACTTATTGAAACCCATAAAGATTAAATAAAAAAGGCTGAAATTTCTTTCAGCCTATTAAAAATCTTAAAACCCACTATCGTCAAGTGCGAATACATTTTTTCTATCTTTCCACGCTCCTTTTGTGAAATCCGGAAACTCTTGTGGTTTGTTCCCTTCTTTTAAAGATTTTGTAGATAAAGGTGTGATTACACTCATCGTTACAGAATCATAAACGTCAATTGGCGTTTGTTTTTTCGCCTTTACAGCCTGAATAAAACCATTAAACACAAACCAATCCATACCACCGTGTCCTGCGCCTTCAGCTTCTTTAGCATATTTTTTCCAAACTGGGTGATCATATTTATCAAACCATTCTTTTACTGGCTCCCATGCATCATTTCTTTTCGCTTGTTTTTCAATATATATTGATTTAGCAACATCCATCCAAATGCCTTCAGTACCTTGCACCCTAAATCCTAACGAATATGGTCTTGGTAAATGTGTATCATGAGATAATAATACAGTCTCACCATTGGCGCAATTAATTAATGTCGTTGTTACATCACCATTTTTATAATTAATTTTCGAATTTGGATGACCAGGCGAAAGATCATTTACATAACTCGCTAAACCACGTGCCTTTGAACTAAAAGACACCAAATTTGTAAATCGGTTACCTCTATTAATATTTGCATATTGCATTACAGGACCAGCACCATGAGTTGGATATAAATCTCCATCTTGATCAATATTAAATTGAGTACGCCATTGTGCCTCACTTAAAGCGTTAGGGCCGTATTCTACTCCGCCACCATAATAATTTTTACCGTTGTTAAAAAGTACGTTTCTTAAATTATGTTGATAACCACCTTCTAAGTGAATAAGCTCTCCAAAAACCCCTTGTCTAACCATATTTAAAACTGCCATTACATCTCTGCGGTAGCAAACGTTTTCTAAAGTAGAATAAGGCATCCCTGTTTTTTCTGAAGTTTTTACAATATCCCAGTGCTCTTCAACAGTTAGACCTGCAATTACTTCGCAACCCACATACTTGCCTGCTTTCATTGCATATATAGCTTGTGGGTGGTGAAACTGCCATGGTGTAGCGATAATTACTGCATCTATATCCTTTCTATCCAATAATGCTTTGTATGCATCAAGTCCACCAGTATATTCTTTTGCTGCTGGTCTGCCTGACTTAGCAATAAATGACCTACATATTTTTAACGAACTTTCTTGTGTATCACAAATGGCCACAATTTCTACATCATCTCTTAATACGCCTTCGCTAATGTGACTCATTCCTCTTGCACCAACTCCAATATAGCCTAATCTTACTCTGCCATTGTCCTTTGCAAATAAAGTTCCAGTAGGTAAAATGCTTATGCCTGCAGCTGCAACAGCACCATTTTTAATAAAATCTCTTCTTTCCATTTTGTGTTTTTGGTTTCAGGTTGTTTTTAATTCAATTGTAAATTATAAAAAATACCCTTTTGAGCTACAAGAATATAGCAATTTACACAACGCAAACGTTTGATAATCTTAACAAATATTTAACTTAGCATTGCTTTATTTTATCATCCAATTATGTGGACTTGTGTTTTATGTAATCAGACTTTTAAAAACTCTAATCAGATTCACTATTGTGGAGATAAAACGATTAGCGATTTCCTTAATGGAAAAAGCGATACAACAGTCGATCTGTTCAATCATTTTGTTTTTAAATACAAGGAGATTGGGAATATAAAATTGCAAGCAACAAAATCTATGATTGCTATAGTAGGCGATAAGCGATTTGCTTACATTATTAAATTAGGAAAAGATTTTATGGATATTGTATTCCCTTTTAAAGAACCTTTTGAAGATAATTATTGTTTTCGTAAAATAGCTGCCGTACCAGGAAGTAACGATTACAATCATCATTTAAGGATTTATTTGCCAAAAGATGTAAATGAGGAAGTAATAACTTACATGAAAAAAGCTTATATAAATGGAAAAAACATATGAGCTAAACGATTATAAA
>NZ_JBAZRL010000008.1:0-31981 GCF_041662865.1 Pedobacter sp.
AATCTTCAACTAACACTAAAGCTTGATCAGTTTACAATGGGGTTAAATCTTAATTTATGTGCTAAATTCCCAGGTCGAAATCCCAGAATTTAAGGGTACAAACTCGGAACTTAAAAAATGTCCGAAAATGTCCTTAAATGTCTGAATATGTCAGTCCAACAAGGTGCTTTGTTCTGCTCTTGTTCGAGGTTTACCCTATGTTTGTTCTTCTAAAACGGCATTTAGCAGAACAAATGCAGGAAGAATATAGGAGAAGTATAGGAGAAAAGCTAAGAATAACATTTTTGTTGGTTAATGAAGTTAGTGTAAAGTAGGAGACTGAAATCAATAAATTACCTAAATTAGTTAAAAGTATTAAACCAGAACCAATTAAAGCAATAGCTTGAATTCAGTATTATTGTTATATTTGCGTCTTTTATACTAACTAATTGACTATGCCTATTAAACAGATCTTTTACATTTGTATTGCTGTGCTTTTTTTTAGCTCATGTAGTTCTACTAAGCAGTTACGCTATTTTAATGACCTTCCAGATAGTAATGTAGTTGATTTGCCACCTATGGTGCAGGAAGAGAGATATATTCAAGATGGTGATCGATTGATTATTACGATTGGAGCACAAGATCCTGTTGCTGCGGCCATGTTCAATTCTTATGGTGGGGTTTCAAATTCAGGTGGTAGCACTGGAGTAGCTAGAGAAAGTGAAGTATCAGGTCTATTAGTAGAATCAGATGGGACAATTGAATTTCCCTATTTAGGCAAGGTAATTGCTAGAGGTTTAACAGCAGCTCAATATAAAGAGAAATTAACCAATTTATTGACTAAATACTTGAAAGAACCTTTAGTAAGTGTACGATTTTTCCAAATAAAGTTTACTGTTTTAGGTGAAGTAAGAGCGCCAGGAACGTATACTTTGCCCTTACAACGCACTACTTTTTTAGATGCATTAGGCGCTGCGGGGGATTTGCCAATTTCTGCTAAGCGATACGATATTCAAATATATAGAGACTATAATGGTAAAAGAACTATTTTTAAAGTAGACCTAAGAACAAAGGAAATTTTGTATAACCCCAACCTTTTTCAAATTAAACATAATGATGTAATCTACGTGCAGCCTCGAGATAGTAGAAGGTTTAGTGAAGAGGCAAGATTCTATGCTTCTTTAGTTACTGTAGCAGTTGGGATTATTGCCATTTTTTCTAAATTTTAATTTAACAAATACCTTTGAATGGAAGACTTTTTTGAGGAAGACAAAAAACAAATTGCTAGTAATTCATTTGACCTTAAACAATATCTATTTAAGCTCATCAACAATTATCTTTGGATAATTCTGAGTTTAACCATAGCATTAATAGGTGCCAAAATATATTTAAGATATACGATTCCTCAGTATCAATTATCTAGTTATATCTTAATTGGTGGCGGAGATTTAGAAAGCGGCACGAATTCGATCTTAACAAATGCAGGTTTAGCTAATGCTGCAGCAGATAATAGCATTTCGGCACTTAATAATGAGATTTTCATTTTAAAATCGCATACACTGATTGGTCAGGTGGTAGATTCTTTAAAATTAAATCAAGTATTTACTTCTTTAGGAAATATTAGAAATCAGCCCGTTTTCCAGCATAATTTACCAATAATTATGACTGCTAAAAGGAAGTTTCCAAATGTGGGAAGCTCAAATTATCAACTGATTGTAGATCTCTCTTCTTATAAAATTAAAGATGCCTCAAGAACCTATTCTGGAAAATATGGTGAGCCGATTATTATACGTCAAGACACTATACTTATTGAAAAAAACCCAAATGTTCCGCTTGTAAGAGAACGGGAGTTTGGATTTCAATTTTTAGGTAGATTGAGCGCAGTAAAAAAATATATTTCTCGATTAAATGTTGCTCAGGCAAAAAATGGTGGACTTGGTTTGCTCCAACTTTCTGTTGTTGATGAAGTACCACTAAGAGCTGAAGCATTTATTAATGTTTTAATTAATAAGTATAATTTAACTTCTCAAAACTTCAAAAATCAAGCTATCCATAGTGCAATAGATTTTTTAGGTAAAAGGTTAACTACAGTAAGTACTGAGTTAGAAGAAGAAGAAAATAAGGTTAGAGATTTTAAAGCCAACAATAAAATTTATGATGTATCAGCCTCTGCCACAGAATTATTAGGAAATCTTCAATCAATTGATGCTAAGAAAACAGAAAACACCTATCAGGAGCAGCTACTTCAACTAGTAGAAGGAACCATCAAAAAATACTCAGGGAAAGAAGATATTATAGCAACTGCCAGCGGTTTACAAGACCCTGTTTTAACTTCGCAAATTGTAAAGTATAATGAAATGGTGATGCAAAAGCAAGCTGTTTTAAGTACGGGTACAGAAGCTGATGTAAGATTGGACGGTATTAACACTCAATTAGCAGAATTGAGAAAAAATATTCTTGCAAATATTGGTAATATTAAGCAACAGTTTAAAAAAACAGACAATTATTTTTCTGGGCAGGAGAATAGATTTTCTGGTAAATTCGAAGCTTTGCCAGAGAAAGAAAAACAATTTATAGAATTAACAAGAAGGCAAAATATTAAGCAAACGTTATATTTATTCTTACTTCAAAAAAGAGAAGAAACAGAAATACAATTGGTTTCTTCTGGTGTAGTTAAATCAAGAACAGTTGATGATGTATTAAACGAAGGAATTGTTTCCCCATCTACTAAAATAATTTATTCTTTAGCAGGTTTAGTTGGGTTATTATTACCAGCTTTAATTATCCTTGCTCGTATTTTCTTTAATCAAACTATTCAAACCAAGAAAGAAGTAGAAAATGGGACGAATGTGCCTATTCTTGCGAATTGAGTTTTAGTCCTTCTGAAGATCCAATTGCAATTACAACGCTAAATAGATCGGCAATTGCAGAACAGATTAGGGCTATTCGAACGAACTTGTCTTACATTGGAGGGAGCAAAGATCATAAAGTGCTAATTGTAACTTCATCTATGAGTGGTGAAGGGAAAAGTTTTGTGAGTTTGAATTTGGCCAACAGTATCGCTATCGGGAATAAGAAAGTAGCCATTTTAGAATTGGATTTGCGTAAACCGATGCTTTCGAAAAAATTAGGACTGAAAAATAAAAAGGGAATTACCAATTATTTGATTGATGATCAAATGCGTCCTGAAGAAATTATCCAGCCTTTGGCTAATTACCCAAACCTAAATATTTTAAGTTCAGGTCCAATTCCACCAAACCCAGGCGAATTGATTATTAATAATAGAATGGCTATGCTAATTAGCTATTTGAGAGAGAATTTTGATTTTGTCATCTTAGATTCTCCTCCAGTAGGGCTAGTTGCCGATGCATTAAGTTTAGGCAAATTATCTGATTTATCATTATTCGTAGTTAGACACAAATACTCCTATAAATCTTCTTTAAACTTACTAAATGATCTTTATTTAGATAAAAAATTACCTAATCTATCCGTAATTATTAATGGAATTCAATATGAGAAAGGTGGATATGGAGGTACCTATGGCTATGGTTATGGCTATGGTTATGGTTATGGCTACGGTTACTATTCTGATGACAGTAAACATGAAAAAAACCGCGGTATTATAAAAGCATTGAAAAAAATATTTAAACGCTCGTAATTATTTATGATATTAAATTATACGGATACAAAAATTGCAGTCATTGGACTTGGTTATGTTGGTTTGCCTTTAGCGGTTGCTTTTGCAAAAAAATATAATGTAATAGGTTTTGATATCAATCAGAACAGGATAGATGCGCTAAGAAAAGGATTAGATCATACTTTAGAAATTGATGAAGAAGAGCTAAATGCCGTTACCTTATCAAATCCTAATGGGACAGGGTTATATACTACTAATTTGATTGATGATTTAAAAGATTGCACAGTATATATTATTACTGTACCTACCCCAACTGATAAACACAATAGACCAGATTTAACTCCTTTGTATAAGGCTAGCGAAACAGTAGCAAAAGTATTAAAAAAAGGTGATGTAGTTGTTTATGAATCTACGGTATATCCAGGTGTAACGGAAGATGAATGCGTGCCAGTATTAGAAAAAATATCTGGTTTAACCTACAATGTCGATTTTTATGCAGGCTATTCGCCTGAACGAATTAATCCAGGAGACAAAGAACATACGGTAACTAAAATTTTAAAAGTTACGTCTGGCTCAACACCTGAAATTGCAGAAATGGTAGATCAGTTGTACCGTTCAATCATCACTGCTGGTACACATAAAGCAAGTTCTATTAAAGTAGCCGAAGCTGCTAAAGTAATTGAGAATTCTCAACGTGATATTAATATTGCGTTTGTGAATGAATTGAGCAAAATATTTAATCGAATGGGAATTGATACCCACGAGGTATTAGAAGCAGCAGGTACAAAATGGAATTTCTTGAAATTTAAACCAGGTTTAGTAGGTGGACATTGTATTGGTGTTGATCCCTATTATTTAGCACAAAAAGCACAAGAATTAGGCTATCATCCAGAGATTATTTTAGCAGGTAGAAGGCTTAACGATGATATGGGGGCGTATGTAGCACAAGAAGTGATTAAGCTGATGATTAAAAAGGATATTGCAGTTAAAAACGCAAATATTTTAGTTTTAGGCTTCACCTTTAAAGAAAACTGCCCAGATGTAAGGAATACTAAGGTAATTGATATCATTAAAGAATTAGGTACCTATAATACTAACGTTACAGTATATGACCCATGGGCAAAACCAGCCGAAGTTTTACATGAATACGGGATAAGTACAGCTAATAATTTTGAAGATGTTAACTCAACAAAATATGATGCCGTAATTTTAACTGTAAGTCATGAGGAATTTAAAACGCTTAATTTGAATGAATTAAAACATACAAATAGCGTGGTTTATGATGTTAAAGGTTTTCTGAACAAAGAAGTTGTAGATTCAAGATTATAAAAATGTACGAAATAAAATACCATAGTGAAGAATTAACAGATAAATCTTTTTTAGTGACCGGTGGAGCTGGCTTTATCGGATCTAATCTAGTGGAATATCTGCTTAAATATGGCGCTAAAAAAGTAAGAGTTTTAGATAATCTATCCAATGGTTATTATGAAAATATAGCGCCTTATATCGGCTTAGAAAATTTTGAATTTATTAAAGGTGACATCAGAGATTTAGAAACGTGTAAAGCTGCGCTCATAGATATAGACTATGTTAGTCATCAAGCAGCTTTGGGTTCTGTACCACGATCTATCGCAGATCCTATTACCTCTAATGAAGTTAATATTTCTGGCTTTTTAAATATGCTTACTGCAGTTAAGGACGCTAAAAATGTAAAAAAGATGGTGTATGCAGCATCTTCGTCTACCTATGGCGATAGCCCAATGTTGCCAAAAGTAGAAGGTAACGAAGGTAATCCGTTATCTCCTTATGCTGTTACCAAATTAGTAAATGAGCTGTATGCAGATGTTTTTAGCAAGGTATATGGCTTAAATACAATAGGCTTGCGTTATTTTAATGTATTTGGACCAAGACAAAATGCCAATAACCCTTACGCGGCAGTTATTCCTATCTTTTGTAAAGCGTTTATAGAGGGCGTTCAGCCTTTAATAAATGGAGATGGTATTACAAGCCGCGATTTTACGTTTGTTGAAAACGCGGTACAAGCAAATATAAAAGCGATGCTTGTTGATGATTTAGGAAAGCACGAAGTTTTTAATATGGCTTGTGGAGATCAGATTAGTTTGAATGAGATGGTTGACCTATTAAAAGAGATTAGTGGGAAACATATTGAAGCCAATTATGGCCCTGAAAGAAAGGGAGATGTTAAACATTCTAAAGCAAGTATTGATAAAATAACCAAAACGTTAAACTATTCGCCTAAAGTAAAATTTAAGGAGGGTTTAGACTTAGTTTATGCCTATTATACTAGCAATAACAGTTAAATTTATTGGAAATATCTCAAACGATTTTTTAGAGATTAAATTTAATTAAAACATGAACAATCAGCCTTATCTAATCAATTTACCCAAAATATTGGACGAAAGAGGAAATTTATCCTTCTTTGAACATGCTGGGCAATTGCCATTTAAAATTGCACGTACCTATTGGATATATGATGTGCCTGGAGGTGAAGTTAGGGGAGGGCATGCATTTAAAGAACAACAAGAATTTATTGTTGCCTTATCTGGCTCATTTGATGTGGTACTGCATGATGGTGAAAAAGAAATTAAATTTAGTTTGAATCGATCTAATTACGGCATTTATATTCCCAATAAGATATGGAGAAGTCTTGAAAATTTTTCTACCAATTCGCTAGCCTTAATTGTATCTGATCAGAATTATTCAGATATGGATTATATACGTGATTTTGAGGCTTTTAAAACAATGAAATATGATTAATGTCTTTCTATGTTCTGTTGTAGAATTGCCCAAAATAAAGAATAGGGCAGGCAATATTACCGTAATCGATCACCTGGATAATTTATTGCCATTTGAAGTAAAACGAATTTTTTATTTATACGATATTCCTGGTGGCGAATCTCGAGGTGCTCACGCACACAAAGAATGTCATCAATTTTTAATAGCGGCAAGTGGAAGCTTTGAAGTATTGCTAGATGATGGTAAAACTAAAAGACAAGTACAGCTTAATAGGGCAAATTTAGGGTTGCACATTCCACCAGGAATTTGGGCTTCAGAGATTAATTTTTCTTCGGGTTCAATTTGTTTAGTATTAGCTTCTCATACTTATAATGAGAATGACTACTTGAGAGATTATAATGAATATATAAAATACATAAATGAGTAAATTCATTCATCCATTGGCAGATGTGCAAAGTGAAAACATTGGAGATAATACTTCGATATGGCAATTTTGCGTTGTTTTAGAAAAGGCTATTATTGGGAATAACTGTAATATTAATTGCCAAGTTTTTATTGAGAATGATGTTATTATTGGTAACAACGTTACTATCAAGCCTGGAGTTCAAATTTGGGATGGCATTACTATAGAAGATAATGTTTTTATAGGCCCTAATGTAACTTTTACTAATGATAAAATGCCAAGGTCTAAGCAATATCCTACAGAATTTCTAAAAACAGTAATAAAACGTGGTGCATCGATAGGCGCAAATTCAACTATCTTACCAGGTCTTAATATTGGAGAAAATGCAATGATAGGAGCTGGAAGTGTGGTGCTGAAAGATGTTCCAGAAAATACTATTTACGTTGGAAACCCCGCAAAAGAATTAATCAAATAAAACATGAAAATCCCATTTTTATCCTTTTCTAATTCCAATAAACTAATTAAATCTGAAATTATTAAAGCATTTGAAGCATTTTTTGATTCAGAATGGTATGTGTTGGGTGAAAAAGTAAAAGGTTTTGAAGCAGAGTATAGCTCTTATAACAATGTTAAATATTGCGTTGGAATTAGTAATGGATTAGATGCATTACATATTGCATTATTAGCTTTGGGTATAGGTGAGGGTGATGAGGTCATAATTCCATCAAATACTTATATAGCTACAGCTTTAGCTATTTCTTATGTTGGAGCAATTCCAGTGTTTGTAGAACCAAATCTGGATACCTATAATATTGATCCTAAAAAAATTGAAGCTTGGATTACTTCAAAAACTAAAGCTATAATGCCAGTTCACTTGTATGGTCAGGCCTGCGAAATGGAGGCAATAATGGATATCGCTAAAAAACATGGCTTGAAGGTAATTGAAGACAATGCACAAGCTCAAGGCGCAACGTTCAATAATAAGATGACTGGTAGTTGGGGTGATATAAATGGGACCAGCTTTTATCCAGGGAAAAATTTAGGCGCTTTAGGAGATGCTGGAGCAGTTACTACAAACAATGAAGAATTAGCAAAAAAAGCTACCATTTTAAGGAATTATGGATCAGAGAAAAAATATTTCAATTCTATAATAGGCCATAATATGCGTTTGGATGAATGCCAAGCTGCTTTCTTATCAGTAAAATTAAAATACTTAAATGAATGGACTTTACAACGTCAAGAAATTGCAAATTGGTATTATGATGCCTTAAAAGATATACCAGGTGTTATTTTGCCGATTACGGCAATGAATGCAACGCATGTATATCACCAATTTGTAATAAGAACACAGAACAGAGATAGACTGCAAGAATATTTGACTAGTAACGGGATAGGAACTTTAATTCATTATCCAATACCACCACATTTACAAGAAGCATATCAATTTTTAGGGTATAAAAAGGGAGATTTCAAAATAGCAGAAGAAATAGCAGATACTTGTTTAAGCCTACCAATTTGGCCTGGAATAAGAGAAGAAGAGATTCATTTAATTGGGAAAATAATTAGAAATTTCTACAGTTAAAATGAAACTAAGGCCATATGTTTTCATTGTTGAATTTTGGAATTTTCTCAGATTTAAGCTGTTGAACTTTCTTATTCCAAACATTCGAAACATTTATTCTAAGAAATTATCATATTTAGATGTACCTAATTGTCAACAAAGAACAATAGTAACTGGCATAGGTAAAACTCATATTGGAAGTCAGTGTAAATTTGGGTATAAGAAAGGTGGATTCCATAAAAATGGATGCGTTGAACTGCAAACACGTTATGAGAATTCTGTTATTCAAATTAGCAATGATGTCGCAACAAATAATAACGTTTTTATTTGTTGCGCAAATTATATTGAAATAGGCGAAAATACTCGTATTGGACAAAATGTAACACTCATGGATTTTGAAGCCCATGGGATAAATCCAAATGAAAGGAGTAAAGTAGGTAGCATAGGTCAAATCGTTCTAAAAAAAAACGTGTGGGTAGGTAATAATGTAATAATTTTAAAAAACTCTGAAATTGGCGAAAATAGTGTGGTTGCAGCAGGTGCAGTAGTTTCAGGAATATTTCCTAGTAATGTAATTATTGGAGGCATACCTGCTAAAATAATTAAAAATATAGACTAGGGAAATGGAGAATAAAAAGAATTCTTATCAACAAATATTTAAAGCAACTTCCATTTTTGGAGGAGTGCAAGTCGTTAATATATTAATTCTTGTAATAAGAAGTAAGTTTATAGCTGTATTGCTTGGGCCAGCTGGTATGGGAGTTGCATCATTGTTGATTTCTACCACTAATTTCTTATCGTCCTTAACCCATTTTGGATTAGGTTCCTCTGCTGTTAAAAACGTAGCTGTTGCCAATGGCACGGGGGACGAACATAAATTAGGACAAACAATTGCAGTATTTAGAAAACTAGTCTGGATTACAGGTATGTTTGGCTTTATACTAGCTTTGGCTTTATCACCTTTACTGAGTAAGATAGCGTTTGGGAATAATAAATACACAATATCATTTATGCTTATCTCTGTCACATTACTTTTGACTCAGATATCAGATGGGCAGACCGTTTTGTTAAGGGGCACTAGGAATATAAAGTTAATGGCCAAAGCAAGTATGATTGGCGCATTAATGGGATTGTTAATCTCAATTCCCCTGTATTATTTTTTTGGTCAGAAAGGAATTACCCCTTCAATTATATTAACTGCTGTTTCAGGATTATGTGTTACATGGTTTTATTCAAAGAAAATAAAAATCAAAAAAGTTCAAACAAATAAACAAATTATTGTTTCTGAAGGGCTTGACATGCTGAAAATGGGAGTGTTGATTAGCATGAGTAGTTTGATCTCAATGGGTACTTCCTATATTGTTCGAATTTTTATTAGTAGTATGGGCGGGATTTCAGATGTAGGGTTATATAATGCGGGATTTGCAATAATAGGAACTTATGTAGGTCTTGTGTTTACTGCGATGAGTACAGACTATTATCCTCGATTAGCTGCCGTAGCTAATGACAATAAAAAGTGTAGGGAAGAAATAAATCAACAGGCAGAAGTAGCGTTATTAATATTAGCTCCCATTTTAATTATATTTTTGGTATTTATAGATTTTGCGATTATTTTATTATACTCAAAAGAGTTTATAGCTATCACATCTATGGTTCATTGGGCAGCGATAGCTATTTTTTTTAAAGCAACAAGTTGGGCTATAGGCATTATATTTATTTCAAAAGGGGCTACAAAATTGTTTTTTTGGAATGAGTTGATTACTAATACTTATTTGTTAGGATTAAATATATTGGGTTATTATTTTTTTGGATTAACAGGTTTAGGTGTTTCTTTTTTAATTGGTTATATTCTACATTTAGTTCAAATGTATATTGTAACCAATAGACTTTATGGTTTTACTTTTGATAGTAAGTTTATTAAGATATTCTTATTTCAATTTCTATTAGCCATTGCATGTTTTATATCAGTTAGTTTTTTGCAAAAAAACTTATCGTATCTAATTGGTATATGTTTCATAACTATATCTATGTTTTTTTCATGGAAAGAAATGAATAAAAGAATAGATCTTAATTTAATGCTGAGTAAAATTTTACTTAAAAAAATAAAGAAGTAATATAAATTATGAATAAACTAGTATCATATTGTCTATTTAGTTACAATCAAGAAGATTATATTGAGGAGGCATTAAATGGTGCTGTCAATCAAACCTATTCTCCATTAGAAATAATAATATCAGATGATGCTTCTACTGATGGAACATATGAAAAAATAAAAAACTTTAAGGAGAATTATTCGGGACCGCATACAATTATAATTAACTGTAATCCCATAAATCTCGGTATAGGGGGGCATTTCTCGAAGGTTCTTTACACACTTGCGTCGGGAGAATATTTGACAGTACTTGGAGGTGATGATGTGTCTAAGAGCGACCATGTTTCGAAAGCTGTAGCCTATCTTGAACAATATCCAGCTATTTCATTAATAGATTTTAACGCTGATATAATAGACGAAAAAAGCAATTTTATTAAAATATATCACGCTCTGCCTTTTGATAAAAAATTGTTTACACTGAGTGATTATCTTCAATTGAAACAGATTTCTTCTTTTGCGCCTGGCAGAATATTTACGAAATCTTTGTTAAGTAATTATGATGCAATTTCAAATAACTGCCCAACCGAAGATTCGGTACTCGTGTTAAGAGCGTTATTTATGGGCGGATTAATGCGAATTAATGAGCGATTAGTATCATATAGAAGGCATAGTAATAATACCACTAGCGCAAGTAATATGGGTAAACTTTCAAATCTATCCATTATTGCACAATACTATAGAGATTTATTAAAGCTCTACGATGACAAAAAGATAGACGATACAGATTTTGAGCTTGTATTTAAAAGAATAGGTTTGGAATATAAATTGAGAAAGTTAAAGTTTGATGGGAAAAAGAGTAAGCTTAATACTTTATCTAAGGTAATTCGTATAAAATTGCTAAATATAGCCTATAAACGTTAACAATTAAAAAATTAGAAGAGGTATACATGCAGAAGGTTTTAGTCATAAATGAAGGATACAGCCATAACTTAGGAGACCAAGCTATTTTAGAAGCAGCTACCCGGTTTTATGAGGATAAAGGCTATGCAGTTGATTTTTTATATTTATCCAAACCAACTATTCAGGCATTACCTACCTATAATTATACCTCTTCGGCTCTAACAAGAATAAAAAAAAACAATCTAGTTCTTAAGCTGAAAGCATCTCTTAGTTTCTTTCATTGGTTTTTAACTAATCGCAAAGTCATCAGTAATACCCTATCCAGAAATAACTATGCAATTGTAAGCATAGGCGGTGGTCAATTGATAAATACATCAGGAACGAATTTTCCAAGTGCTTTTGCTATTGCTTTGTTTTGGTTTACCCATTTAATAAAAAAACAAGCTAACCAAGCCAAATTGTATTTTGTTGCCATTGGAGCAGCAACGCAATTTAATAAGGTAGAACGGTACCTATATCAAAGCGCTTTAAACAAAGCAGATCATATTTGGGTTAGAGATGAGTTTTCTCAACACATACTCAATAAAATTTACGCCAAGAAAGCTGATTTGATTCCTGATATTGCCTTTTATAAGAGTAAGCATACAGAAGTTCCGATAAAAACAGATGTGGCGTTGGTTGGTATTGCCAGTTATGAAGAAGTGGTGTTAAAATATAATAAAGCAGTTACAAAGGATACTTACTTTGCCTCGGTTTTCTTGGAAATTGAGGGGATACAAAAAATGGGTTTAACGGTTAAGCTTTTTTATACTACTCTTTTAGATGTGACAGCCATTAACGAATATAATGAATACCTAGTATCAGAAAATAAAGTGCCACATGAAATTTGTGCTATTCAAAATCTAGCTGATTTAGTTCAAGAATTAAAAAAGGCAAAATTGGTTTATTCTGGAAGAATGCATGCGTTAATTTTAGGTCTAAAATATGGATGTGAGGTAAGGCCATATTTATTGTCTCAAAAATTAAGATCATTTAATGAAGCCTATATTGCTATTCATAAAGATGTACGCGAGATTAGTAAAGAAGTAGAATTAGGCTTAGCTCCAATTTTTAATTCATGACAAAAAAAGATATTACATTTTTAATACCTTCTATGAACGGTGGTGGAGCAGAGAAAGTAACAATGCTCATTGCAAATGAATTATGTGCAAGAGGGTGGATGGTTACATTATTAATGTCGAAACTAGAAGGGCCGTATTTAGATAGATTAGATAGGGATATTAAAATAGAGCTGCTTAAAAAAAGAAATATTTCAAAAAACCTTTTAGAGATTACAGCCTACTTGAGAAAGAATAAGCCAACAATATTCTATTCTTCGATGATGTATGTAAATGTTATAGCAGGTTTAGCAGCGAAATTAGCGGGCTATAAAGGCAAACTCTATTTCTCAGAACATAGTCACGTATCTACCAGTATTGCTACAAATAAAGGGCTTACATTTAAAGTAATATTTACTTTAGCTAAATTACTATATAAGGATCCAAATGCAATTGTATGTGTATCTGAAGGAGTAAAAGAGGATTTAACATCAATTATAAAGAAAATAAAAAGAACCATAGTGATTAATAATCCGGTTGAAAATCTTTTTATGCCAATTGAAAGAAGGAGCGATGATAAATACCGTTTAATTTCTATTGGTAGATTAGATCGGGATAAAAATTTTAAATTATTGATTGAAGCTTTCGCAGAAGTTTTGAAAGAGGTAGATAATAGCGATACATACGAACTTTATATTTTAGGAGAAGGTTACGAACGTAAGAACTTGGAGAACTTAATTTCAAGTTTAAATTTAAGCACCAAAGTATTTTTACCTGGATTTGTAAATTCACCAAGGGAAATGCTTAACTCCTCTGATTTATTTGTTTTTCCATCAGTAAGGGAAGGATTTGGCAATGTATTGGTAGAGGCTTTAAGCTGTGGTTTACCTGTAATTGCTGCAGATTGCAAAAGTGGTCCAGCCGAAATATTACTAAATGGAAAGGTTGGTGTATTAGTGCCCATACATGATAAAGAAAAATTAAAGATGGCTATTATTGATGAAATTACAAGCCCTAATCAAACTTCCTCCAAAGAAACAAGAATGGAGCGGGCAAATGATTTTTCGATACACGCTATTGTCAATAAGTATGAAAATTTATTTTTAAATAAAAAATAGTAATGTTTCTACTGAACATATTTTTTTGTGTTATATTATTTATAGCAGGTTTATATCTTAAAAAGATATACGCTGGTTATAGTAAGTACGATCATAAGATTTTAAACTGGTTGTATATTTATCATGTTGCTATAGGTATCGTATTCTATTATTATGTGATGGCTTATGGCGGTGATGCAACCGTTTATTGGGATAAAGCAGTGCAGTTTAGCTTTACTGATATCATTACTATGATTTCAAATGGAAGTGCAACAGGCTTTATATTGTTGGTAAACTATGTGCCAGCACAAGTTTTAAAATTGTCTTTTTTCTCAGGATCCTTCCTTTATATTGTTTTAGGGTATTGGGGGGTATTATTGTTCTATAACATCATTAAAGAAATTCTGCCGCATTATACGTATATAAGTAAATATAAACTGTTATTCATCCCAATATTTCCTGGCTTGTTATTTTTGCCCAACTTACACTTCTGGACTTCTGGATTAGGAAAAGATACCATCCTTTTCTTTTGTGTGGCCTTGTTTATGCATAGTATTATAAACATGAAAAAGAGGTTTATTGGTTTAATTGTCAGTATGGCTTTTGGTTTCTTTATTAGACCTCATATTGTTTTATTTTTAATGATCTCATTCGGTATCGCAACACTATTTGATGCTAAAATGAAAGCCTATCAAAAAATTCTGATTGTTGCAGTATTTGCATCCTTAGCATTTTATTTATTTAGTTACGTAATGAATTTTGTAAAGCTAGAGAGTTTAGATACTCAGACCATTGAGGCTTATTCAGCAAATAAAACGCGAGTTTTAAGTAGTTCATCTGGTTCTGGAATAGATTTAAGTAGTTATTCTTACCCAGCTAAAGTCTTCACCTTCCTTTATCGTCCTTTGTTTTTTGATATCAATGGAGTTTTAGCTGTTGTTTCTTCATTTGAGAACTTGATGTTATTAATTTTCTCTATAAAAATTATTTTCAATAACCCAATAAGTACATTTAAAGCAAGTAATCGGGCTATAAAATCTTTACTTTTTTTCTTTTTATTAGGCGCCTTAACGTTTTCTTTAATATTAGGTAATTTGGGTATTATGTTGCGTCAAAAGGTTCCTTTTATCTTTGCATTAATTATTTTTGGATACACTACTTATTCTTATGAATTAAGCCTGAAAAGAAGAGCGTTTCTACAACGGAAAAAGATGCAAGAAGGACTTAGTAAATAATTTGTTTGGACTTAATTAAATGAAGAAGAAAAATATATATATCTTGACGTTGAGTATGGGAAGTGGTGGTGCAGAAAAGGTAATCAGTTTAATTCTTCCTTTTTTGATTCAAAGATATACTATTACGCTAGTTTTGTTTAGTAACAATATACATTTCGATATTCCAAGGGATGTGAATGTGATTATTTTAAACAGCGAGAAAAAACAATCTTTTTTCGCTAAGATATTTTCTTTTCCTGTTTCAATATGGAAATATATGCAACTACTAAAGAAAGACAATGCTGCTGTTTCTCTCTCCTTTTTAACACGACCAAACCTAATAAACGGGTTTATTAAAATCTTTCTGCCGAATATAAAAGTAATTATAAGTGAAAGATGTTATCCGTCAATTGCTTATAAATCAACAAAATCTAGATATCTGTTTTATAAAATTCTTATCCCGTTATTTTATAATAAAGCTGATCTTCTTTTTTCAAACTCTATTCATATCAATGCTGATTTGATAGAGAATTTTAAAGTGTCTATCCCCTGCAAGGTGATTTATAATCCAATTCATATTTCAAAGAATTCTAATCCTACTCCTGCTATTCAAATAGACAGTAGTACTTTTAAACTGATAAATGTAGGCTCTATTTATCCCATCAAAAATCAAGGACTTATTTTAAGAGCTTTACAAAATGTAAATTTTAAATATGAACTAAATTTTGTGGGCGATGGAGTGATGGAAAATGACATGATTGAAATGGCAGCTGAGCTAAAAATAAATCAATATGTTAATTTTTTGGGTAGAAGAACAAACGTAAATGATTATTTAAATAAAAGTGACTGTTTTATATTGTCTTCTAATTCTGAAGGATTTCCAAATGTAGTTCTTGAAGCTATGGCTGTTGGTCTCCCTGTAATATCAACCAACTGTATGTCTGGCCCATTAGAAATATTAAATGAAAATATTGCGGTGTCAATACATACTGGTAGTTTTTTTGTAGCTAAATATGGAATATTAATTAATGTTGATGATCATTTAGGTCTTAAAGCTGCAATTGAATATTTAATCCAAAATCCAGAAATAAGACATAATCTAAGTAAGTTGAGTTTAGAAAGAGCTGAAGATTATAGAACCGAGATTATAATGGAAAAATTGTATGAAATTTTAGATTAGTGAAAGAATAGCTATGAAATTGAAAGATAAATTGTATGATTTAGCACCTAATTTTATTCAGAATAGTATGGTTAGTGCTTTTAATTTCTTGGCCTATAAAAAGCGCTATGGTGGGTACTATAAATCCTTCCTTGCTGATTTTAAGAAAAACAGAACCCTTTCAAGGTACCAATTAGATGATATCCAAGCTAAACGGTATACAAGTTTTGTTTTACAAGCTTTGGAGAATTCAATTTACTATAGACAACTTTATGCTTCGATAGAAAGCCCTGAAAATATAAACAATATTAGCAAATTACCTATCCTAGATAAGGAAATGCTTCGCAATAACATAAAGGACATCTTAACCATTGAAAAGACTAAAGGAATCATTTCTAAAACTGGTGGTACAACAGGTAAATCATTAGAGGTACTATTTACGCCAAAAGATATGCAAGAGCGTTTTGCAATGCTTGATGACTTTCGCTCTCGTTTTGGATATGCTTTAGGTAAAAAAACGGCTTGGTTTTCTGGTAAAAGCCTATTAACATCAACTGATATTACTAAAAATAGATTTTGGAAGACCGATTATCTCTATCATGTACGTTATTACTCCACATTCCATATTAAAGAAGAATATTTAGCTAATTATGTTAAAAACCTAATTGAATTTGCTCCAGAATTCATTGTTGGTTTTCCATCTTCTATATTGGAGATTGCGAAATATGGACTAAAAAATAACTACAAGTTTCCGATTAATGTGGTTAAGGCAATATTTCCCACTGCAGAAACAATTACGGATGAAATGAGACTATCCATTGAAAAATTCTTTGGTGCACCCATGTATGATCAATACGCCTCATCCGAAGGAGCTCCTTTTATTTTTGAGTGCCAGAATGGAAATCTACACTTAGAGCAACAAAGCGGTATTTTTGAAGTTTTGGATAATCATAATAAACCATCAAAATCAGGTAAATTGGTAATAACTTCATTTACTACCACAGGAGCGCCATTAATTAGATATGACATTGGTGATTCAATTGAATTATCTGATGAGATTTGTTCGTGCGAAAATAAGAATCCTTTGGTAAAGCAAATTCTTGGTAGAATTGATGATTATTTATATTCGCCAGAAAATGGTAAAATTAATTTAGGAAATGTATCTAATACACTAAAAGATACTAAAGGAATAATAAAGTTTCAAGCTATCCAGGATGATCTTAATACTATTCAGATTAAAGTGGTAATTGATAAAGATATTTACAATCCACACATTGAACAGACTTTCATAAAGAATTGGACTGATAGATTGGGGCAAAAAATGAAAATAGATATTATTTATGTTGATGACATTGAAAATGAAAAAAGCGGAAAATATCGCATCATAAAAAATAATGTTAAACATCTTATAAATTAAAAAAGAAAGATTGTACGTAGAATGGTTTTTTTAAAACAGGCTTTGTGTAGTTTACTTATAATATGTGCCATAAATACGTGTGCACAGCAAATAAATGTGCGGGAATATGGCGCAAAAGGAGATGGTATATCAAATGACTACTTAGCTTTAAAAAAAGTAGTAGATAAAATTAATAAAAACAAAAAAGGCGAAGTTTACTTTCCTCCTGGCAATTATTTCATTGATGAATACCATAATAATGATAATATATCAGATTTAGCTTTTAAAGATTGTAATGGATTAAAAATATATGGTGCTAATGCAGTAATTTCTTTAAAAGGAAATTTTAATCGTTCAATTACGAAGAAAAGTGCTAAACATTCATTTAGTAGCATGTCTGCAATAATTCCTTTTATGATTAACAATTGTAAAAATGTTACGATAGAGAATTTAGAAATTAATGGAAATGTAGATAAAATGACCAGAGATAAGGGGGTAGTTGAAACAGGAGGATATCTTATATACATTTCTGAATCAGAGAATGTAACGTTAAAAAACTTATTTTTACATCATGCTCAAACAGATGGGTTAGTAATCAGAGGCACTAAAAAGCCATCATTTAATATAAAAGCATCTAATGTTATTTCATCATACAATGCTAGACAAGGAATGTCTATAGGGTATTTAACAGATGGTTATTTTACAAATTGTAAGTTTATAAACACTGGTTTTTCTAGTGGTAATTACGGTAATCATGCGCCAAGCGCAGGTGTTGATATAGAGCCATCAACTGGCGATAGCTTAAAGGTCAAAAATGTCACGTTTGAAGGCTGCGAATTCAGCAATAATTTAGGAAGTCAGTTTGTAGTTTCTAGACCTAAACTAACGCAAGGAATTCAATTAAAAAACTGTGTAATAGATTCTAAAAATAGTAAATCAATGTATACGCTCATATTAGCGGCAAAGAATATTTTAATTGCAAATTGTGAAATAAAATGCGGAAAAGGTAATATTTATACCACTTGGAATGGCATGCCTGATGGTGATGTGAGAATAATTAATAGCACAATTGAAAGCTCGGCAAGAGGAATAGTTGCTGATGCAAGTATTCAGAGTAAAGGTATATCTATAGAAAATAATACTATGAAATTTACAGGCAATATTTTGACATCTTATTTTCCTTATCTGCAAAACGCTAATGTGAGGTTTTTAAATAACAGAATCTTTATACCTTCAAAAACTTGGGGGGTTAGAAAAATTCAATCTTTAGTACAGAGAGCTCAACAATCCTCAGGCAATATATTTTATTCAGAAGATGAGAAGAAAATGCCTAAGGTTTCTTATCAAGGTGTTAAAATTGTAAATGACAACTGAGATGTCAAGTAAGAATAAACTCATCCGCATAACAACTGTCCCGCTTTCCTTGCAAAAATTAATTTCAGGTCAAATGAAATATATGGGGGAACAGGGTTTTGAGGTAGTAATGATTTCATCTGATTTTGAAGAAAAGGATCAATTAGCATCTAGCGAGCAGGCTGAATTTATTCCTGTGAATATGACTAGAACTATTTCACCATTTGCAGATTTAAAATCCTTATATCAATTAATTAAGGTATTTAGAGAGCTTAAACCTCAAATCGTTCATACCCATACCCCGAAAGCTGGATTACTAGGTATGTTGGCCAGTTGGTTGGTAGGAGTGCCTATAAGATTACACACAGTTGCTGGTTTACCCTTAATGGAAACAGTAGGCGTAAAAAGGAAAGTACTAGCACTAGTTGAGCAGCTTACCTATGCATGTGCTACCAAAGTTTATCCGAATTCTAGTAATTTAAAAGAGTTTATTATCCACCAAAAGTTTGCAAAAACAGATAAATTAAAAGTAATTGGGAATGGCAGTAGTAATGGAATTGATACCCATGCCTTTAAAAAAAATGATGAAGTTTTGCAAAAAGCTGATGTTTTAGCTCAACAACATCTCGTGTCATCCACTGATTTTACCTTCATTTTTGTGGGTAGATTGGTTAAAGATAAAGGCATAGAAGAATTAGTTGAGGCTTTTGATCAACTCGCAGTAAAATACCCTGATTTAAAGTTGTTGTTGGTTGGACCGGAAGAAAATGAGCTGGATCCTTTATCTGCTAAGTGTTTGGAGATAATTAGCAAAAACAAAGCAATTATTGCCGTAGGATATCAAAATGATGTGAAACCTTATTTAGCACTAAGTAAAGCTTTAGTTTTTCCGAGCTATAGGGAAGGTTTTCCTAATGTGCCTATGCAGGCAGGATGTTTTGATTTGCCAGCTATTGTAACCAATATTAATGGCTGCAATGAAATTATAATACCTAATGAAAATGGCTTATTAATCCCTACTAAAAATAGTGAGGCTTTAAGGAGTGCAATGGAGTGCTTATATTTGGATCAAGATCTTTATCGCCGTATGGCAAGCAAAGCTAGGGCAATGATAGTAGATCGTTACGAACAACAAAAGGTTTGGGAGTTAATCCTATCCGAATATCAATTACACTTAAAACAAAAAAGAATTGTATACTAGCATAGTGAAGCGTTTTTTTGATTTTGTGACAAGTAGCATAGCTTTTGTCCTATTACTTCCGGTTTTTTTAGTTATTCTGATTCTATTGTTTTTTGTGAATAAAGGTAATCCCTTATTCTTTCAACTAAGACCGGGTAAGGATGGTAAAATCTTTAAAATTTTTAAGTTTAAAACCATGACCGATAAACGTGATGCAACTGGTGATTTATTGCCAGATGAAGTTCGTTTAACATCGATTGGTAAATTTGTAAGAAAGACTTCAATAGACGAAATTCCTCAATTATTAAATGTGATTAAGGGCGAGATGAGTTTGATTGGGCCAAGGCCTTTATTGCCAGAATACTTGCCACTATATTCAGTTGAACAATACCGTAGACATGAAGTAAAGCCTGGTATTACGGGTTGGGCACAAGTAAATGGAAGAAATACCATAGGTTGGCAACAAAAGTTTGAATATGATGTGTGGTATGTTGATCATGTTAATTTTTGGTTAGATTTGAAGATAATAGGTTTAACCATAAAAAAAATTCTAATTAGAGAAGGTATTTCTTCAGCTACATCTCTTACCATGGAAAAATTTAAAGGGAATTAATGCATATCATAGGCGCAGGCGGACATGCCAAAGTAATTATAGATATTTTATTAGCCTCTAATCAGGAGATTAAGGGCGTGTGGGATGAAAATAGTACGATTAAAACAGTACTAAATCACCCAGTTATAGGTAATTTTGCTGCTTTTAAAGCAGGTATTCATCAGCCAGTTATTATTGCTATAGGTAATAATTTAATTCGCAATAAAATTGCAAAAGAACTCGCTGTTAATTTTGGAATTGCCATTCATCCAAAATGTGCTATTTCTACTACAGTAAATCTAGGAGCTGGCACAGTGGTAATGGCCAATGCGAGTATTAATGCAGATGTAATTGTTGGAAGACATGTGATTATTAATACAAATGCTTCTATAGATCATGATTGTGAAATTGGAGATTTTGTTCATATATCACCACAGGTTGGTCTAGGAGGAAATGTACAAGTAGGAGAAGGAACTCATATTGGCATTGGAGCATCTGTTAAACACGGTATAAAAATAGGAAAATGGGTAACTATAGGTGCTGGTGCGGTAGTGATAAGAGATATTCCAGATTACGCAGTGGCCATTGGTAATCCAACTAAAATTATTAAATACAATTCAATTTAAATTAGAAATATTTAAAAGGATTAAGATCTTTGTCAGATTTGTAACAAATAAGTTGTTAATTCTTTTGAGCATTATAATAGTTAAAAAATTAACTGTAAATTTACATTCATAATCAAGCATTATATTTAAAGAAATAAAATATTCGCTTTAATTAGTTATCATATAGTAAAACTACATTCGTTTAATTAAAAAGTTTTGGCTTTGTTGGTTATATTAGTGTTATAGTTTGTGATATATAATAGATTATTTAAAATATTGAATAACATTTAATGGGCTCAAAAATCTGGCTTTCCTCTCCCCATATGGGTGGTGCCGAACAAAAGTATGTTAATGAAGCTTTTGAAACGAATTGGATAGCTCCTCTTGGTCCTCAGGTGAATGCTTTTGAACATGATTTGGCTCAATATACCAATACGAAATATGCTGCAGCTTTAAGTTCTGGTACTGGAGCATTACACTTGGCGCTAATTATGCTTGGCGTGCAACGTGGAGACGAAGTGATTTGTCAAAGTATGACGTTTTCTGCGAGTGCAAATCCTATTGCTTATTTAGGTGCTTTGCCTGTATTTATTGATAGTGAAAAGGAGACATGGAATATGTGTCCAGATTTATTACTTGAAGCCATAAAAGATCGGATAGATAAGGGTAAAAAGCCAAAAGCTATTATCCCTGTCCATTTGTATGGTATGCCAGCACAAATGGATAAAATTATGGCTATTGCAAACGAATATGATATTCCAGTAATAGAAGATGCCGCAGAAGCGCTAGGCTCTACCATTAACGGGAAAGCTATGGGCAGTTTTGGGTTAATGGGTGTGCTTTCTTTTAATGGCAATAAAATAATTACAACTTCTGGAGGAGGAGCGTTACTATCGAACAATGAAGACTATATTCATAAAGCTAAATTTTTAGCCACGCAAGCTAGAGAAAATACACCTCATTATGAGCATAATGAAATTGGTTATAATTACAGAATGAGCAACGTTTGTGCGGCTATTGGCCGTGGACAAATGGAGGTGCTAGATGAACGAGTAGAGCAACGAAGAAGGAATTTTCAGTTTTATAATCGAGCGCTGTCGGTATTTGAAGGAGTAAGTTTAATGGAAGAGCCTGCTGGTTATTATAGCAATCGTTGGTTAAGTACTTTTTTAATTAATCCAGAAAAATCTAACGGAGTAACTAGAGAAATGATAGCTGCTGAGCTAGCCAAAGATAACATTGAAAGTAGGCCATTATGGAAACCAATGCACATGCAACCCGTTTTTAAAGATGCGGCTTTTTATGGGAATGGAGTTTCAGCAGAACTATTTGAAAAGGGTCTCTGCTTGCCTTCGGGTTCTAATTTAAGTGCGGAAGATTTACAAAGGGTAGTTGATAATATCTCTAAGACACTTTCTCTTCAAGAAAAAACTGATCAAATTACTGCTGTAAAAACTACTGCTAGATAAATTTTATCAATCAGCACAACCCCTATACGCTTTAAACTTACTACTGTTAGTGAATTAATTTCAATGATCCATTTTTTTATGGGATTGGATATTGTATTATTTTGTGAAGGAGAAAATTATATTCACTACTGATAGCTTTAGAGATTGAAGAGAATGACGTAAGATCGGTTGTAACAGCAAATTCTAATCGGATAGTAGATGATATAGTTTAATTATTCTTAACTTTAAGAATTGACTAACGCTACTTTCATGTTTAAATTTGAGATTGTTTCTCGCTGGGTTATCTTTGCTATAGATTTTTTCCTTTGTCTTGTCGCTTTAGTTTTAGCCAAGATAGTACGTCATAATTTTATCCTTGAAGAGCTGAATACAGTTGCACTGTATAAATCGGTTTTGATTTATTCAGCCGTTAATATTCTTGTGTTTTGTAGTGTGAGAACGTTTACAGGGATAGTTCGTTATACCAGTATTCAAGATTCATTCAGAATATTTTTCGCCGTTATATTTAGCTCTTTCCTTGTTTTTCTTGTTCATTCCATATTTATATTCTACGGGCTAACGAGCTTTATTAGTACGACTAGCATAATACTTCAAGCACTCTTTAGCTTTTTGTTTTTGATTATCTATAGGGTATTGATTAAATACTTTTTTATGTATGTTAAAAATGCTAGACTTAATAAAACAAGAGTACTAATTTATGGAGCGGGGGAGGCTGGTGTTGCCATTAAACGAACTTTTGATCATGATGCAAAAGTGAATAAAAACATTATAGCATTTGTAGATGATGATTTACGAAAAGTAGGAAAAACAATAGATGGAATTCAAATTCTAGATGCACGTAAATTAGTTTACTTGATTACCAACCATGAAGTAGATGAAATTATCTTCGCTGCTCAAGCGATTAGTGCAGAGCGAAAAGATAAGGTGGTAGATATTTGTTTAACACATAAAGTTAATATATTAAATATTCCATTACCGGAGGTATGGGCAAGAGGAGACTTAACATTGGCGCAATTACAACATGTGCATATTGAAGATTTGTTGGAGAAAACTGTTGTTGAAATTAATAATGAAGAGATTAAAAATCAATTAAAGGAAAAAAGAATTGTTATTACAGGTGCTGCAGGTTCTATTGGAAGTGAATTGATAAGACAGCTATTGAAATTTGATACAGGACTATTAATTTTATGCGATCAGAATGAGACAGCACTGCACCATATTTATTTAGAGCTTGAAGAATTATATCCCCAGCGTTCATTTCATGCTTTTGTTGGCGATATAAAAGATGTTGCAAGAATGGAGCAGCTTTTCGAAACCTATAAACCCCATTTCGTTTATCATGCTGCAGGATATAAACACATATCACTGATGGAAGATAATCCTTCGGAAGCCATAAAAACGAATGTGCTTGGCACTAAGGTGCTTGCTGATAAGGCAGTTAAACACGGTGTTCAGAGGTTCGTCATGATATCTACTGATAAAGCCGTAAATCCAACTAACGTTATGGGTGCTTCTAAACGGATTGCTGAGCTATATGTTCAATCGTTAAATAGCTCTTTGCATGGCACAAATTATATTTTTAGTAATGGATTAAGTTACATTAATGAATTAAGGGTAAGGCCAATAACTAAATTTATTACAGCAAGGTTTGGAAACGTGTTGGGTTCAAATGGATCGGTTATACCTAGATTTAAAGAACAAATTGAAAGGGGAGGCCCAGTTACAGTTACACATCCAGAAATTACGCGATATTTTATGCCCATACCAGAAGCGTGTAAATTGATTTTGGAAGCAGGGACTATAGGTAAAGGCGGTGAGATATTTATATTTGACATGGGCAAATCGATAAAAATTCTCAATCTTGCAAAGAAAATGATTCGCATTGCTGGATTTGTACCTAATCAAGACATTAAAATAGAATATTCTGGATTACGACCCGGGGAGAAACTATTTGAAGAGTTATTGAATGACTCGGAAAGCACGATTGCCACTCCGCATAAAAGAATTATGCTCGTGAATTTAAAACCGGTTGTTTTTAATGAGATAGAACAACAAATTTATCAATTGCTAGCACATGCTTTTGCAAATGATAATGCCCAACTTGTGTTGCAAATGAAAAGAATGGTGCCTGAATTTAAGAGCAAAAACTCTGTATATGAAAAATTGGATTAATTTAGTTTTAAGCTAAATTGGCAAGATTCTTGTTGTTAAGGAGTCTTGGTTAGGACAATTAAATTGGGTTAAATATATATTATACTTAACTTTACGAAAATTAAGCTTATAGGATTTGTTTACTAAAATTAATATTGTTCCTCGTTGGATTATTTTTTTACTAGATTTAATTATCTGTACTTTCTCTTTGGTATGTGCCTATAGTTTAAGACAGAATTTAGATTTGAGTGCTATTGGTTTTCCAGAATTATATAGAAATATTTTAATTTTAGGGGTTATTAATAGTGCTGTTTTTTTAAATGTAAAAACCTATACCGGTATTGTAAGATATACCAGTGCACAAGACTCTTTCAGAATCCTATTTTCAGTTCTTGTAGCAAATGGAACCTTTTTTGTTATCAATCTCTTCTTTATTTCTTTTTCGCAGATTTCGCTTATTTCGAATGCCATTTTAGTAACTAATGGTTTAGCGAGTTTCTTGTTCTTAATTACCTACAGAGTAATGATTAAGTACTTTTTTCTATACATTAAGAACTTAAACTTGGATAAAAGAAAAGTTATCATTTATGGTGCTGGCGAAGCAGGATTAGCAACTAAACGTACATTTGATCATGATGGGAAAGTGAATAAAACCATAATGGCTTTTGTAGATGACGATGATCGTAAAGTAGGTAAAACCATAGATGGAATTAAAATTATTGCTGCTGGGAAATTAGAAGAATTGATTAAGGAGCATGAATTGGACGAATTAATTTTTGCATCTTATAGTATTCCAATCGAGCGGAAAAATCAAATTGTAGATGTGTGCTTAGAAAATGAAGTGGTGGTATTAAATATACCCCCAGCTGATGTATGGGCGGGCGGTAAATTACATACTACTCAAATACAAAATATCAATATTGAGGACTTACTAAATAGAAAGCCTATTCAAATTGATATTGATTCTATACAAAATCAATTACACGCTAAAAGAATATTAATTACAGGTGCAGCTGGTTCTATTGGGAGTGAAATAGTGAGACAGCTATTGAAGTTTGAAACAGGTTTAATTATTCTTTGTGATCAATCTGAAACGGCTTTACATCACATATATTTAGAACTAGAAGAAACACACGCTAGCACAAACTTCCATGCATTTGTAGGCGATGTAAAGGATGAGAAAAGGATGGATCATCTTTTCGAAACGTATAAGCCTCATTACGTATATCATGCTGCGGCCTATAAACATGTTCCTTTAATGGAAGACAATCCTTCTGAGGCGATTAAGACAAATGTATTGGGTACAAAAACGATTGCAGATTTATCTGTAAAGCATGGGGTGCAAAAATTTGTCATGATTTCTACCGATAAAGCAGTAAACCCTACTAATGTAATGGGTGCATCGAAACGGATTGCAGAAATATATGTTCAATCCCTTAATAACTCTTTAAGTACAGAGCAGTTTATTTTTAGTAATGGATTAAGTTATATTAATGAATTGAGTGTAAAACCCATTACTAAGTTTATCACCACAAGATTTGGGAATGTGCTGGGCTCAAATGGTTCTGTGATCCCTCGCTTTAAACAACAAATAGAAAAGGGCGGGCCAGTTACAGTTACTCATCCAGAAATTACACGCTATTTCATGACGATTCCAGAAGCTTGTCGTTTAGTTTTGGAAGCAGGCTGTATGGGTAAAGGCGGTGAGATATTCATATTTGATATGGGTAAATCTGTAAAAATAGTTGAATTGGCTAAGAAAATGATTAGGCTAGCAGGATTAGTGCCTAATCAAGACATTAGAATTCAATATTCTGGATTAAGACCAGGTGAAAAACTATTTGAAGAATTATTGAATGATAATGAAAATACAATGCCTACACACCATGAAAAAATTATGATTGGGAGGGTACGTGAATATGTTTTTTCTGAAATTGAGCAACAAATATATAAGTTACTAGATCACGCCAAGAAAAATGATGACCGTCAGGTTGTAATGGCTATGAAAGATTTAGTAAGAGAATACAAAAGCAAGAATTCTATTTTTGAAGAGCTGGATCACCAAGTCTAACTAACTGCTCAGTTAACTATCAACTATTATTATGAAAAAGAAAATATTCGGACTACTACTGGTCTTCGCAGCTTTTTATGCCTCCGCTCAACAAATTATTCCTTATAGTTATAACCAATATCAACGTTTAAATCGTTCATTATATAGTTTAGATACTAGATTTCATACATCTCTAAAACCAGTTATTGGCGATGATACAATCATTACACGCCAATTGGATTCTCTTTTAATGAGTGGTACAGATCAAACTCGTCATTCATGGGTATCACGTAAGTTATTTAATGAACACTTAGTAGAAATAAACCGTGAAGATTATACTGTTTACATGGATTTTCTCCCAGACTTTCAGATTGGTAGAGATTTTAGTCATGCTATTACGACTTGGAATAATACTCGAGGATATCAAATCGGAGGAACTATTGGTAAGAAATTCTCTTTTTATAGTAGCGGATTTGAAAACCAGGCTAGGTTTAATAACTATTTAAACAATTATATCAATACTAAGAATATAATTCCTGGAATGACAAATGATAAATTCTTTTATGAAATTCCTAGAAGAAAAATTAAAGATTGGGCTTATGCTACCGCTATTATAAATTACACTGCTAATAAATATTTTACATTTACTTTAGGACACGATAAGAATTTTATTGGAGATGGTTATCGCTCAACATTATTATCTGATGTTTCTGCTGCTTACCCTTATTTTAAAATAACAACTACTCTTGGAAATGTAAAATACATGATGATGTGGGCTCAGTTTCAAGATCCAGCTAGCCCTCAGCTTTCTTATGATAATGGATTTAGAAAAAAATGGGGTGCATTTCATTATTTAGACTGGAATGTAACTAATCGTTTGTCATTAGGATTTTTTGATTCGATTATTTGGCAAGATGCGGATGAGAAAGGAAAGCGAGGATTTGATGTTTCGTATTTAAACCCAGTTATATTTTTACGGACTGTAGAAGGAATGAATAATTCTCCTGATAATGCTTTATTGGGCTTAACTGTGAAGTATAAATTGTTTAACAATGGAACTGTTTATGGACAATTGGCTTTAGATGAATTTACAGCTAAGGAAGTATTTAAGGGGAAAGGATATTGGGCAAATAAATCTGCCGTTCAGTTAGGGTTAAAAGGATTTGATGCTTTTAAAGTAACTAATTTAAACTACTTAGTTGAGTTTAATACTGCTAGACCATTTACCTATTCTCAACGGACTTCTATCTTAAATTATGGAAATTATGCTGAGGCTTTAGCTCATCCGATGGGAGCTAATTTTAGAGAATTCTTAACGATTTGGAATTACCAATTAGGGCGTTGGGGCTTTTATGGACAAGGGAATTATGCGCAATATGGCTTAAACGAAAACGGAGAAAATTTTGGTAAAGATATTAACGAATCCTACTTTACCCGTAAGCAGGATTATGGTTACGAAACAACAGGTGGTTTAAAAACGAATTTCTATTATTTAGATGGGAGAATTTCTTACTTACTAAATCCTAAATATAATTTACGATTTGAGTTAGGGGGGATTATGAGGACAGAAAAAAATAGCTTAGGTATTGATCGCACAAGTCAAATTACTTTTGGATTAAGAAGTACGTTCAGAAATATTTATCAAGATTTTTAATAGTCAAATTAGTTGGGTAACTTGCGCATATATTAACATTTTCATCTACCTACTTAACTTTTATCCATTATAATTTATTTCTTTTGGAAAAAGTATTTGTGAAGTGTTAAGCCGGAATAATTACTTTATGGGTTACCAAGATCACAAGTGCAGAAAATGCGGTTCAGATTTTCATTATCAGATACCGCGGGGATTTTTATTAAAAAATGTATTAGGCTTTTTACCAATTCGGATATACTGGTGTCCAAGATGTATTAAAAGTAGATATGTATGGGTTTATAATACTACAAATTCTAAAAAATAATAGCTGTATTGAACATTGTTATTAAGGATGCTTACTTAAATAGTCCTGGTAAGCTAATTTTAAACCTTCTTTTAGTTCAATCTGATGTCTCCAGCCCAAAGCATGTAGTTTAGAAACGTCCATTAATTTTCTAGGTGTTCCATCAGGTTTGGTGTTGTCAAATGTTAAGTCTCCATTAAAACCAACTACTTCTTTTATTAATAAGGCTAACTCTTTTATAGTTAGATCTTCTCCAGTACCTACATTAATTAGATGAGGCTCATTATACGTTTGCATTAAAAAATAACAGGCATCTGCTAATTCATCGGCGAATAAAAATTCTCGCATGGGTTTACCAGATCCCCAAATTACAACTTCATTCTTTCCAGATTTTTTAGCCTCATCAAATTTCCTAATTAACGCAGGCAATACATGTGAGTTTTGCGGATGATAATTGTCATTATATCCATATAAATTAGTCGGCATAACAGAAATAAAATTACATCCGTATTGAGCACGATATGCATCGCACATCTTAATCCCTGCGATTTTTGCTATAGCATATGGTTCGTTAGTTTCTTCTAATAAGCCAGTTAGTAAATATTCTTCTTTTAAGGGTTGTGGTGCTAGCTTTGGGTAAATGCAACTGGAACCTAAGAACATTAATTTTTTAACATCATTTCTATAAGATTCGTGAATAACATTATTTTGTATAGCTAAGTTCTCATATAAAAAATCTGCCCGATAGGTATTGTTAGCTATAATACCACCAACTTTTGCTGCAGCTAAGAAAACATATTCTGGTTTTTCTGTACTAAAAAAATCCGTGACTTCTTGTTGATTTCTTAAATCTAATTCATCAGAAGTTTTAGTGATGAGATTTGTAAAACCTTCTTTTTGAAGTTTACGATAAATGGCAGAACCAACCATGCCTCTATGACCAGCAACATATATTTTTGAATTTCTTTCCACTAATGTTTAAGTTTATTATTGAGATTCTTTACTTCAATCTGAACGACAAGTATTGATTAAGATGCCATAGTTTTAGTCGTACGGCTTACTGCTATTTTTTTTACGGCAGTGATAATGGCATTTTTATCATAACCACATAATGTCCAAAGCTCAGGTTGTTCACCATGTTCAATAAATTCATCTGGAATACCTAGTCGTACCACATTTGCTTTATAATTATGATCGGCCATGAATTCTAAAATTGCACTGCCCATTCCACCTTGCAAACAACCATCTTCTATAGTGATGATATTTGTGTACCTCTTAAATACATCGTGCAGTAAAGCAGCATCTAAAGGCTTCGCAAAACGTAAATCATAATGAGCAGGATGGATACCTTCTGTACTTAATTCTTGGCAAGCTTCTACAGCAAAATTACCCACATGTCCAATTGATAAAATGGCAACATCTTCTCCGTCACAAATTTTACGCCCCTTACCAATTTCTAATGCTTTAAAAGGACGTTTCCAATCTGGCATCACTCCATTTCCACGTGGATAACGAATAGTAAATGGTCCCATGTTTTCTTGCTGTGCAGTATACATCATATTGCGCAATTCCTCTTCGTTCATAGGCGATGCAACGACCATATTCGGGATACAACGCATGTAAGCTAAATCATAAGCACCATGATGTGTTGCTCCATCAGCGCCTGCTAAACCTGCTCTATCTAAACAGAAAACTACATTTAAGTTTTGTATCGCCACATCATGTATAACTTGATCATAGGCTCTTTGCATAAAGCTTGAATAGATGTTGCAAAAAGGAACTAAGCCTTGAGTAGCTAAACCAGCTGAAAAAGTTACTGCATGTTGCTCTGCAATGCCAACATCAAAAGCACGATCTGGCATAGCTTTCATCATAATATTTAATGATGAAACTGAAGGCATAGCAGGGGTAATACCTACAATTTTTTTATTAGTTTCCGCTAACTCAACCATGGTATGACCAAATACATCTTGATATTTTGGTGCCTGTGGTTTATCTGGGACTGATTTTTTAATTTCCCCAGTGATTTTATCAAAAAGACCAGGAGCATGCCATTTAGTTTGGTCTTTTTCCGCTAATGCGAAACCCTTACCTTTTACCGTTACACAATGCAGCAATTTAGGGCCAGGAATAGCAGATAAGTCTTTTATAATTGAAGCTAAACGTTTCACATCATGTCCGTCTACTGGACCAAAATATCTAAAATTTAGCGCCTCAAATAAATTACTTTGTCTAAGTAAAGTACCTTTAATGCTCTTTTCTATTTTCTTAACGTATTTATGTGCATTTGGACCAAGCTCAGAAAGCTTGCTTAATACATGTGATACGTCATCGCGAAAGCGATTGTATGATTTAGAAGTGGTAATACTAGTTAAGTATTCTTTAAGTGCGCCAACATTTGGATCAATTGACATACAGTTATCATTCAAAATCACTAATAGATTTGAGTTTTCGATACCTGCATGATTTAATCCTTCAAAAGCTAAACCTGCTGTCATTGCCCCATCACCAATTACAGCAACGTGTTGTCTATCTTTTTCACCTTTATAATGAGATGCAACTGCCATGCCTAGAGCTGCAGAAATAGAAGTAGAGGAATGACCTACGCCAAAGGTATCGTATTCGCTTTCACTGATCTTTGGAAAGCCACTTATGCCATTTATAATGCGATTGGTATGGAATTGATTTCTTCTTCCTGTTAAGATTTTATGGCCATACGCTTGATGACCAACGTCCCAAACTAATTTATCGTAAGGTGTATTTAATGCATAGTGTAAGGCAACCGTTAATTCTACTACGCCTAAACTTGCGCCAAAATGTCCCCCATTCACACTTACAACATCAATAATATATTGACGTAATTCTTGACAAATTTGCTCTAGGTCTTGTTCGCTATATTGCTTTAGATCAGCAGGATAGTTGATAGTAGATAATAAAGCTCCGGTTTTGATTTCCATGCACTATTTTAAAAGTACAAATTACGGTATTTTGTTTAATACTTTTATCAATAATCGTTTCAAATTCGCATCATTATTATGTTATTGTTTTCAGCAGGTAAAGTGATGCTACCTTTTTGCATAAATTACTTGCACTATTAAGCTCAAAATACATTGATTTATTTTGTAAAATAATACGAATTAAACGGTCGAAAAAGAGTTAAAAGGTATTCAATATCCGTCCTTGAATTAAGCAATAATTTAGTATTTTTACCAAAAAAACATTCCCATAATGAAACGAGATACTTTAATTTTTGACTTAATCGATAAAGAATTAGATAGACAAGAGCATGGCCTTGAACTAATTGCATCAGAAAACTTTGTGAGCAAACAAGTAATGGAAGCTGCAGGCTCAG
>NZ_JBAZRL010000008.1:31991-102138 GCF_041662865.1 Pedobacter sp.
GCTTACCAGGCAAAAGATATTACGGTGGCTGTCAGGTTGTAGATGAGATAGAAAACCTAGCTATTGAAAGAGCAAAAAAATTATTCGGTGCTGCATGGGTAAATGTACAACCTCATTCTGGCGCACAAGCAAATGCTGCGGTTATGTTAGCCGTTATTCAACCAGGAGATAAAATTTTAGGCTTTGACCTTTCACATGGTGGACACTTAACTCATGGTTCTCCTGTAAATTTCTCTGGTAAGTTGTATCAACCACATTTTTATGGGGTTAAAAAAGAAGATGGTTTAATTGATTATGCAAAATTAGAGGAGGTAGCTTTAGCAGAAAAACCAAAATTGATTATTTGTGGCGCATCGGCTTATTCTAGGGAATGGGATTATGCATTCATTCGTAAAGTAGCAGATAAAATCGGTGCTTTAGTATTAGCTGATATTTCTCACCCAGCCGGTTTTATTGCAAAAGGTTTGTTAGCAAATCCACTTCCACATTGTCATATTGTAACGACTACAACACACAAAACGTTACGTGGCCCACGTGGTGGTATGATTATGATGGGCAAAGATTTTGAAAATCCATGGGGATTAAAAACACCAAAAGGCGAGATAAAAATGATGTCAGCTTTGTTAGATATGGCTGTTTTTCCAGGTACTCAAGGCGGTCCATTAGAACATATTATTGCTGCTAAAGCAATTGCTTTTGGTGAAGCATTATCTGATGAGTATTTAACCTATATTAAACAAGTTGGCGCAAATGCACAAGCGATGGCAAAGGCATTTGTAACAAAGGGATATGGCATTATATCTGGAGGTACAGATAATCATTTGATGTTAATTGATCTTCGTAATAAAAATATAACGGGTAAATTAGCCGAAAAAGCATTAGAAAATGCTGATATCACAGTGAATAAAAACATGGTTCCTTTTGATGATAAGTCTCCATTTGTAACTTCTGGTATGCGTGTAGGTACTGCAGCAATAACAAGCAGAGGATTTAAAGAAACAGAAATGGAACAAATTGTTGATTTAATTGATCAAGTTTTAACGCAACCAGAAGACGAAAGTAATCTGCAACAAGTGAGAGAAAAAGTATTAGCTTTAGTTAATCGCTTTCCTCTGTATAAATAAAATTTCTTGTTAAGATAATGTTTACTAATCCTATTTCTCCCGAAGATGAGGAACAACGCTTAAAAGCTTTGTATTCTTATGATATTTTGGGAGATGGATTAGCGAATGAATTGGATAATTTGGTAAAATTGGCAGCCCAAATTGCTAATGTACCCATGGCGTATGTCGCATTTGTAGATAGAGATGATATTATTCTTCGCTCTGCAACTGGTATTAGTCCTGAATATAAAAAAATACCTAGAGACATTGCCATTTGCCAACATACAATGATGTATGATCACATTTTTGTAGTGCCTGATATGCATCTGGAGCCAGAGTTTGTCAACAATCCTAAATATGCTCATGTTGATAATATCCGTTTTTACGCTAGCGCTCCTTTAAAAGATGCGGAGGGTTTTGCATTGGGTTGTTTGTGTCTATTAGATTATGAGGCTAGAAACTTAAACGAAAATCAGTTTGAAGCATTACAAACATTAGCGGTTCAAGTTGTAGCACAACTAGCATTAAAAAGGAAAAATCTACAATTGGAAGCTCAAACCAAACGTTTTGATGAGTTCGTAGATATATTCACTGCCTCACCAGAAATCCATTGCATCTTGGATAGAAATGGAGCCATACTTTTTATAAATGATGCCGTTACTTCAATGCTAGGTTATACAGTAGAGGAGGTGATTGGACATAGTATGTGGAGTTATTGCTATCGTGAGGATATCGATAAAACTGCTTACGCTATTGAAAAAGGTCTAAAAAATAAAAATAAACATTTTAACATCGATTTTAGATTAGTGAGTAAAACTGGTCAGGTGAAATGGATTGGCTGGGGAATGGTGTCCAAAGATAATCGATGGTATTCTTATGGAAGAGACATTACTGAACGCAAAAAGGTTGAAAGCGAATTAACCAAACTTTCGTTTGTAGCTAGTAAAGTAAACAATGGTGTTGTTATAAATGATGCCAATAATAATGTGACTTGGGTTAACGATGCCTTTGAAAAAATAACAGGTTTTAGCCTTGAAGATTTAAAAGGTAAGCCATTGGGCGATTTGATAAGCGGACCTGAGACTGATTGGTCGCTGATAGAAAATGCTAGAGCACTCACTCAAAAAAAGCAATCTTTTACGGTAGATATTCTAGCCTATCGGAAGGATAAACAACCTATTTGGTTATCAATATACAACACAGTTGTTTTAGATGATGAGGGTAAAGTAGAAACAGAGGTCGAGATTATTATCGATATTACCGAAAAGAAAAAAGCCGAAGAAGAATTACAAATCTTATCTCTAGTTGCTAGTAAAACCAATACTGGAGTAACTATTTCTAATGAAAACGGAGAAATTACCTGGGTTAACGAAGCATTAGAACAACTTATAGGATATTCGCTGCAAGAACTTTCGGGTAAAATGCTTGGAGACGTTCTATCAACAGCCGATACGGATAAGGAACTCATTTCTCAAGCCAGGAAAAAAGCAGCCAATAAACAAGCCTATACTATTGAGGTTTTAGCGCTTAAAAAGGATGGTACGCCTATTTGGTTGTCTGTGGCAAATACGCCAATTATAAATGCAATGGGTCAATTGGAACGACAAGTTGAGCTCATTTATGATATTACTCAGCGTAAACAAGTAGAAAAGGAAATGGTGGAGGCTCGTGAACAAGCTTTGCAGTTGAGCGAGGCTAAGGAAATGTTTCTTTCTGTGATGAGCCATGAAATTAGAACGCCTTTAAATGCGGTAATTGGAATGACCCATTTATTGTTAGATAATCATCCAAAACCGTCGCAAATTGATGACTTGAATATTCTTAAATTTTCTGGAGAGAATTTGCTGAATATTATTAATGATATCCTTGATTTTACGAAGATTGAAACAGGAAATCTCCAATTGGAATCTATCCCTTTCGATTTACATACCTTATGTGTAGATATTACCAACTCTTTGCAGGTAAGTGCAGGTAAAAAAGGTAATCTGCTCACATTAACCTACGATGATAGAGTGCCTGAATCATTATTAGGCGATAAAACTAGATTATACCAAGTTATCATTAACCTGTTGGGTAATGCGATTAAGTTTACGGATAAGGGTAGGATAGATTTTAAAGTAAAACTAAAATATAACGATACAGATTCGTGTTTAATTTGTTTCGAAATTAAGGATACAGGTATTGGTATTGCTAAGGATAAACAATCATATATTTTTGAAACTTTTACACAGGCAGGTGCTGATATTTCTAGAAAATATGGAGGCACAGGCTTAGGTCTTGCCATTACGAAAAGATTATTAAAACTGCATAATTCTGAAATTAAAGTAGAAAGTACAGAAGGTAAGGGAACCTTATTTTCATTTGTTATTGATTTCAAGAAAATATCAGACACTGCGGTAACTGCCGCAGCTGTGACTAAACCAAGCGCATTTACGGGTAAAAAAATACTAGTAGTTGATGATAATGAAGTAAATATCTTAATTGCAAAAAGATTCTTAAGTAAATGGGGGTTGATTATAGATTTTGCAACTAACGGAGAAGAAGCGATCAATAAAATTGTAAATAATGTATACGACTTGGTATTTATGGATATCAGAATGCCTGGCATAGATGGTTTTGACACCACTCGTATTATTCGCGAAATATCTGGTGACTATTATAAAAAACTACCGATTATTGCTTTAACAGCTTCAACCTTGCATAACGAAAATATGAAGTTTAAGGAATCTGGTATGAATGGACATATCTTAAAGCCATTTAATCCTGAAGAAATTAAAGAGGTTTTAGCAATTTACTTGAAAAAGTAAAGGGCCGGTATTTCATGAAGAAATATCGACCCTTACCATCTAAATTAACGCTCTCGAAATAATAAACGCCAGCGAATGCCAATTGTTTTAAAAAAAGTTTATAATTTTTTAATTATTTTCATAACACCCTAATTCAGAGGGAAATATTCTTGTTTTATTATTTAAGTCTTTGTGTAAATAAGTATTGAAATAAGCGTCTGAACTCAAATTAAACCCCTTATTATTCGCCTGGCTAACTTTGTTTAATTTAAAATTGCCCATTTCAGGGTTAATAAATGAAGGATCCATATTTAAAATATTACCATTAGTAGCATAAGTAGTAGTCGACACTTTTAATAGATTATTTTTTATAGTAGCTAAAAGTGTTGTCTTTGGATCTTTTTTATCAATTGAAAATTCATCTGCTAAATTACCCCAAATAATATTATTACAAAGTTCTACTGTAAGGCTAGCGGATTGGGTATTGCTGATATAATCTGATAAATAAACTGCTGCTGTTTTTCTAGGAAAATTTATATTGTAACCGGCAAAAGTATTCTGTTTTAAATTATATGTGCCGCCGCCAACACCATACAGCAAATATTGGCCACAGTTAAAAAATAGATTATTAAAAGCCGTCAACTCTGTTTGATAACCCAAAAAGCCAACCACTTCCATATTTTTGATAATACTATTGGTTAATAATAATTTTGGCTTGCTATTTTCTGATAATGAGTCTACGGTAATGCCAGCAATCCCATTTTTTATGATCGCATAATTAATTTGTGAGTTTTTACTTTCTGGATAAAAATGAAGGCCATTCCATTGGCCAGTCTCATTCATATATAATTTTTCTAATCGATCACCTGCAAATAAAATGCTGTCAGCCTTAGTGCCAATAGCAGTAAGCGTTCCTTTTATACTCATAGTTGAATTGCCATGAAAAAGGATTTTTGTGCCTGGTGCTATTGTTAAATTAGCATCCTTGGCTACAGTTACTGATTTATAAATCAAATATGGAAGCTTACTATTCCAAGTCGTATTAGTTTGGATAGTACTGCTATTTATAAAATTGGCATTTTGTCCATAAGCCACCAAAGGGATGCTTTGCTTTTTACCATTAAAATAAAATAGAATTGAATCCTGTACAATAAAAGGTAAATTTTGATTGGTAGGATTAATGTTAACTTTTATAAAAACATTAATCGAATCGTTACCATTTACTTTTAAATCGCTAGTTTCTGGAGTTGCTAATCCATTAATATTTAAGCTAAATGCTGATGCAACACCACCACTTAATTTTATGTTGTTAATGTTGATTGCTTTTGCATTAGGGTTATAAACTTTTAAGCGTCTGGTGCTAGAACCAATAGAAGTAAAAACGGTATCGAATAAAACACTATCGATTGAAAAATTAACTTTTGCATCTAAATCAAAAGTAACATCCTCATCCTTATTGCAAGCAGCAAAGAAGAAACTAAGAACAATACCTAGAAATAGTAATTTTAAACGCATAATTATTTTGCAAAAGCAATTGCTGCTATACTTAATTTTTTAATTCCGATAGTTAATAAAGCATTACCACAAGCTTCCAAAGTTGCACCTGTTGTAATTACGTCATCAACTAACAAAACGTGTAGATTTTCTATTTGTTTTGCCTGATGAACGTTAAAAACCGACTGCATATTCTCGTAACGCACATATCTCGATTTTTTAGTTTGGCTATCTGTAGATTTATCGCGTAATAAATGAGTTGTGCTCATTGGAATATCTAAAACTTCGGCTATACCTTTAGCAATAAATTCACTTTGATTGTAACCTCTTAATTTTTCTTTTTTCGGGTGAAGTGGAACGGGAATAATTAAATCTATATCGTGGTATAGGGGACTTAATTTTAATCTTTCCCCTAAAAGATTTCCTAATCTTACACCAACTTCAGTTTGCCCTTTGTATTTTAAACTGTGCATCAAATTTTGAACTTTTGTGCCCTTTCTAAAATAAAGCATTGCCATAGCAGCGTTGCAAGGTAATCGTCCCCATAATTGTTTAGCAACTGGATTATCGGTGTACAAATGATAGTCTGTATAAGGTAAATCATACAAGCATTTTGTGCAAATTTCTTTTTCTCCGTAATATAAATGCGTACCACAGGCATTACATAACTCAGGAAAAAGCAATCCGATTATATCTGTGGCTAAACGTTTTACAGCTATCATAATTCCAATTTAGTAATTTTTTAAGGAAATAGAGAATAGAAAACGGAAGTAGAAGTTTGTTTTGCTGTAAGTCGGGAAATGTGATTTAAAATCTAGGCTTTAGCTTCTTCTTTAACAGCTAATTGTCCGCAAGCTGCATCAATGTCTTTACCACGGCTGCGCCTGATATTTGTATTTACTCCATGATTACGCAAATAGGTAGCAAAAGCATCAATTTTATCGCCTTCGGCATTAATAAAATCTGCAAATTGAATTGGGTTATATTCTATTAGATTTACCTTGCAAGGCACATGTTTGCAAAACTTAACCAAATCCATTGCATCTTCAATTTCATCATTAAAACCATTAAATACAATGTACTCGTATGTAACCGGATTTTTAGTTTTTTGGAAATAATATTTAAGCGCTTCAGCTAATGCTTTCAAAGAATTATGCTCAGTTATTGGCATAATTTCATGACGTTTTACATCATTGGCAGCATGTAAAGAAAGTGCCAAATTGAATTTTGCACCATCATCACCCAATTTTTTAATCATCTTAGCGATACCAGCAGTAGAAACGGTAATGCGCTTATAACTCATGTTTAAACCATCGGGAGCTGTAATACGCTCTATCGATTTTAACACATTGGCGTAGTTGAGTAAAGGCTCGCCCATACCCATGTACACAATATTTGTGAGTGGAATATTGTAATTTTTTTTCGCCTGCTGATCTATCAAAACAACTTGATCGTAAATTTCGTCCGCATTAAGATTTCGTTTACGATCCATGTAACCCGTAGCGCAAAATTTACAGGTTAAACTACAACCAACTTGCGAACTTACACAAGCCGTCATACGTTCTTCTGTAGGAATTAAAACGCCTTCAACAATGTTGCCATCGTATAAACGGAATGCGTTTTTAATAGTATGATCATTACTAAATTGAGCACTATTTATTTCAACAACGTTGATAGCATAATTATCATCTAGCTTTTTGCGAAGATCTTTGGATAGATTGCTCATTTCTTCAAAACTTCTGGCAGATTTCTCCCAAAGCCATTGATAGACTTGTTTTGCTCGGTAAACTGGCTCCTTCATTTCTGCGAAAAGTTGTTGCAAACTTGGCAAATCTAACGAACGAATATCTATTTTTTTAGTGCTAACCATAAGGTGCAAAGGTAATTAAAAAGGTTGAGGGTAAAAAAATAAGCGGTAATGACACTTATAAGATTACAATTAGACAACTACTTAAGGAAAGGTATAAACAAAGTGGAATATAAATTTTACTATCGTTGATGGCGAAAGGAGTACCTTTTATTTTTTTAAATAAACCAATATATCTGAAATCGCCAATAGCACGAATAAAGAAAATAAGTGCTATACATACTGTTGCATAATCTATATACTCGCCAATAAGAATAGAAAATATATCTAATTGGAAATAAGTAATAAAAGCAAAAATTAATAAGCCAAATGCAATAAACAATGTGCCAAAAATATCAGGGTTAAAGAGTGGTTTTTTGTTTGTTAATTCTGGAACACTGCATGCTAAAGCCCATTTACCACCAAATGCCCAATAAAAATGTAATGCTGAGAGCAAAACAAAAATCAGGACATTGAGATAAATTACTAGCGTTATCATTTCCTTTTCGGACTACGAGTTTTTGCGCCTGGTGCACCTTGTTTGCCATTTGATGGACGAGTTGGTCTTTTGCTTGGCCCAGATTTAAACCAATCAGAACTAGGCGAACCTCCAACTCTTGATGAAGAACTTGAAGATTTAGAATCGCCTTTTGGTTTTGAACCACGAGTTTTATCTTTTGCAAAGCGTTGTGCAGGTCTTTCTTCTTTTTCTGGTGCTGATTTTTTATTAACCCGTTTGGGTACAACAGGTTTTTCGGAACTAGATTTAGCAACTAATTTGAATATTTCAGTTTGTTCTTCTTCAGTTAATTCTCTCCAATCGCCTACGGCTAATCCTTTGAGTGTAATATTCATAATGCGTGTTCTTTCTAACTTTGTTACTTCAAAGCCAAAATGCTCACACATTCTACGTATTTGACGATTTAAACCTTGTATCAATGTAATTTTAAAAACAAAGGGGCTTTCTTTTGTTACTTTACATTTTTTAGTCATAACACCTAAAACAGGAACGCCTTTACTCATTCCTTCAATAAATTGATCGGTTATAGGTTTGTTTACGGTTACTATATATTCTTTCTCGTGATTATTGCCGGCACGTAAAATCTTATTTACTAAATCACCATTGTTAGTTAAGAAAATTAACCCAGATGAATCTTTGTCTAATCTACCAATGGGGAAAACACGCTCGCTATGATTTACATGATCTACAATATTTCCTTTTACATTGGCTTCAGTTGTACTGGTAATGCCAACAGGTTTATTATATGCTAAAAGAATAGAATTTTCTGCTTGCTTAGGCTCAATGTTATTACCGTTTACACTTACTAAATCGCCAAAAAACACCTTGTCGCCAACTTTTGCTTTACGGCCATTAATAAAAACTTGACCTTGCTCAATATATCTATCAGCAGCTCTTCTTGAGCATAAACCGCTTTCGCTAATGTATTTATTTAATCGTGTTGTAGAATCAGACATTGAGTAGAATTAGTAATTTAGCTACAAAGTTAACATTTTAACACATCTATAGAGTACAACCAAGTAGAAACATAGGCCCATCGTTATAAATCTGATGTGCCTATGTGAAAAAGGTTTAAAAACTTTGATCGTCGGCGGTTGGCCCATAACTTGCAGGAACTGGAATATCTAATAAACGGAAGTAAACACCCAATTGTGCCCTGTGGTGAGTTGTTTGACTAAAAGCAATGCGAATAATTCCATATTTATCCATATCACTCAGAATTTGTTCACCATTACGTAAAACCCATCTTTTAGTTAGTTCTTCTTCTTTTGCTTTTGCCAATTCTTCTTTTGCGCCTTCATAACTTTTTTCAAATAGTGCTAGCAACTCTTCATTATTGTTCACTACAATAGGTTCGTAAGGGGCAGAGGCAAAATCTAACTCATCAGTTGTTAAACCTAAGCTTATCCAACTGGGCAACTCTGCAATGTGAGTTGACAATGGCATCATTTTCATGCTTTTTTCATGTGGAGCCCATTCTGTTTTGTCAAATGGAACCGATGCTAAAAATTTACGAGTAGTTTGCGCTTCGCTTTCTAATTCTTTTAATAATAATTCAATAATGTTCATAATTTCTCTGTTTTATAACACAAAGAAAAGTGAGCCGACTGACAACCCTATGGCAGCGTAAAAAAAAGAAATAAAAAAAATTAGAATTGCGAACCTGAAATCTTGCTATAAAGAGACTGTGTCAAAAAATAATTTTCTTAATTTATTAGCGAATGATATTTTGAAAGGTTATCATTTTCCACCCAGGTGGAGGTGACATAAACCCTATAATATCTTATAAGTAGTTACATTTATGTCTTGACCTATACAACTACGCTTACAATCCACATCGAGTCCGCTATTTTGCAATAATACGCGGACTAGATGCGGACTTACTCTAACGAAAACTAAGCTTATAGTACTTAATAAACGGAGTGTTCAATTAATCAAACTACCTGCATTTCTATAAAATCGAACTCCAAATTAATAGTTAACAGGAAGTAATTTCATGTAGTCATTTAATGACATATGAGTTGTTTTTTTGAAAGGAATTTCAGTACACTTTATAGTGATGATATTAGTTAGCTTAAAATCGCGATACTCATTTCTTAAATGGCACCAGGCAATTAAATGCCAACTAAATGCATAAAAAATTAAACCAATTGGTTCTACCTCTCGCTTGCTAACTTCCTCTTTATTATTTCTATACTCTATTTCGATGATGCATTTGGCAGAAATCGCATTTTGTAGAACTGATAGATAGTCAAAATCATTGGTTAATCGTTCGGGCAATTGTAATTTAATGTTTTCATTTAAAAGTTCTAATTTTTCTTTTTGCGCAGTACGAAGTACAGTTTTAACTTTATTTAGTGCAGTTGTATAATGTTGAGTGATAGATTTATCTGCAAAACCACCTAAAAAACGTTCCATTAATAATAATGCATTTGCTTCGTCAGAATTAAAAGAAATAGGGGGTAAAAAATAACCTTGTACAATAAAATAACCTTTGGGTTGCTCAAAACTCAACGGAATTCCTTGTTCGCCAAGCGCTTTCATATCTCGGTAAACCGTACGCACACTAATGTCAAATTGATTAGCAATTTTTTCGGCAGTCACATATTTTCTTGACTGCAAGAGTATTAAGATTCCAAAAAGTCTGTCAATGCGGTTCATCAAATATGGGATAATTTACTAATTGCCAAATTAGCTAATTATAGCGTAATTTGCTACATGTATATCTCGGCAAATGTAGTTTATCGTGTCAATAATACGCCACTTAAAAATGGAGTACTTGGAATTAATGAAGATGGTTGTATTGGTGCTGTTTTAACACAAGAAGAGGCTCAAGGAATTGAAAATATTCAGCATTATGACGGTGTTTTAGTCCCTGGGTTTATCAATACACATTGCCATTTAGAGTTATCGCATTTGCGCCAAAAAATTGCTGAGAAAACTGGATTAACTGGGTTCATCAAACAAATATTAAGTTTCCGACAACAACCCGAAGAAGAAATTATTTCAGCAATGCAAAACGCTGATGCAGAAATGTATGAAAACGGAATTGTAGCTGTTGGCGATATTTCAAACCTGTTAATTTCTAAATCTGTTAAATTAAATAGTAAAATCTATTATCACACATTTGTAGAAGTATTTGGATTTAATCGACCGTCTGAACCTATTATTGAGCAAGCTTTAAACTTAAAAAAAGAATTTGCCCCATTAAAAGCATCCATTGTTCCACATGCGCCATATTCTGTTTCTAGCTCGCTTTTTAATGAGATAGAAAAAGTAACGAATGAGGATGATGCTTTAAGTATTCACAATCAGGAAACGATAGGGGAAAACGAACTTTTTGAAACTGGAACAGGAAAATTTGCTGACTTTTTTGCTGAACTTGGAATTGCACAAAATGATGCGCATAATTCCAGCAAAAATTCTTTAAACTATCATTTACCGCTACTATCAAAAGAAGTAAATACTTTATTGGTTCATAATACATTTAGTAGTAAAGCAGATATAGATTTCGCAAAAAAAGAACATCAAAAACTGTATTGGTGTTTATGCCCAAATGCTAATTTATATATTGAAAATACATTGCCAGATGTAGATGTATTAAAGACCGAACGCTTAAAAATTACTTTAGGGACTGATAGTTTGGCAAGCAATCATCAGTTAAATATTTTGTCAGAAATGCAAACTTTGCAAGAACATAAAAGTATTTCTTTTGAAGAATTGTTAAAATGGGCGACCCTAAACGGGGCAGAATTTTTAGGAATTGAATCGCAATATGGAAGTTTTGAAAAAGGTAAAAAACCTGGCGTTGTTTTAATAAGCAATGCCGAAAACGGAATTATTAATAAAGAAACAACTATAAAACGTTTATTTTAGCAAAATGGCTAATCGCATTACTACACTTTTCAATATTAAATATCCCATTATTCAAGCAGGAATGGTTTGGTGTAGCGGTTGGAAATTGGCGTCGGCGGTTTCTAATGCTGGTGGTTTAGGGATAATTGGTGCAGGTTCTATGTATCCAGAAGTGTTGCGAACGCATATTCAAAAATGCAAGCTTGCAACGTCAAATCCTTTCGCTGTAAATGTGCCATTGCTCTATCCAAATATTCAGGAAATTATGGATATTTTGGTTGAGGAAGATGTGAAAATTGTATTTACTTCAGCTGGTAATCCAGCAACTTGGACTTCCTTTTTAAAAGAAAAAAACATGACAGTTGTTCATGTAATTGCCAATACTAAATTCGCGTTAAAAGCCCAAGAATGTGGTGTGGATGCTATCGTAGCTGAAGGTTTTGAAGCTGGTGGACACAACGGAAGAGAAGAAACTACAACGTTGTGTTTAATTCCAATGATTAAAGCTGCGGTTAAAATTCCAGTAATTGCAGCAGGTGGTATTGGTAGTGGAAAAGCAATGTTAGCAGCATTTGCATTAGGTGCAGATGCCGTTCAAATCGGGTCAGCTTTTGCAGTTGCTGAAGAATCATCAGCACATCCAAATTTTAAAGAGAAAATCATTTCTTCTAATGAAGGCGATACCAAACTGCGAATGAAGAAATTAGTGCCAGTACGCTTACTAAAAAATGAATTTGCAGATGCTGTTGCACAAGCCGAAGCGCAAGGTGCAGCTACCGAAAAACTGATGGAACTTTTAGGTAGGGCACGAGCAAAATTGGGTATGTTTGAAGGTGACATTGAGCAAGGTGAATTAGAAATTGGACAAGTATCAGCTATGCTGGATGAAATAAGGCCAGCGGCAGTTATTTTACACGAAATTTGGAATGAGTTTTTGAAAGAAAAGCAACTACTAAACGATCTTAAATTTGAGGATTAACCTGATGATAAACACAAAAATATTAATGACTTTTAGTGCCCTTACCATGATGATCATTGGTATATTATGCTCATTTCTGCCAAGTGAAATTTTACAATTTATGGGAGTTAATGAAACAAGTGTTCTTGTTTTAATCATTCAAATTCTTGGTGCTATTTATTTTGGGTTTGGTTTTCTTAATTGGACAGCAAAAGCGAATTTAATAGGAGGGATTTATAGTAGGCCAGTCGCTATAGGGAATTTAATTCACTATGTGATAAGCAGTTTAACACTTATCAAATTTTTTATGGCTCACACAGATATGAAATTACTATTAATACCAGTAGTTATCTACAGTATTTTATCCATTTTATTCGGGAAAGTTGTTTTTGGAAGTCCAATTTAACCTAAAATATTTTAATACTTACTAATGATTTTAAAAAGAATATTAGCGCTAATAACAATCATTTTAATTGTAATTGCTATCGTTTTGATAAAGAAAAAAGCTAAAAATCAAGTACAGCAAAGCAAAGTAAAAACAGAGATTAAAAGTAGTAAATAGTTAAAATGAAGCACATCAATATAAAAGTAATAGGAAAAGTTCAAGGTGTTTTTTTTAGAGCAAGCACTAAGGCTGTGGCAGATCAGATGGGAGTAAAGGGCCTGGTTAAAAATGAAAAAGATGGATCAGTGTATATCGAAGCAGAAGCTGATAGAACTACATTAGAAATGTTTGTAGATTGGTGTAAAGAAGGCCCAGATAAAGCTAAAGTAGAAAATGTGGAAGTTGTAGATGGAGAACTTAAAAATTATCGCAACTTTGAAGTTGTAAAAAAGAACCTGCTTTGGTAAAGTAGATTTACAATTTGAGAGTTACGAATTACGATTGAATATCAATTAAGGAAAATTATGTATTGAATTTTAGATTGTATTTTTGAGCATACTCCAGAAATCTAAAATCTAAAATCTAAAATCTAAAATTAACTTGTCTGTATATAAAAAATTTGCTGGTCAAACAATGATTTATGGTATAAGTACCATATTCTCAAGGCTATTCAACTTTATTTTAACTCCAATTTATACCAGAGTTTACGCAGAAGGCATATATGGTATTTTCACTAAAATGTTTAGTTACGCTTCCATTATCAATGCAATTTTGGCATTTGGTATGGAGACTACTTTTTTTCGTTACCTAAATAAGCATGAAGAAAAAAAGCAAGAAGTTTACAACAACAGTTTTTTAGTTATTGCCTTTATTTCTGTTCTATTTCTAATTACAGGATTAGTTTTTACAGACTATTTAACAAGGTTTACTTCCAGTAGTGATGGTCTTGCAAATTACGATGAACAACGAAAATATGTTCAATACCTAATTTGGATATTATTTACAGATGCAATTTGTGTAATCCCGTTTGCAAAATTAAGAGCTGATGGAAAACCACTTAAATATAGTGTTGTCAAATTTTTAAACATAGGTGTTTTTGTAGGTCTAAACTTGATATTTATTTATGTTATTCCGGCAATTATTAAGCAAAATTTACTGGGTGCAGAATGGTTGGCTACGTGGTTTAAAACTAGTTGGATAGGCTATGTTTTTGTTGCTAATTTGGTTGCAAGTATATCCACCTTCATTTTATTAATTCCAGAATTTAAACAAATCCAATTTAAGTTTGATAAAGAACTTTTCTATAAAATGCTCGCTTACAGCTGGCCAATTTTAGTAGCTAACTTGTCGTTTATTATTAATGAAAACCTTGATAAAATATTGCTAAGTAAATACCTTCCAGCTACTATTGCAGATCATGAAACAGGTATTTATGGTGCAGTTTGTAAGCTAGCAATTTTCATCAGCATATTTAATACCGCGTTTAGACTAGGAGCAGAACCTTTCTTTTTCAGCCATTCCAAAAATGAGAATGCAAAAACTACGTACGCCAATATTCTCAATTATTTTGTGTTGGCTTTGGCTATTTTGTTTGTGGGTTTAATTGCAAACATTGATCTAATTAAACATTTCATTGCGGCAAAATATTGGGTTGGTTTACCAGCAGTCCCATTCCTACTTTTTGGTTACGTTTGTTTGGGCATTTATATGAATTTGGCGGTTTGGTATCGTTTGTCGGATCAAACTCGATATGGTTTATATATTTCGTTAGTTGGCGCAATTTTTACTATCGTGATGAATATTATACTTATTCCAAAATACAGCTATATGGCATCAGCTTGGGTAAGTATGATGGCTTATTTCATCATCATGATTATCTCTTACATTTTAGGGCAAAAATTTTATCCAATTCCATATAACCTAAAAAGCATGATAGCTTATTTAAGCACTTCTTTGGTTTTGGTATATTTATCATTTTATGTGTTTGAACAGAATATTTATATCGGAAATGGTCTTTTAGCGCTGTTTTTGGTAGGGATATATTTTATGGAAAAAGATAACGTTAAAAGAATACTGACAACAAAATAATGAAAATCAAAATTATCAATCACTCCACTCACCCACTTCCAGCGTATGAAACTGCTCATGCTGCAGGTATGGATTTAAGAGCATTTACCCCAGAACAAATTACAATTAAACCTTTACAACGTCTTTTAATTCCAACAGGTTTACATATAGAATTGCCAATTGGATACGAGGCACAAATTAGACCACGTAGCGGATTAGCTTTTAAACATGGAATTGGAATTGTAAATTCTCCAGGAACTATTGATGCAGATTATCGTGGAGAAATTAAAGTGTTATTGGTAAATTTATCTGATACAGATTTTGTGATTAATGATGGCGATAGAATTGCACAAATGGTAATTGCCAAACACGAAAGCATTAGTTGGGAAAGTGTGGAAGAATTAAGTGATACTGCTCGTGGCACAGGTGGTTACGGACACACGGGTAAATAGTTCTATTGATAAAATTAAATAATGAAGTTTAAGTTGACATTTGTTTTCTTGCTTTTTGTAAATAGTGTACTATTTGCACAAGAATCTCCACCTCAAGAAAGTAGAGAAGGAAATGCTATAAAAGAACTTTTTTTTGCAGGGCTGAAAGAAAAAATGGCGGAGAATTATACGAATGCTAGCCTGAATTTCTCTAAAATTTTAACAATCGATCCAAAGAATGATGCAGTGTATTTCGAATTAGCTTCACTCAATTATCGCCAAAATAAATTGCTAGATGCTGAAACTGCAATTAAACAAGCAATTAGTTTAAATCCTAGAAATAGCTGGTATTTAAAACTCCAGGCAGAAATATATAAGCGCAATGGCAATATGGAAGCATTAGTGAGTGTATTTAATCAGCTCATTCAATTATCACCCGAGATTGACACCTATTATTTTGATAGAGCAAATGCACTTTTCATTGCTGGAAAAACAGAAGATTCGAAAAAAGCTTACGATGAAATAGAACAAAAATTTGGCAGTTCTAAAGAATTAACCTTTGCAAAACAACGCTTTACCATCCAAGGAAATGAAACACCGAGTAATGACGCGATAAACAAGTTATTAACAGAAAATCCAACAGATGTAAAAAGCTATCTCTATTTGAGCGGTATTTTATTAGAAAAAGATAAAAAAGAAGAAGCTTTAGCGATCTTACAAAAAGCTAAGGGTTTAGAACCTGATAATTATGAAGTTGATTTGGCAATGGCCGATATTTATAATTCTCAAAAGAAAAACGAATTAGCCATAGTTCCATTAAAATCTGCTTTTGCCCATCAGGCGATGCCAGTTGCAAATAAGCTTAAAATTGTAAGTTTAATGCTGCCGCGATTTAACAATCAAACCGTAGTGAAAGATGCTACAGAATTAATTCAAATAGCAGTAAAAACTCATCCTAACAATCAAAAATTATTGGTTTTGTATGGAGATGTGCTCTATCAACAAAATAATTTAAGTGGAGCAAAAGAGCAATATTCAGCAGCACTAAAAATTTCTGATCAAATTTACGCAGCTTGGGAAAAATTACTAGGTATACAAACATTATTAGGTCAATATGCAGAGGCAATAAAAACCGGAGAAGAAGCGGTTTCAATTTATCCTAATCAAGCAATATTGTATTATTATAGTGCATTTGCCTTGCATAGAAACGGACAAAATGCAGAAGCTGGACTGGAAATCAGATCTGCTTTGCAACTAGATCCGGATGATACGAATCTAAAGGCGATGATTTTTGCCTTGCAAGCAGAAGTGTTAATCGACCAAGAAAAATTGAAAGAAGCAGATGTAGCATTTGATAAAGCAATTGAGTTGGCTCCAGATAATTATTTGACATTGAGCAATTATGCCTATTATTTGGCGTTAAGAAATCAGAATTTGAGCAAAGCAGAAATGTTAGCTGAAAAATCCGTAAAGGCTTTACCTAAAAATGCATCAATATTGGATACGTATGCATTAGTGCTTTTTAAATTAGGCAAATATGATTTAGCCTTAAGTTGGATGGAAAAAGCTTTGCAAAACAATGAGGCTTCAAATCCTGTTTATTTAGAGCATTATGGCGATATTCTTTTCCTCAAAGGAGAAAAAGATAAAGCGGTAATGCAATGGCAAAAAGCCAAACAAGCAGGAAATGTATCCGAAAAATTAAACAAGAAGATTAATGAAAAGAAATATATTAAATAGCCTTTTATTAGCTGTATTAGTAATATTGGGTGTTGGGTGTAGGCCAAAAAAACTAATCGTTACTACTCCGCCAGTTGGACAAACTGAGGAGCTTAAAGTTGACAAGAAATCAGAGAATTTAGCGTTATTAAAAAGTAAAGATATTGCTTTTACTACATTGGCTTTAAGAGGAAAAGCGGAATTAGATATTAATGGCGATGAGAATAATGTAACCATGATTATCAGAATAGAAAAGGATAAAAAGATTTGGGTAAGCGTTACTGCAATTGCGGGAATAGAAGTTGCAAGAGCTGTGATTACACCAGATAGTTTACTGATATTGGATCGCCTGCATAAGAAATTCACCAAAAAACCATTCAACTATATTTATAACTATACGAATAAACAAATCAATTTCGATTTACTACAAGCTGTATTTTCTGGTAACACAATTAAAGATTTTATGGTAGAGAAATCAGCGTTAGTACAAGAAAATGGGGTTTGGGTTTTAAGTGGCACAACAGACGATTTGGCCTATCGTAGTTTGTTTAACACTTTGCTAAAAACTGAGGAAACCACCTTAAATGATGCAAAAGCTGCTCAAGCTTTTAAAGTGATTTACGGAAATTATACTCCAGTGAATAATGCATTATTCCCTTCTAGCCTGAAAATCAATTCTATGTCTGGAGATAAAAAAATAAATGTAAACATCGATTTTATTAAAATAGAAAGTAATACTCCAGTTGACTTTCCTTTTACGGTTCCTAAAAGTTTTGAGGTAATCAACTAATTTTTTATATTTTTGGTCTAATGAAGTTAAAAAAACTACTCCTTTCCCTATTATTATTAGTGCTTTGCTCAAGCGGGTTTGCACAATCTAGTAAAGAACTTACGCGTAAAAAGGAAGCGCTACAAAGAGAAATAGAATTAGCGCAGAAAAACCTGAATCGGACTACAAATGGTAAAAAATTAACGCTAACTCAAATTAATGCGATAAAAGCACAGGTTAGATTGATGCAAGAGAAAATCTCGACCATCAATTCTGAAATGAAAAATTTAGATAACCAGATTACAGAAAATACTGGTAAAGTACATAACCTGCAAACTCGTTTATCGGATTTGAAAAAGGAATATGCAGCAATGATTAGATTTGCTCAACGCAATAAAAATTCTTACGATAAAATGATGTTTATTTTCGCGGCTAAAGATTTTAATCAAGCCTATAAACGCATCAAATACTTACAACAATTTGGGCAATATCGTAAAAAGCAGGCATCTTATATTCAGGGAACGGAAAAGGATTTAAACAATAAAATTGTTGTATTAGATAAAGATTTAAAGAATAAAAATAACTTGCTAAAAGAACGAGTAAATGAAAAAGGTAAATTAGATAAAAAGAAAAATGAGCAAGCTGTTGTACTAAATCAGTTAAGCAAGCAAGAAAAACAATACAAACAAGATATTTCGAGAAAGAAACAACAACAACAAGCTATAGATAGAGCAATTAGAGCCGCTATTCAGCGAGAAATTGCGATTGCCCGTAAAAAAGCCGAAGATGAAGAAAGAGAAAGAGAACGTATTGCAGCTGCGAAGGCAAAATCAGAAAACAAACCAGCGCCTGTTACTTCATCACCAAAAACTCAAACCAATAGTGAGATTTTAAGAGCAACATCCGATGGAAATAAACTTTCTGTAGCATTTGAAAATAATAGAGGAAATCTCCCTGCTCCAGTTGCTTCTGGTTATATAAGTAGTCATTTTGGCAGATCGAAGGTTGATCAAGCTACAATCGATAATGAAGGTGTTACTTATCAAACTTCTGATGGCGCAGGAGTAAGAGCTGTTTTTAATGGTAAAGTTACAAGTGTTTCTACCGTTCAAGGAAGGTATATTGTGCTTGTTAAACATGGAGAATATTTCACAGTATACTACAACCTGAAGTCTGTCAGTGTAAGCAAAGGCGACAATGTAAGCACCAGACAAAATATAGGTATAGTAGGTACAAATGATGGCGTTGGAGAGTTAGGCTTCCAGATTCGTAGGATTAGTATTCCACAAAATCCTGAAAGTTGGATCGCTCGATAAACTTTTAGGAAATTTATTTGTCTATATTTGTATAAAAATCAATTAGAGATGTATTCAGGCGTATTATTAGAGTTCTTAAACATGGGTGGCGGAGAGGTTGCACTTATTATGGTGGCAATACTTTTGTTATTTGGAGGTAAAAAATTGCCTGAATTAGCAAGAGGTTTAGGAAAAGGGATTAGAGAATTTAAAGATGCATCGGAAGGTGTTAAGCGTGAAATCCATCGCAACATTAATTCCGTAGATATAGATAACGAATTAAAAGCTGAGGAAGAAAATCATGCACAACGTCATCATCCAACAGAAGAGGATAGTTTAATGCATGCAACTTCAACAGAGGATAATAAAGTAATTCCTGAAGAGGATGCTGCTGATCAAAAAAATAAAGAAACTTATTCTTAAAAAGAGTTTCAATTAACCAGATTAAAAAAATTAAAATAAATCCAATGGCACAACCTACAATTTTATTAGCCGGTTTAGGTACAGGTGAGATCGTATTAATAGTTTTAGCACTTTTATTATTATTTGGTGGTAAAAAAATCCCTGAATTAATGCGTGGTTTAGGTAAAGGCGTAAAAGAATTTAAAGACGGTAAAGAAGGCGTTGACGGAACTAACGAAAACAAGCCTCTTTAGTTTCAGTAATTTTTGTCTTTTAAATTTAAGTTTTGAAGAAATATACCTCTTTAACAGAGATACAGGGAAAATTTACGCAAAAAGAACTCACTTTACTAGAGCTTTTATCGTACTACTTTAAGCAAATAGAAAAAAATCAACACCTCAATGCATTTAATGAGGTGTTTTTTGATTCTGCAACAAAGCAGGCAAATTTAGTACAGCAAAAGATAGAAAAAGGTACTGCTGGGAAATTGGCTGGTATGGTGATTGGTATTAAAGATAATATCTGCTATCTAGACCATAAAGTTTCTGCATCTTCAAAAATGTTAGATGGGTTTGTATCTCCTTATTCATCAACTGTTGTAAATCGTTTGTTGCAAGAAGATGCCATTATTATTGGCAGACTAAACTGCGATGAATTTGCCATGGGAGGTTCAAATGAAACTTCTTATTTCGGTGCAGTAAAAAATGCTATCGATGAAGAAAGAGTTGCTGGAGGTTCATCTGGAGGTTCGGCCGCTGCCGTCCAAGCGGATATGTGTTTGGCAGCTTTAGGTACAGATACAGGTGGATCCGTTCGTCAGCCTGCTGCATTTTGCGGTTGTATTGGTTTTAAACCTACTTATGGCCGTATTTCTCGTTATGGGATTATTGCTTATGCCTCTTCATTTGATCAAGTAGGTACACTGACTTCTTCCGTTAGCGATGCAGCTTTATTGTTAGAGGTTTTAGCTGGAGTAGATGATTCAGATAGTACAGTTTCATCAGTAATAGTTCCCGCTTACTCGCAACATCTCTCACAAACGGGGAAAAAGAAAATAGCAGTTTTAAAAGAAACAATTGAAAATGATGCGCTAGATTCGGAAATAAAATCTGCCATTTTAAACGCTATTGAAACATTAAAATCTCAAGGTCATAGCGTTGAATATGTTTCTTTTGATTTATTAGATTACTTAGTGCCTGCATATTATGTATTAACTACCGCCGAAGCTTCATCCAACCTTTCACGTTACGATGGTGTGCATTATGGCTACAGAGATACACAAGCAGAAAGCCTTAATCAGTTATATAAAACTTCAAGAGCGGAGGGTTTTGGAGAAGAAGTAAAAAGAAGAATTCTACTAGGTACTTTTGTTTTAAGTGCAGGGTATTATGATGCGTACTATCAAAAAGCGCAAAAAGTACGTAGACTGATTAGAGAAAAAGTTGAAGCTTTATTAAACGATTTCGATTTTCTATTAAGCCCTGTAACACCAACACCAGCTTTTAAAATGGGCGAAAATATACAAGATCCATTGGTGATGTACATGGCTGATATCTATACAGTTTTAGCTTCTTTGGCTGGTATTCCAGCAGTTGCGTTACCTTTGGGCAATAATAAAAGCGGTTTGCCGTTAAGTGTTCAATTAATGACCAAACACTTTAATGAGCAAGAACTGCTCTCTTTATCACATCGTTTTTTAAACGAAGTTTAGCTTAAAATCTTAAATTAGATTTTGCAACTGATAAGCCTATGAGAAAAATAGTACTAATTCTGTTGAGTTTTTTGGCTTTTTTAAATGCCACAGCGCAAACTCCTAAAAGAACAATACAAGGTGATAGCCTCTTAAAGGACATTGTTGCTTCATTACCATCAGATACGATTGCAGTTCCCGTTATCAACAAGCCTTTACTTTTTAATCAGAATTTAGTTTTTAAGTTACGCTTAGATTCTATTCAAAAAATTGTGCCGCTTAGTTACAATGAGTATGTACAGAATTTCATAGATATCTATAGCAGACGTAAAGACATGATGGGTAAAATGTTAGGTCTATCAAACTATTATTTCCCAATATTCGAAAGAGCACTTAAAGCATATAATATTCCTGCCGAAATTAAATATTTGCCAATTATAGAATCATCTATGAACCCACATGCTATATCAAGAGTTGGCGCAACGGGAATGTGGCAGTTTATGTTCAGTACTGCAAAAGCATATGGTTTAAATATGGATAATTTTGTAGACGAACGCAAAGATCCTATTCAAGCAAGTTATGCAGCAGCAGCTTATTTTAGAGATGCATACGAAGAACTTGGCGATTGGCTTTTAGCGATTGCAGCTTATAATTGTGGCAAAGGCAACGTAACTCGTGCTATTGATAAAGCAGGTTCAAGGGATTTTTGGGTAATACGTCCATATTTACCTAAAGAAACGCGAGATTATGTTCCAGCTTTTATTGCAGCTGTTTACGTGATGAATTATGCAAGCACTCACGATATCGCTAAACAAACTCCTGCCATCAATTTTAAAACGGATACCATTCAGGTTAATCACTTTGTGGCTTTAACAGATTTAGCAAAGGCAATAAATTACGAAGAATCAACTTTGTTTGGTTTAAATCCATCCTACAAGAAGAAAATTGTAAATGGAACTGCAGCTTTACCTAAACGAATAATTTTACCTAAAGTAGAACAAGCTGATTATGCAAAAGTTTATGAAGTTTTAAATGCTGATATTGAAACAGAAAGAGATATTATTCTAGCATCAACAGACGATGTAAGAGATTTGCGTAAGAAAGCGAAGAGCACACCAACAGCTCAAATCACATATTATAAAGTTAAGCCAAGTCAAAGTTTAGGTAGTATTGCAGATCTTTATCAGGTAGAGGTTCAAGATTTAAAAGTTTGGAATAAATTGAAAAGTAATACCATTATTCCAGGTCAAAAGCTAAAAATCTACGGTGCTGCATCTATACCAAAACCGCTAACAAAATCATCTTATATTACCTATAAAGTAAAACTAGGGGATACTTTATCTGGCATAGCTGAAAAATTTGATGGAGCAACTGTAGCCAACATCAAAAAAATAAATGGCTTAAAAAAAAGGGCGGCATTGCAACCGGGTATGTTGTTAAAAATTAAGAGCTAAATAAAATAAAAAAAGGGCTGAAACACTACTATTTAAGCCCTCTTTTTTGATGTTAAAATCTTAAAAACTTACTGTTGCCATTACAGGAAAATGGTCTGATGGGTATTTTCCAAAGTAGCTATCTGTTAAAATGCCCCATCTGCTAGCTATAAATTGTTTCGACATAAAAATGTGATCAATTACTGTAGTGCCACGAGGGATTCTAAATCCATTCATTGATGAATTGTTTTCATAAGGATATTTTACGGCAGTATAAACATCTTTAAGAATTACCGAATTTGCAATAGTTTGATACCATTCGCTTTGGCGGCTACCATTTAAATCGCCAGTTAATAACGTAGGTTCGTTGCCAGCTATTTCTTTTATTTTTTGCACCATTAACTTGCCACTTTCTTTACGGGCAACTATGCCTTGGTGATCAAAATGTACGTTAAATAAATAGAATTTCTTCTTGGTTTTGATGTCTTCTAAATACACCCACGAGCAAATGCGATTGCAACACGTAGCATCCCAACCTTTTCCCGGAACATTTGGTGTTTCTGATAACCAAAAATCGCCGCCTTTTATTAAGTTAAACCTATCTTTTTTGTAATAAATAGTTGAATGTTCACCTGCATCTTTGCCGTCATCACGGCCACGTCCATATCTTGCATATTGTGGTAAAGCTGTGCTGATATCATCTAGCTGATTTTTTAAACCTTCTTGAATACCAAACACATCAAAATCATGGAAACGGATAAGATTGGAAACTATTGGCGCACGGTTAATCCACAAATTTCCGGTATCGCTAGGATTATCAAATCTTAAATTAAATGTAGCAACATTAAATGATTGTGCTTTAAGGCCAATGGAAGTTGCAACTAGCAGCGCAATTATGAATAAGGATTTTAATTTCATCTTTATGTTTTTTATTGAGATAAATAATTCAAATTACCAGCCTTGGTTTTGACCAAGTGCAGGGTTTTTTAATAAATCGGCCTGAGGAATTGGATAATAATATTGTTTATCATCCCATTTTCTAGAAATTTCACTCATCCAAATTAACTCGCCAGATGTACCATTTTTTAAGCGTTGCGAATTTGTTTTGCCACCTACTTGATTAGAAACATCAACATACGTAACACCGCTTACAGCAGGGCTTGGTTTAGTTCCTTGATAGAATGCCACATCCAACACGCCATCCTCATTCAAATCCATTGGTGTGTTTAAGCTTGGTACATAAAATCCGTTCCATTCTTTCGACATTAATTCACCTCTTTTCCATCTTAAAATATCGCTAAAGCGTAAACCTTCTAAGCTCAATTCAATTCCTCTTTCTCTCCTTACCTCTAATATAGTCGGATCTGTAATATTTGGGAAATAATTAGCAATAAGATAAGGATCTGCTACCGTAGGCTTAGTACTTAATCCACCAGTTATGCCTGCTCTTGAGCGAAGTTTGCCAATTGTAGCTGCCCATTCTGCATCTGTAAGTGTACCTAATTCTGCCTTTGCCTCAGCAAAATTTAATAAAACTTCGGCATACCTAAATATAGAAATAGAGTTGATGTTTAATGCGCCAGCATCATAGTACATGTCGTCTAAAGTCCATTTTATGGGTTGATAACCTGTAAAAGTATAAGAGAAAACCGGTGGTGCAGCAACCTGTACGCCGGCATTTATTCGTTTATAATCTCCAGAGCGGATAGTTTGCTTCAGCCTTAAATCTCTGTTTTTTACTTCATCTTTAAACAACATAGTTGGATAATTTGGATTATCTGTAAACGGTGTTCCATCTATATTTAAATACGTATTGATAAAGGTTCTGGTAAAACTCGCTTTAGCACCATAGGTGCCGCTGGTCCACCACCAATTGGCTTCATTTAATACGTTTAACGTTAAATCGCATATAGAAGACAATATCACTTCTGTTGCAACAGGAGCGGCACTTGTAAATACCTGGCGGTAAGAATTTCCGGCACCACCAGCAGTATTAATGTTGTACGTATTTTTATCCATTAACTCTTTTGCGGCAGTTGCAGCGTTGGTAAGCCAGGCTGTTGCTGTACCTTGAAGATTTAGTTCTGGGTGATATTTTCTAAAAGTTCCTTCAAAAAGACAAATTCTAGATTTAAGCGCTAAGGCTACATCTTTGGTAATTGTACTGCGAGAAGCATCGTTGTTAGCTTTGATATTTGTAGCTGCATATGTAATATCGGCAAGTACCGAATCCATTACCAAAGTTCTCGGATCGCGGCCATTATATAAAGCAGGGTCAGAAATATCTAAAGGTTTGTTAATCCATGGCACATCGCCAAATCTTTTAACTTTTTCGAAATAAAAATAAGCTCTGAAAAATCTGGCAAGCCCTAAATAATTTTTTCTTGCTTCTGCAGATACTTTTGTATCTGTACAGTTTACGATAAAATAGTTTAGGTTTCTTAAATCACCCCAGCTCCAGCCAGAACTTAAATTGGGCGCATAAACACCTTCCTGAATAAAAGAAGGTACGGATTTAACAGCCAAATAATCAGACATGGCATCTAAACTGGTAGAATTTCCTGGCAAGATGGTGTAAAAAGAATTTGCATATAATTGTAAGCCACTTTCGCTGCCGAATACGGCACTTTTTGAAGCGGTTGAATGAGGCTCTTGATCGAGCTTTTTACAAGCAGAGATAACTATGATGATCAGTAAAAACCACAAATTGTTTAATTTCATAACAGTAATTTTAAATTATATAATTAAAAAGTTAAGCTTAGACCAAGAGAAAAGCTTTTAAGTAATGGATAATTATAACCATCGCCATTGGTAGCTCCAGAGTTAAAACCTTGATCGGCTGGAACTGTATTTTCTACATCGAGCGTTTTTGTAATTTTATATAAAGGTGAATAAGTAAACAGATTTTCACCTGAAAAATAGATTTTTGCACTGGTAGCTTTGAATCTAGAAATCCATTTTGCTGGCAAATTATAACCAATTTGAATATTTTTCATTCTTATATAGGCAACATTTTGCAAATACCTAGTTTGCGCTATTCCTAATGTTCTGTTTGTATTACTCGATGCAGCACGAGACATTGTTCTAGGGAAATAGGCATTCGTGTTTTCGGGCGTCCACATATTGCCTAAGTGGAAAGTTGGGATATTATTATATGGTCTGTTGTATTGACCCCAGAAAAACTCTGCCTCAGTACTTGGGTACCAATCTTGTTTACCCACACCTTGAAAAAATGTAGAGAAAAAGAAACTGTTCCAATCTGCACCTAAGCTAATCCCATACGTATATCTTGGTGCGCTGTTACCAATAATTTTTCTGTCTCCAGGATCAATTGCGCTGTTTTTTCCAACGTTGATAAAACCATCACCATTTAAATCTTTCAATTTAATATCTCCAGGATACCAAATATTTGTAGGCGAGGCTCTCATTTGAGGAGCTTGTTTAGCATGAGAATCTATATCTGCTTGATCTATAAAGAAACCTTCTGTGGTATAACCCCATATTTCACCAATTTTTTGCCCAACATAATAATCTGAAAGTAGTTTATCTGGATTATTGTATTTGGTAATTTTAGAGGTGTTATCTGCAAGGGTTAATCTTACATTGTAATTAAATGGCTTTTTGCCGTTAATTTTATCTCTCCATGATAAGGTTACTTCCCATCCTCTGGTTTGTAAATCGGCATAATTGCCTTTTGGTACAGTTGCGCCAAATACCGCTGGTGCTGTTAAGCCAACCGTAAACATATCTGTAGTATTACGGATATAAGCATCGCCTGTAAAAGATAAGCGGTTAGAAAGCATGCCCAAATCTAAACCGATATTGCTGGTAGTAGAAGTTTCCCACGTAATACCATCAGGTAAAACTGCCGGTTGCCCGGTACGTTGTGGTTTAACACCATTTAAAATTAATGCCGATTGCGAGATAGAGAAATTCTCTTGGAAAATGTAAGATCCAATATTTCCATTTCCTAATGAGCCATACGAAGCTCTAACTTTTAAATCAGAAATAAATTTAGAAGACACTTTCCAAAATGGTTCTTCGGCAATTCGCCATCCAGCAGAAAATGATGGGAAAAAACCAAACCGTTGGTCGGATGGAAACTTGGAAGAACCGTCGTAACGAGCATTAACTTCTACTAAATACCTATCCTTAAATGCATAGTTTAATCTGGCGAAACCTCCAAAAATATTCCATTTCTCATAACCTCCGCCAGTTGTAATGGCTTGGCCTAAGGCTAAGTTAAGATCGTCAGCACCTTCGTAAATAATACCATTACGTTGTGCAGCTAAACGTTTATAAGTAGATTCTTCATAATTATAACCCGCCATTAATTTAAAATAATGAGCATTTGCAAATTTGTTTTCGTACTCGGCATACAGATTATTAGCCAAATATTGAGTTTCTCTTCTATCAAAAAGGAGATCGTTTGTAGTCGTGCCTATATATGCCGTAACCCCTTTTACAGAGCTATAAGGAAGTTGCACACGTTTTTGTTCGATGTTGTTATTGGTATTGCGGAAAGTAAAATCGGTATTTATCCTAAATTTATTGTTAAAGAAACAAGAAGAAAGACTAGTTGTGTTTCTAAATATTTGTCTTTTGGTATCAGTTCCATTTTGGCCATACCAATAATCGCCGGCGCCATATGCAGACGAGAAAGATAAAGTGCCATCTGGGTTGAACATTACAGAAGTAGGATGGCCTTCATCGGCAATATTTCTCCAAATACCACCGCCTTCGCCAACATTTAGTGGGTTGTGGTAGTTCATTACAGAAAAATCAGCATTGTTATCGAGTTTTAACCAAGAGAATAACTGAACAGAACCTCTTGCTCTAAAATTTTTCATGCTGTAATCATCAGAATTGTATTTAAACAAGCCATCTTGTTTTTGGTAGCGACCAGATAAGAGATAAGATATTTTCTCTCCACTTCCCGTTATAGAAAGATTATGCTCGTTGGCATTATTGCTCTTTTTATACAATTCATTGTAAAAATCGGTACTGCCATAATAAATATATTCGCCCGTAACAGGATCTACTTCTACTTTGTTATAAGGTTGTCCAGATTCGGCTCTTTTCTGAAATTCGTTTAAATAGGCTTGAGAGAATTTTTGAGTTTTGTTAATGTTTTGTGGGAAAGAACCATCGCCATTTACAAAAGCTTCTGCAAACATTTTTGCCCAAGTATAACCATCGGTTACAAAATCTGGAAGTTGTAATGGGCTTTTAGTTGCATAATTAGTCGAATAATTTACTGTTGTTTTGCCTCCAACAGGTTTTTTTGTGGTAATTAAAATTACACCAAAAGCGGCTCTTGCGCCATAAATAGAAGAAGATGAAGCATCTTTTAACATCGTTACAGTTTCTACATCATTAGGGTTTAGTAAACTTGGATCACCTTCTACACCATCAATTAAAATTAACGCACTACCACCCTGGCCAATAGAAGTAGTTCCTCTAATATTATAACTTGGTGCTTGGGTTGGCCTTCCGTCCATCATTTTAAGATTAAGATTTGGCATTACACCTTGTAAACCTTGTGTTAAATTCGGGATAGGTCTGTTTTCTAAAGATTTTGAAGTAACCTGATCAATAGCTCCGGTTAAATTTTCCTTTTTCTGCGTTCCATAACCTACTACAATAACTTCATTCAGTGCTTTTTCTGTTGGCACCATCTTTATGCTTTGCAATGTGTTTTCGCCAGATTTTACTGCTACGAGCTTAATTTGTTGAGTTTGATAGGATAAATATGAAACAAGCAATGTGTAAGTGCCTGGCTCAATGCTAATTGAAAATGTGCCGTCCTCACCACTTTGAGCTACTTGTTTTGTTTCTTCAACCTTAATGGTTACACCAGGAAAAGGTTGTCCGTTTTCATCGGTTATTTTTCCGATTATTTTTCCTTGATCTGCACTACTAAAGTTGGTATTAACGGTTGCCTTAACGGGTTGGACAACACAAATGAATAAGATTTGAACGCAAAGAAACAGCGTAGTAAAAAAAGCCTTGTGTAGCTCTAGTAAATTTATTTTCATATTTTTGAATACTTAGTGATTAATAATCTTGGTTGCTGAGTTCAGCAGTATGGGGCCTCAATCCATTGTACTGCCGGAGGAAACCGGTTCTGCTTCAGAATCGTGTTTCCTTTATTTGTTGTTATCAAATCATGATTTATTGTTAAGAATTAACGAATTACCCTATCTACTGGAATAGCCAAAAATATCATCACTATGTAAAGTGAATATTAAATAGATGAAAAGAATAGGGTTAAATTTTGAACTTTTGTTAAGAAACTATTTTAGTGTTGGCTAACTAAATCGGTTAACTAAAATTTAAGGTAAATGGCTTTACTCCTTGTTTTAACTCAAATAAATAGGCGACAACACTGGAAAAAAACAACAACATAACGAGTAAAATAATTGTAACTTTGCCTGTTACCAAAAAGTATTTTATGAGTAAAACGAATAGAAAACAAGACGCTTTAGATTACCACTCGCAAGGACGACCAGGAAAAATTCAGGTAGTACCTACAAAACCATATTCTTCACAAAGAGATTTAACCTTGGCATATTCGCCAGGTGTGGCAGAGCCTTGTTTAAAAATTGCTGAAAATAAAGATGATGTATATAAATACACAGCTAAAGGCAATTTAGTTGCTGTAATTAGTAATGGTACAGCAGTTTTAGGTTTAGGAGATATCGGTCCAGAAGCTGGTAAACCAGTAATGGAAGGTAAAGGTTTGTTGTTTAAAATCTTTGCTGATATTGATGTATTTGACTTAGAACTCGACACTAAAAATGTAGATGATTTTGTAAAAATAGTTAAAGCGTTGGAGCCAACTTTTGGTGGCGTAAATTTAGAAGATATCAAAGCGCCAGAATGTTTTGAAATTGAACGTCGATTAAAAGAGGAAATGAACATTCCAGTAATGCATGATGACCAACACGGTACCGCAATTATTTCTGCGGCAGCATTATTAAACGCATGCGATTTACAAAAGAAAAAAATGGATAAGATTAAAATTGTAGTTAATGGCGCTGGTGCCGCTGCAATTTCTTGCTCTCGTTTATACGTTTCGTTGGGAGCAAAAAAAGAAAACATTGTAATGTGTGATAGAAGTGGCGTTATTCGTCACGACAGAGAGAATTTAGATGCCATAAAAAGAGAATTTGCTACGACTCGTAAAGTTGATACATTGGAAGAGGCTTTAAAGGATTCTGATGTATTTATTGGACTTTCATCAGCTGATTGTGTAACTGCTGAGATGTTAAAATCGATGGCTAAAAATCCTATTGTTTTTGCAATGGCTAATCCAAATCCAGAAATTGCTTATGACTTAGCGATTAATTCTCGTAAAGATTTGATTATGGCGACTGGGCGCTCCGATTACCCAAATCAAGTTAATAATGTATTGGGATTCCCTTATATTTTTAGAGGTGCTTTAGATGTTAGAGCGACTAGTATTAACGAAGAGATGAAAATTGCTGCAGTTCGAGCTATCGCAGAATTAGCTAGAAAAACTGTTCCAGAAGCTGTGAATATGGCATATAATGCCCGTAATATCAAATTTGGAAAAGAATATATCATTCCAAAACCAATGGATTTTCGTTTAATGACCAATGTCTCTATGGCAGTTGCGAAAGCAGCAATCGATTCTGGTGTTGCACGTAAAGCGATTACAGATTGGGATGCGTATGCAGAAGAATTGAAACGTCGTTTGGGAATGGATGATTCAATTATGCGTGCCATCACAAACAAAGCGAAATCTGCTCCTAAACGTGTGGTATTTGCAGAAGCGGATAACTATAAAATTTTAAAAGCTGCTCAAATTGTTAAAGATGATAATATTGCTATTCCGATTTTATTAGGGAATAAAGAAGCTATAAAACAAATTATAGAAGAAAATGCATTGGATCTTGAAGGTGTTCAAATTATTGAGCCAGCTTTAGAACCAGAGAGAATGAAGAAATATGCTGAATCACTTTACCATAAAAGACAGCGTAAAGGAATTACGTTATTTGAAGCGAATAAACTATTAAGAGATCGAAATTATTTTGGCGCATCAATGGTTGAGTTTGGCGAAGCTGATGCGATGATTTCTGGCTTAACAAAGAATTATGTATCTACCATTAAGCCGGCATTACAAGTAATTGGGACCGAACATGGTGTAAATCGCGTTGCAGGTATGTACATGATGATGACTGAAAAAGGGCCAGTATTTTTTGGCGATACCACAGTTAATGTTGACCCTACTGCTCAAGAGCTTGTGGATTTAACACTATTGTTGGAGAAATCAGTAAGGAAGTTTAATATTCAACCACGAATAGCTTTATTGTCGTATTCTAACTTTGGCTCTAATGAAGGAACAGTCCCAGAAAAAGTTAGGCAAGCAGTTAAAATATTACATGAACAGCATCCAACCATCATAGTGGATGGAGATATGCAAGCTAATTTTGCTATTAATAACGCCATGTTAAGAGAGAATTTCCCTTTCAGCCATTTAGCAGATGGACCAGCAAATACATTAGTTTTTCCAAACTTAGAATCTGGAAACATTGCGTATAAACTTTTACAAGAATTAGGTGGAGCAGAAGCTGTTGGGCCAATTTTATTAGGCTTAAAAAAACCTGTTCACATTGTACAATTAGGCAGTTCGGTAAGAGAAATCGTAAATATGATTACTATTGCTGTATTAGATGTGCAAGGGAAAGAAGAAACATCAAACTCAATAAAAAGAAGAGGAATTTTAAATAGAATAGCTAAAAAATAACGCTCATGTTTGCATATATTGATGGTAAGTTGACATTTAAGTGTCCGACATATATTGTTGTAGAAGCTGGAGGTGTAGGTTACCACATCAATATATCGTTAAATACCTATTCTGCTTTAGCTAATGCAGAACGATGCAAAGTATATACTTGGTTGCATGTGAAAGAAGATGCGCATACGCTATATGGTTTTGCAGATGAAGGAGAAAGAAGACTGTTCTTACATCTAATTTCCGTTTCTGGTATCGGACCAACTACATGTAGAATGATGCTTTCATCAATTACCCCAGTAGAAATTCAAAATGCAATTATACAAGCCGATGTTGCTTTGATACAGCAAATTAAGGGTATCGGAGCAAAATCTGCCCAAAGAATTGTACTAGAATTACAAGATAAATTAAAGAAGGAAGGTCCAGATTCTTTAATTTCTATGCCATTGCATAATACAACTAGAGATGAGGCGTTATCTGCATTAATTATGCTCGGATTTGGTAAACAAGTTGCAGAAAAAGCCATTGATAATGCTGTTAAAAAAACAGATCAGGATTTAACTGTAGAGCAAATGATTAAAATAGCTTTAAAAAATTTATAATTTAATTTCGCTTGAGAAACGCCCTTATTCTAAGTATTTTCTTGTTTTTTATTTTTGTAGGCAAGAGTGCCTTTTCTCAAGTTACGCCCTCACAATCGAGAGCCGATTCGTCAAAAAACTCTTTTAATTTACGTGAAAAGCAATATTTAGGCCTGAGAACCTATACGAATCCATTTTTAACTTTACCCGAAAATATTAAAAGAGAAGTTGAATACGACGCACAAAATAAACGATATATCATTACCGAACGTATCGGAAATAGGTTATACTCTCCTCCACAATATTTAACTATTGAACAATATTTGAGATTAGTTAACAGCGAAATTAAACGTGATAACTGGCGTGTTTTATCAAATGCAGAAATTGCAGATGTAAGAAGAACTGGAATTATTCCTCAAGTAAAAGTTAATAGTCGTGTTTTTGAAAAAATATTTGGCGGAACAACTATTGATATCCAACCTCGTGGAGATGCGGAATTAACATTTTTAGGTCGTGTAAATAAAAATGAAAATCCTTTATTTAATGAACGACAAAGGGTTCAAAGCAATTTCGATTTTAATCAACGCATTCAGATGGATGTTGTTGGAGATATCGGAACGAAGATGAAAATCAAAATGAACTACAATACAGAGGCTCAGTTTGATTTTGAAAATCAGGTTAAATTAGATTACACAGGCGGCAAAGATGATATTATTAAAAAAATTGAAGCGGGGAATGTAAGTCTACCATTAAATAGTACGTTAATTAATGGGACACAAGCATTATTTGGAGTTAAAACTCAATTGCAATTTGGTAAATTAGATGTAGCAGCTGTATTTACTCAACAAAAATCACAATCCAAAGAAATACAAATAAATAACGGTGCTCAGCAAAATGAATATCGACTTAGCGGTAGCGATTACGAAGCAAATAAACACTACTTTTTAGCTAAATATTTCAGAGATAATTATAATAAGTCTTTATCAAATCCGCCAACAATAACTTCTGGAGTTTTAATTACAAAAATTGAAGTTTGGATTACCAATAAAACTGGAAATACACAAGATTCAAGAGATGTTTTAGCTTTTCTTGATTTAGGGGAAAATCAACCATATAATACTGCACAAGTAACAGGCGGTTCATCGGTTTTACCATCCGCTTTTACAAACCCAACTTTCCCCCCACAATCCAATAATTTATTAGCGAATATTCCACCAGATTCTAGACAAACAAATAGCAATAGTGTCATCTCTTATTTTGCTGCAAGTGGAGCAACTGATAACTTTGCGAAGTTAACGTATGCTAGAAAATTAACAGATAGAGAATATAATTTCCAACCACAGTTGGGTTATATTTCCTTAAATAATGCTTTAAATGCAGATGAGGTGTTGGCGGTTTCTTATCGCTATACCTACAATGGTGTTGAGTATCAAGTAGGGGAATTTTCGACAGATGTGACTTTTGATCAAGCGACACCGAAAGTATTGTATTCGAAATTATTAAAGAATGAAACCATAAAAACTAATTTGCCAACTTGGGATTTGATGATGAAAAACATCTATTCAATTGGTGGATATCAAATTAGTAATCAGAATTTTAAATTAGATATTTTTAGAATTGACGATAAAACAGGAATAGAAATGCCTTTGATTAGAGAAGGGTCAAAAACTGCTCTAAAACAATACATTGCATTAACAAATTTAGATCAATTAAATCAGCAAAAAGAACGTAAACCTGATGGTGTTTTTGATTTTGAAGCAGAAAATAAACCTTTTGTAAACAATCAAAATCAACAAAATAGTCAGAGCAATTATTCACCAACTGGAGCTGGATTAAGTAGTTTAATTAACAATACAAATAGTGGCTATGTTACTATAGATCCTTTAAATGGAAGAATAATTTTTCCTTTAGTTGAGCCTTTTGGAAGTGATTTGGCTGCTAAATTCAATCTTCCAGCAGAACAAGCTTTAGCTGATAAATATACCTATCAGCAATTATACGATTCGACCAAGGTTGCTGCACAACAACAGTTTAGTAACAAGAATCTTTACATCATAAAGGGAGCTTATCAATCCGAAATCGCATCAGAATTTTCATTAAATTCTATCAATGTAACCGAAGGCTCTGTAAAAGTTTTTGCAGGAACAATTCCATTGCAAGAAGGGACAGATTTTACTGTAGATTATCAAGGTGGACGTGTTAAAATTGTAAACACAGCATTATTAACTTCTGGTCAGCCAATAAGAATTACAACAGAAAATAACGAACTTTTTGGATTACAACAACGTTCACTCTTTGGTACCCGTTTCGATTATCATGTAAATAATAAACTGACTTTAGGGGGTACTTTAATGAACCTTACGGAGAAACCGCTTACTCAAAAAGTAAATTATTTAGAAGAACCGATCTCAAATACCATTTTCGGCTTCGATATGAATTATAGCTCTCCATCTCGATTTCTAACTAAATTAGTTGATAAAATTCCTTTTATATCTACTAAAGCTCCATCAAGCATTACGTTTGCAGGAGAATATGCTCAATTAATTCCGGGACATCCGAGTGCAATAAATTCTGGTGGAGAAAAAGGCGGCTCAAGTTATTTAGATGATTTCGAAGCATCACGTTCTATTATTGATCTTAAAAGTTCAGTGCCTTGGCAAATAGCAGGTACTCCACAGCTTTTTCCAGAATCGCAATTCGTAGATAATTTAGCTTATGGTTACAATAGAGCAAAACTGGCTTTCTATAATATTGATCCTACATTTTACAATAAAAATTCTACAACGATACCTTCAAGTTTAAGAAATAATAGAGCTGAATTATCTAATCACTATGTGCGAGAAATTATTGAACAAGAAGTATTTCCATTTAAAGAAATAAGCACGGGGCAAGCAATTAATTTACCCACTTTAGATTTAGCGTATTATCCTAACATTCGTGGACCTTATAATTATACTCCTACTGGATTTTCTGCAAATGGCCTTTTAACTAACCCAAAAGCACGTTGGGGAGGTATTACCAGAAGAGTTGATATTAATGATTTTGAGGCCAACAATATCGAATATATCGAGCTTTGGGTGATGGATCCATATATGTATAAACCAACATCACAAGGTGGAGATTTGTATTTTAACATTGGAAATATTTCGGAAGACATTTTAAAAGACGGTAGAAAATCGTTAGAAAATGGTTTGCCTGCAAACGGAGATCCAACTAAATATGATGAAACAAATTGGGGAAGAGTAGCCAAATTACAACCCGTTGTACAAGCTTTTGATAATGAACCAGCAGCCAGAAAAGCACAAGATGTAGGTTTAGATGGATTATCTAATGTGAATGAAAAAGTAAAATTTGCAGCGTTAATTAATCAGATTAAATCGCAATTAAATCCAGATGCATCACAAACGTTTGAAAATGATCCATCATCAGATGATTACTCTTATTTTAGAGGGACTAATTTGGATAATAGCAATGCAGGGATTTTAAAACGTTATCAAAATTACAATGGTACAGAAGGAAATTCTAAAACTTCCCAGCAGTCTGCAGAAGAATTAGGATTAGAAAATTCGGCATCAACTTCGCTGCCAGATGGTGAAGACATCAATAGAGATAACAATATGACACAATCTGATGAATATTTTCAGTACAAAGTGTCTATGCGCCCTGGGGATTTAATTGTAGGACAAAATTTTGTAACGGATAAAGTTGTTTCACAAGTAAAACTTGCTAACGGACAAACTCAAAACTCAACTTGGTATCAAATTCGTATTCCTTTAGCACAATACCAACAAAAAGTAGGCGGCATTCAGGATTTTAAATCGATACGATTTGTAAGGATGTTTATGACAAATTTTGCAGATACTGCGATTTTAAGGTTTGCGAAAATACAATTGGTAAGAGGAGAATGGCGACAATATAATGCCAAGAATGAAGCTCTTCAAGTAATTGCCGATCCTTCATTATTGCCTGCAAGTCCTGATAATTCTACTTTAGAAGTGGCCACAGTAAATATAGAAGAGAACGGTAAGCGTACACCAATACCTTATGTAGTGCCTCCAGGAATTGAGCGTGAACGTGATTTTAGCAATTATCGTGGAGATACGCGTCAAAACGAACAATCATTAGCGGTAATTATAAAAAAATTAAGAGATGGTTATGGAAGAGCTGCATTTAAAACTGCTATAAATGATTTTAGATCGTACAAACGATTAGAAATGTATATCCACTTAGAAGCAATTGGTGGTTCGGATTTGGCTGATAATGATTTAAGCGCTTTTTTACGAATCGGAACAGATAATCAGGATAATTATTACGAATACAACCAACCGTTAAAAGTTACATTACCTGGCACTAGCGATCCATATGCTATTTGGCCTGATCAGAATAAAATGGATATCGATTTGGAGTTATTCCAAAAAGCGAAAACAGCTAGAAATAATGCTCGTACAACTGGTGGATTACCTTGGCCAATAAATGTGCCTTTTACATACATCGATAAAGGCAATACGATTATTGTAAAAGGTCAGCCAGATATGAGTAAGGTTAGAGTTTACATGTTGGGACTAAAAAATCCATTGCGTAATCCTGCTTCACCAGCGGGTGATGATGGCATGGAGAAAAATGCACAAGTTTGGTTTAACGAACTTCGATTAACCGAATTTGATGAACGTGGTGGTTGGGCTGCAACTGCAAGAATGAATGCGAAATTGGCTGATTTTGCAGATTTAAATATTTCAGGTAGTAAATCTACCATCGGTTTTGGGTCTTTAGAAAAGAAAGTTAGCGAACGCAATAGATCAGATAATACTTTCTTTGATGTTTCATCAAGTTTAGAATTAGGTAAATTCTTGCCTCAAAAATCAGGCATCAAAATACCAATGTACATTAGTTATTCTAAACAAGTACTTACACCACAATACGATCCTCGTACACCAGATATTGAATTGAAAAATGCATTAAATAGTGCGTCAAAAGTGCAACGTGATTCTATTTTGAATTTTGCACAAGATTATACCACTAGAAGTAGTATTAATTTTACCAATGTACGTAAAGAACGACTTAATACAGAAAAGAAAGTAAGGCTATGGGATATAGAGAATTTTAATGTCTCTTATTCGCAAAGTAAATTCTCACACCGTGATTTTATCAATGAAACAAGCATTCAAAATACGTATAGAGCTTCATTAGGATATAATTATGCGAATACCCCTAAAAGCTATTTGCCATTTGATAAGTTAATTAAATCGAATACTTTAAAATTATTGAAAGATTTTAATTTCACATTGTTACCAAGTTCTATCAACTTTAGAATTGATGTTGACCGTTTTTATTCAGAAAATACATTGAGGAATAATGATCCAAATAATTATATCCCCATTAATACCACATTTAATAAGAACTTTTTGGTATCAAGAGTTTATGGCATAGCTTGGGATTTAACGAATTCTTTGAGCTTAGATTTTGATGCTACAAATTATTCGATTATAGATGAACCTGATGGAAAAATTGAAGGGTTAAAAAGAGATACGCTTTGGCAAAATCTAAAAACATTAGGCCGTACAACAGATTATAATCATAATTTAAATATCAGATATAATTTGCCAATTAATAAAATACCTGGATTAGATTGGATTAATATCGCGACAATTTATGGCACTAATTTTAATTGGCAAACTGAACCATTGGCTACGTTAAGAGATCCAAATGTTAATCTTGGTAATACCATTCAAAACTCAAGAACGATACAGGTAAACCCAACCTTAAGTATGACTACTTTATACAATAAGTTGGGTTTCGTAAAAAGGAGTTTAAATAAAACAGATTCAGTCAATAAATTTTCTGATGTATTAGTAGGTTTATTAACTAGCATTAAAAATATAAATGTTGCCTTTACTCAAACGAAGGGAACATTTTTGCCAGGATACTTACCTAAAACCAAATATTTTGGAATTGATGACGTAACTGGCGCTCCAGGTTTGGCCTTCGTATTCGGTAGCCAAAGAGATATTAGAGAAATGGCGTTAAATAACGGCTGGCTTTCAACAGACGAACTTCAAACACAGTTATATATTAATACGTTGCGAGAAGATTTCCAGCTAACAAGTACTATTGAGCCATTAAAAGATTTTAAAATTACACTAAGTGCAACAAGAAATAGGACGCTTAATTATTCTACAAACTTTAAGTACGATAATAGTATTGCCTCATTCAGAAATCTTAGTCCGACTACAACAGGCGATTATAGTGTGTCAATTATTACTCTGGGTACCGCTTTTAAAGATAAGAATGGAAGTGTTGTTTCAAGTTTGTTTAATGAGTTTATGGCTAATCGACAAACTATTTCTCGTCGTTTGGGAAGTGAAAATCCAAATTCAACCGGTAATACAAATGGTTATGCAGATGGATATGATAAAAATGCACAGGACGTAGTAATTTCTTCATTTATTGCAGCATATACAGGCAAAGATGCAAATACAATAAGTTTAAATAGTTTGCCAAAAATACCTTTGCCTAACTGGAGAATAACGTATGGAGGGTTAACTAAAATCCCATTCCTAGCAGAACGTTTTTCTGAATTAGGGTTAAGACATGGATATCGTTCTACGTATAGTGTTAATGGATTTAATAGCTTGTTAAAATACCAAGAAACGGATGGTTTTGTGAGTAGTAGAGATGTAAATCAGAATTTCTTGCCATTATATCAATTCGCACAAGTTAGTATTTCAGAACAATTTGCTCCTTTAATTGGAATTGATACCAGATTGAAAAATAACTTAACTGCTAATTTCGAAATTAATAAAACACGTATAATGGCGTTGAGTCTATCAAATAGTCAATTGGCGCAATTATCGGAAAATAATCTTGTATTCGGATTAGGTTATCGAACTACTAAATTTAGATTTCCTTTTGGTTGGTTTAGTCAAATGAAAATGAACAATAACATGGATTTTAAACTAGATGTTGCGGTAAGAGATAATAAAACTGTAATTTATAGAGCAGATATTGCTGAAGCGGAAGTTTCATCTGGTGCTAAAAATATTACACTTAGACCAAGTGTAGATTACGTTTTAAACCAACGCTTCAATCTAAAGCTTTTCTACGATTCTAACATTACTAAACCTTATACCTCTCAATCATTTAATACTTCATTTAGTAATTTTGGATTTAGCTTGCGTATAACTCTAAATTAGAAATTGGTATAAACGTGTTTAATAATTACCTTTGATGGAAATAGAGTTTTTCAGACTCCAGAAAAATAGATTGATTTAAAAAACTAATATAAAAACAATGAATTTTCCATCAGAATTAAAATACACCAAAGACCACGAATGGGTAAGAGTGTCAGGTAGCGAAGCTTTTATTGGTATTACAGATTTCGCTCAGCGTGAATTAGGCGATATTGTGTATATCGATATTAACAGTGTTGGCTCTGAAGTAAGTAAGGATGAGGTTTTTGGTACAGTAGAAGCTGTTAAAACCGTTTCAGATTTGTTTATGCCTGTGACAGCTACTGTTTTAGAAGTAAATGGTGATTTGAACGATAATCCTGAATTAGTAAATTCTGATCCCTATGGTAAAGGATGGATGGTTAAAGTATCATTAACAGATGCGACTGAATTCGATGGATTATTAAGCGCAGATGACTATAAAGTTTTAGTAGGCGCTTAATTAATGAATAACACTTTCAAAGCACTAAAACATCAACGTTGGTCTATAGTTTGGGCTGTTATTGTTTTGGTGCTTTGTAATATTAGGATGCCTGAAAGTGATGGCTCGTCAAGTTTCTTTTTCGAAGGGTTTGATAAAATGGCACATTTAGGTTTTTTTTATGTGCTAACCATCTTACTGTTTTACGGCAAAATTAAATACCAACATAATTATGCTTTTCGGTCATTAACCATTTTTAAAATAATTCTTATCTCTTTATTATTAGGCGGAGGAATAGAATTATTACAATGGAAGGTATTTACGTATAGATCTGCCGAATGGTGGGATTTGGGAAGCGATATGATTGGATGCTTCATGGGGGTATTTAGTTATGTTCTATTGCATCTATCAAATTACAATGAAAAAAAGGTTTAAGCTTATTTTAATTTTATCATTAACACTAGCGTTTAATTCTTGCAGTGTTTTTAAACCTTCTTGCCACTGCCCCAAAATGCCACGTGCTAATTATTCAATGCAATAATTAAATATTATTTAATCCTCTCTCTCGCGTCAAAAAGCGATTCAATCCAATTCTGTAACGATAAAGTTAGTTGTATTTAAAATGTTACCCTCATTTTAACACTTCTTAACAAACTTTTGCGGCTTGCGCTAGTCTGATAGGTAACTTTACAAAAAATATAAAAAATAGAAATGAAGAATTTTTTACAAAGATCTATACTCATCGCTCTTTTATTCGTGAGTTATTTTGCAGACGCACAAACTAGTGGTACAGCTACTGGTAAAGTGATAAATGGCAAAGATAAATCACCAGTTGATTATGCATCAATAGCTATCAAGAGATTAAGTGACTCAAGTACCGTTGGAGGTACGAATACAAATGCAGCCGGTACATTTACGATTAGTGGATTAGCAACTGGCAAATACAAATTATACGTAGTATACTTAGGTTTTAAAACCATTACTAGAGATTTTGAACTTACTGCAGCAAACTCTGGTATTAACTTTGGTATTTTAACGATGGAAGATACTGGCGTTACATTAAACGCAGTAGAAATTAAAGGAGAAATTCCTCCTGTAGTAGTTAAAAAAGACACCTTGGAAATTAGTGCGTCTACTCTTAAAGTAAAAGAAAATGCTGTGGTAGAAGATCTTTTAAAGAAAGTGCCAGGTATAGACGTAGCTAAAGACGGTACAATTACCTCTCAAGGTGAAACCATCAAAAAAGTAAGAGTAGATGGAAAGGACTTCATGGGGAGTGACCCATTATTAGCAACAAGGAACTTGCCTGCAGATATGGTAGATAAGATTCAAATTATTGATGATATGTCTGAGCAATCTAAATTCTCAGGAGTTGATGATGGTAATCGTGAAAAAATCATTAACATCACTACAAAAAACGGGGTTAAAAATAAAGGAATTGTTGGAAACAGTACTGTAGGTTATGGTACAGATGATCGTTACGATGTAAATTTGAATGCAAACTATTTTAACAAACAGCAACAAATTTCATTCATTGGTCAATTCAATAATGTGAATAAACAAAATTTTGGAGGTGGTATTGGCGGTGGCGGCCGAGGTATGCAATTTATAGGTGGCGGCAGTGCTTCTTCTGGTGGTATTACCACAACTAATGCTGCGGGTATTAACTTTGGTGATACCTATGATGACGGAACTCAAGTGAACGGGAGTTATTTCTTTAACAAAACATCGTTATTTAACACCAACAATAGCTTTACACAAAGCTTATTGGCTAATAATACAATTACCAATTTAAGTGATTTGAATAGTACAACTGATCGTTTAAACCATCGTTTAAATTTCATGATTGATACTAAACTAGATAGTAATACATCAATTAGAGTTCAACCTGCGGTATCTTATACAGAAAATACTGGTGCTAGTTTGTATAATTATAACCGTACTGTTGGCGCTAACAACACGATTGGAAATCAGAATCTGAAAACTAGTTCTGAAACACCTTCAATTAGTAACAGCTTATTGATTCGTCACCGTTTTCAACGTAGAGGTCGTACTTTATCATTAAATATCAATACTAATATTAATGATAGCGATGCAGATAATTTTAATTATAATCTGCAAACTGTTAAGGTTGGGTCTATTTCAACAAACACTTTATTGAACCAATTGAACGATAATAATACGCATTCATTAAATAATACTTCTCGTTTAGTATTTACGGAGCCTCTGTCTAAAACACTAAGTTTAGAAACAAATTATCAAAATGGATATAGTTTTGATAACAAAGAACGCTTTGTATACAGTTTCAATAATGCAACTCAGAGCTATGATATTAAGGATAATACCTATAGCAATGAATATGAAAATACAACGTGGACAAATTCAATTGGGTTGAGCTTACAAAAAACTGAGAAAAAATACAATTGGAATTTGGGATTAGCTGGTCAATATACTACACGTACAAACGTAAATGTTACTACAGGTCAAGAGCTTAATCAAGATTTCATTAATCTTACACCAACAGCACAGTTTAGATATAATTTCAGTAACAGCAAACGTTTAACAATCAGATATAATGGAAGAACAAATCAACCATCTATTGATCAGATTCAACCCATTCCTGATAATACTCAAACACAGATTGTTCCTATAGGAAATCCAAACTTGAAACCATCATTTCAGAACAGTTTAAATATCTTCTATAACAATTTTAATTTTGCTACATATAGAACATTCTTTATTGGTGGATTTTTCAACCAATATTTCAATGCCATTGCTAATGATCAAAGAGTAAATACAACCACTGGTATTATTCAGAACGGTTATGCCAATGTTGACGGGAACTTTAGTGCTACAGTTTTTGGAAACGTAGGTCAGCCGATTATTAAAGGTAATAAATTAACATTGCAAGTTAACCTAAATGCAAATTATGATAAGAGTACAAATCTATCAACCGATAATAATACTAATATTACTTTAGAAAATGTTACTAAATCATTGTCTTTAACGAATGGTTATAAATTAGTATCAAATCTTGATAAATTAGATTTAATTGCTGGGATTTCTGGTAGCTGGACACATGCAGGTTATTCATTAGCATCAACAGTTAATTCTTATACATTAGCACCAAATATTGATGTGAGCTATTTATTCCCAGGAAATATTCGTTTACAAACGGATGTAACTTATAACCAAACAACAGGTAGAGGAGAAGCTTACAATACTAGCTATACATTGGTAAATGCGTATATGAGCCGTCAATTCTTTAAAAACAAAGGCACATTTAAATTGTCGGTAAACGATTTATTCAACGAAAATACAGGTATTTCAAGATCAGTAGCAAATAATCAGATTTCTGATGTGAACTTTAATGTGTTAAAACGTTATTATATGTTCTCATTTACCTATTCATTAGGAAATGTAGGCGGAAGATCAATGAATATGCAAGGCGGTCAAAGAATGAGAATGGGCGGAATGTAAGCCTAATCTCAACCAAATAAAAAATCGTCATCAATTAATTTGATGACGATTTTTTTGTGTAAAAAACTGCTCCTTTATTTATGTATTGTTATTTGGATTTAATATAAATAAAGGGTAAATTGCGCAATATTTCATTATGAAGCTTTCACAGTTAAACCCAGGAGAACAAGGAACAATCGTATCATTTACAGATTTAGAAATGTCTGTGAAATTGATGGAAATGGGTTGCCTTCCAGGTGAAGTTGTAGAGGTTGAACGCTTTGCTCCACTTGGAGATCCTATAGCTATCCGCGTTGCGGGATATCAACTTTGTTTACGTAAAAGCGAAGCTTCGGTTATCATAATTCAGTAATACATTGGCAGATATTAAAGTTGCATTAGTTGGTAATCCGAATACCGGAAAATCTACCCTCTTTAATCTTTTAACCGGATTAAACCAAAAAATTGGAAACTTTCCTGGTATTACTGTTGATAAGAAAGTAGGCTTTTGTAAACTATCCGCTACTCAAAATGCTGAAATTATTGATTTACCAGGTACATATAGTTTATATCCAAAAAGTAAGGATGAAAGTATCGTTTTTCAAGTATTAGCAGATAAAAATAATCCCAGTCATCCCGATGTCGTAGTTCTAGTAGCTGATGCCACTAATTTGCGCCGTAATCTTTTATTATGTTCGCAGGTAGCAGATTTAGGTCTACCAATGCTATTAGTGCTCAACATGACAGATATGGCCCTTAAAGAGGGTATCCATATTAATGTAAATAAATTAGCTGAGCGATTAGGTATACAGGTTGTAGCGATGTCTGCTAGAAAAAGTGATGGATTAGAAACACTAAAAAAAGCAATTTCTCATACTACCTCCATTAGCACTCAGGTTACAGGCATTGATGTAACTATTTTTGCTCCAGAGGCAATTGCAGCAGTAAAAGAAAAAATCAAAGTAGAAAATGATTATTATGCCTTGCAAGTTTTGCACCAACACGAGCATTTAACATTTTTTACAGATAAAGAACAACAAGAAATTGAGGCGATTGGAAAAGCTCATAATTTCGAATCATCAAAAATACAGGGAGCAGAAACTATAGCGAGATATCGCTATTTGAGTACTGTTTTAACCGATTTAATTTTTGATACCGGCGCAGAAAAGAAATTTAAGGTTACTGATAAATTAGATTCAATTTTAACTAACCGCTTTTGGGGATTTCTCATTTTTATTCTCATTTTATTCTTCGTTTTTAATGCAATTTTCTCTTGGTCTTCTTATCCAATGGAGCTCATTGAAAATGGTTTTGTATGGTTAACGGAATTCGGCCATGCCCATTTACCTGCTGGAGTATTAACTAATCTTTTACTAGACGGGGTAATTGCAGGATTAGGAGGGATTATTATTTTTATACCGCAAATTGCTATTCTATTTGCTTTAATTTCCATTTTAGAAGATACTGGCTATATGGCTAGGGTTACATTTATGATGGATAAAATTATGCGGAAGTTTGGTCTGAGTGGTAAATCTGTAGTACCAATGATTGGTGGAATTGCTTGTGCAGTACCCTCAATTATGAGTGCTCGTAACATCGAAAACTGGAAAGATCGTATTATAACTATTATGGTTACGCCATTAGTGAGTTGTTCTGCAAGGTTACCAGTTTACACTTTGTTAATATCGCTTGTTGTACCAAACAAAATGATATTAGGATTTTTAAGTTTGCAAGGCTTAACGCTAATGGCTATGTATGTGATCAGTATTGTTGCTGCAATTCTAGTCGCTTTTGTGATGAAATTTATTATTAAGGCTAAAGAAAAATCGTATTTCATTATGGAATTGCCTGTGTATCGCATGCCCCGTTGGAGCAATGTGATTTATACGATGTACGAAAAATCTAAAACTTTTGTATTTGAAGCGGGTAAGGTTATTATTGCAATTTCTATTGTGTTATGGGTGTTAGCTACGTACGGGCCAAGCAAGCGATTTGATATTATAGAAAAGAAATACACAGCTATTGAAGCAAATTCTACTGATAGTGTACAATTGGCATCTTTAGAAAGAGATAAAGCGGCAGAAAAACTCGAAAACTCTTACGCTGGTATTTTGGGTCAAACTATCGAACCAGCTATTAAACCTTTAGGTTTTGATTGGAAAATAGGTATTGCATTAATTACTTCTTTTGCTGCTCGTGAAGCATTTGTGGGAACAATGTCTACTATTTATAGCGTAGATAATGGCGATGAGCAAACGGCAACCATAAGGAATAAGATGAGAGATGCTAAAAACCCTGAAACAGGTTTGCCAGTATTTACTTTTGCTACTTCATTATCGTTAATGTTATTTTATGCTTTCGCGATGCAATGCATGAGTACTGTTGCAGTAGTTTATAGGGAAACCAAATCATGGAAATGGCCAGTTATACAATTGGTTTACATGACGGCAATGGCATATGTAGCCAGTTTAATCGCCTATCAATTCTTAAAATAATTAGTAGATTTACTTCGTGGATAAAGTTGATGTTTTAGCACAGTATATGCCTGCGCCAGCAGCTCCAATCATTGCCAAATGGATTGATTATTTTCAGTGTGAATTTAAGATTTCGAAAAACAGGTCAACTAAACTTGGCGATTACAGACATCCTTTTAAAGATAAAGGGCATAAAATTTCTGTAAATAATGATCTTAACCCTTATGCTTTTTTGGTTACTACTGTACATGAATTTGCTCATTTATTAACTTGGAACGATCATAAAAATAAAGCTAAACCTCATGGCACAGAGTGGAAACATAATTTTAAAAGAATGATGAATCCGTTTTTTGAACTTCAAATTTTCCCAGCAGATATTCATCATACAATTATCAGTTATTTAAATAATCCAGCAGCATCTAGTTGTACAGATTTGAGTTTGGCTAGAGCATTAAAAAAATACGACACACATTTATCTACTACTAGAATTGAAGAATTACCTTTAAATACGGTTTTTACGCTAAAAGATGGTAGGAAATTTACAAAGGGAGAACGTATAAGGAAGCGTTATAGATGTGTTTGTTTAGACAATGGAAATACTTATTTATTTAATCCTTTAGTAGAAGTATTGCTCGCTACAGGCACATAAATGGCTTCTTTATCTTTTACAACCCATTTAAAATTCAATTTTTGATCTTTAAAATTAATTGGATCATTTAAAAGGCTATCAATTAAAGCATCTCTATCTTTAACTAAAATACTTGCACTATAGCTGTTCTGAATCTTACTTCTCAAAATAATATACCTCGAATCTGGATATGTGGTAATACTTTCAAATACTACATCGAATTTATCCCTACCGTTTACCACATTATTTAAAGAGTTTACATTTTCAAGATAACTTTGATCTGGTTTATTATTCTTGCTCAATGGCAGGTCTATAAAAGGCAATGAATTTAACGCAGCCTCAGTTGATGCTGTTTTATTTTCTATTTTGAACACTGTATTACTGCGCAGATAAGTACGTGTATCCTTAAAAACAGTTCCATCTTCGTTAGCTAATTCGTTTTTATCTTTTTCTAAAATTAAGCTGTCATTTTTGAAATAATATTTTTTTAAACTGTTACTCGTAGCTCCATTGTAAGAATGTTCCACTAGTAAAACAGCTTGATTATTTTGGCTATATTTTTCTACATAGAATGATAAATCTCCTAGCATATAAACTAAACTTGTACTTTTTGAGAATTGAGAGAGATTCTTATCTATTGAATCGCTATACTTTACAATAGATTTAGCAGTAAGATTTGTTGCATTTGAATCGTTTAAATCTGCTTGAGGATGATCAGATTTAATATAATTACAACCAAGTATTGTACTAAATGCACCAATTATAATCAAAAAATATACACTTTTCATGCCGCTTCCATAAGTTAGTATCTTATGTATGGTTAGGCTATTATCGTGCCAACTGCGTATGACTATTTCTTCTAATGCAGTAGGTGTTTTTTGAAGAGTTAATTAATACGCTAATATTTTTTCTATTGTTTCGGCTAATCTATTTTTTGCAAGGAAACTGTCTTCTAAAACTTTACTCATTGGAATGGCAGTATCTAAGCTAGCACAGCGGAGTACTGGGGCATCAAGATCAGTAAAGCAATTTTCACCTATCCATGCGGCTAATTCAGCGCCAAAGCCGTTGCTTAAAGTGTCTTCATGTAAAATAATCACTCTGCCCGTAGCTTTAACTGCAGTTGCAACAGCATCTTTATCCCAAGGTTGTAAGCTTACTAAATCTACCAACGTCGCTGAAATTTCTGGATGATTGTTTAGGTGTTCTAAAGCCCAATGTACACCCAAACCATAGGTGATGATAGTTAACTGATCGCCCTGTTTTAAAACATTTGCTTTGCCAATTTCTACAGTATAATAGCCATCAGGTACAATACCACTTAAACTGCGGTATAAATATTTATGTTCGAAATAAATTACCGGATTTGGATCTTCAATTGCTGCAATCAATAAACCTTTTGCATCGTATGGAAAAGCTGGGTAAACTACTTTTAATCCTGGAGTTTTGGTAAACCAAGCTTCGTTACTTTGTGAGTGAAATGGGCCAGCGCCAGTTCCAGCACCTGTAGGCATGCGTACAACAACATCTGCTTTTTCACCCCAACGGTAATGCGTTTTAGCTAAATTATTTATAATCTGATTAAAACCACAGGTAACAAAATCTGCAAATTGCATTTCTACAACAGCTTTATATCCATTGATAGAAAGTCCTAAACCAGCTCCAACAATAGCAGATTCGCAAATAGGGGTGTTACGCACTCTGGCTTTGCCAAATTGGCTTACAAAACCATCGGTAATTTTAAAGGCTCCACCATATTCGGCAATATCTTGTCCCATGATAACTAAATTATCATAGCGTTGCATTCCTTCTCTCAAACCATCTGTAATTGCATCTAAGTACCGTTTTTCTGTTTGTGTAGAAGACGGAATAGTTACTTTTTGGGTATGAGGTGCAAACATATCATCCAACTCTGTGGTAGAATTAGCTACGGGTTCTTGCTCATTAAATGCGGCTTCGACTTCGTGCTCAATTTCGGTTTTGAAGCTACTTTTTATAGTCGCAATTAACTCTTCATTTAATATGTTTTGGGTAACTAAATACTCTTCGAAATTTTTAACAGGATCTTTTGTTGTCCATTCATCAAACAAATGTTGAGGAACATATTTTGTACCTGATGCCTCTTCGTGGCCACGCATTCTGAATGTAAGACATTCTATTAAAACAGGACGAGGGTTTTGTCGGATGCTTGAAGCAATTTCACTTATTTTGTCGTACACTTCAAGGATATTGTTCCCGTCTATTTGGATACCTTCAATACCGTAGCCAATTGCTCGATCTACTAAATGTTTACAATTAAACTGTTCATTTATTGGTGTGGATAAGCCATATCCATTGTTTTCTATTAAAAAGATAACTGGTAAATTCCATACAGATGCTACATTTATGGCTTCGTGAAAATCACCTTCGCTTGTAGCGCCTTCACCTGTAAAAACTAAAGTAGCGTGTTGCTTATTTGCAATTAAGTCGGCTAGTGCAATTCCATCGGCCAATGCCATTTGGGGGCCTAAATGAGAAATCATGCCTATGATTTTATACTCTTGCGTACCAAAATGGAAAGAACGATCTCGGCCTTTTGTGAACCCTGATATTTTCCCTTGCCACTGCGCCATCAACTTTTTAAGTGGAATATTTCGGCTAGTAAATACACCTAAATTGCGGTGCATTGGTAAAATATACTCATCACTCTGCATGGCTAAGGTACTGCCCACTGCAATTGCTTCTTGTCCAATTCCGGAAAACCATTTGCCAATTCGCCCTTGGCGGAGAAGAATAAGCATTTTTTCTTCAACCATGCGGGGATAAAGCAATGTTTTATACAGTGCTAATAGGTGAGCATCGTCTTTATCTTTTCTATCGAATTGCATAGTTGATTTTAGTATTTAGATGTGTCGTCTCTAAAATTAAGACTCTTGGTTTTTATTGCGTCTTCCCACTGTTTAGCGAAAGATTTTGAAGCAATTTCTGGCATTGAACGATATTTGCCCCAACTCTTTTTAAAGAATTTTTTGAGGAAAAATTTTTTCATTTTACCACTTACCATATCCATTAAAGAGCGCTTTTGCATTCCTTTTTTCCATAAACTCCAGCCAATTTCTTCAGTTTTAGTATTCACATGATCTGCGGCTGCATCTCTTCTATTTAAGAGTAGCATTTTGTGAATGTCTATTTTAACTGGACATACTTCTGAACATTTTCCGCATAGGCTCGAGGCATAGCTTAAATGTTTAAATTCTTTCATCCCTTTAAAATGAGGAGTGATAATGGAACCAATTGGTCCACTATACGTTGTATTATAAGTATGACCGCCAATGTTTTTATAAACAGGACAAGCATTTAAACACGCTCCACAACGAATACAATATAAAGCTTGTCTTTGATCTTTTTGAGCGAGTAAGTTGGTTCGTCCGTTATCTAAAAGGATAACATACATTTCTTCTGGGCCATCAGTTTCATTTGCTTGTCTGGGACCACTTAGAATGGTGTTATAAACAGTTAAATTTTGTCCAGTACCGTGACTTGCTAGTAAAGGCCAAAATAAATCGAGATCTGCAATAGATGGTATTACTTTTTCTATACCGACAATTGCGATGTGTATTTTAGGAAAAGTAGTGCATAAACGAGCATTACCTTCATTTTCTGTTAAAGCGATGCTACCTGTGTCAGCAATTAAAAAATTTCCACCAGAGATGCCGATGTCGGCTTTAAGGTATTTATCTCTTAATAATTCTCTAGCTTTTTGAGTGAGTTGTTGCGGTGTTGCATCTACAGGTGTTCCAAATTTCTCATGAAATAATTGAGCAATCTCTTCTTTGCTCAAGTGCATTGCTGGCGTTACAATGTGATAGGGTTTTTGACCTAGGAGTTGTACAATGTATTCGCCTAAATCGCTTTCTAATGATTCGATGCCGTTATGTTCTAGAAATTCGTTTAAATGAATTTCTTCGGTGGTCATCGATTTAGATTTGATAACCGTTTTCCCGTTATTTCTTTGGATGATGTTCAGTATTTCTTTTTGCGCTTCTCCAACATCATTTGCCCAAATTACTTTACCACCTCTTTTTTGAAAGTTTGCTTCAAATTCAGGTAAAAATTTATCTAAATTTTCCATCACACGCCATTTCACTACATGTGCTTTTCTCTTTGAAGCTTCTAAGTTTTCGAATTTCGAAAGACCTCGTTCTACTGCAGTATTGTATTTCCCAATATTATGATTAATAGTTTTACGATGTGGTAAGTCGAAGGCTTTTTCATCAGCTTTTACCAAAAATTCTTCTGCAGTATTGATCATGTTCAAATATACAAGCAGAAAGCTAAAAGACCAAAGACTAAACGAAGAAAGGATTACAATGACGTGTTTGTGTAAAAGAAAAGCCACAGGGGTTAATCTGTGGCTTAAAATTTATAGATAAACTAAAATCTAGTTTGTAGTTTTAGGTGTACCGTTTTGATTTTTATCTACAATAGGTCTATTTGCTCTGTTTGCAAGTTCCCAAGCTATGTAATAGGTTAAATGCGCTCTTTTTGCTAAAAGATCAAAATTGATTTTACTCACTTCATCACCTAAACCATGGTAATCCTTACCTAACATACCATCGTAAAAGAAAATAATTGGAATGTTGTTTTTAGCGAAATTGTAATGGTCGGAACGATAGTAAATTCTCTCAGTATCTTTCGGATCATCGTATTTGAAATCCAATTTAAGGTTGGTGTAAGTATTGTTTATTTGTTCTTGAATTTGACCAAGTTCTGTACTTAACATCGATGAGCCTACAGAATATACGTAGTTTGCACTATCTGCTTTGCCTAAATATTCTTCGCCAATACGACCAATCATATCTGTGTTTAAATCGGCAATAGTATTTGCTAAAGGAAATACAGGGTGCTCAGCATACCACTCAGAACCTAACAATCCTTTTTCCTCACCAACTACAGTCATAAATAATATGCTTCTTTTAGGGCCTTTACCAGCTTTTTTAGCTTTTGAAAATGCTTCGGCCATTAATAAAACTCCAGTTGTACCAGAACCATCATCATCAGCTCCATTATATACTTTATCTGTAGCGTTAGGGTCTTTGTTTAAACCAATGTGATCATAGTGACCTGTAAGTACTAAAACTTCATTTTTTAATTTAGGATCTGAACCTTCTAAAAAGCCAAGAACGTTTTCTCCACGTTGCGGTATTTCTTTTTTCTGAGCAGTAGCAACTACAGTAGTTGTAGCAGTTAATGAAGAAGGTTTAACACTAGCCGTGATTTTTTTTGCTAATTCTTCTACAGTGGTATTATTTGCTTTTAAAATTTCATTTGCAGTAGCAGGAGAAATAGTTATTGTAACTAATGGATTTGCTCTTTGTGGAGCTGCTGTTGCAGGAGCATCTTTCTTTAGCATAATTCTGCCAGCTGTTGAAGCGATTTTTGAATATTCAGGTACATTATCAAAATTCATATCAACAAATAAAATAGCTTTTGGTTTAGCAGCCATTAAACCTGACATCATTTTCTGTCTAGCCATCATTGCAGCACGACCAGTAAGTGCAGGTTCGCCAGCTTTAGCAGTTGGATCTCCAGCGGAGAAAATCATTACTACTTTACCTTCAGCATTAATACCATCAAAGTCGTTGTATCCTTCCTTAGTAATTCCGTATCCAGCGAAAACAACTTCACTAGCATTTAATTCTAACCCAGTAGTTGGAACAGTATTGTTTGGAATTACGAAATCTTTGTATAATTGTTTTGCTTTTCCATTTACTGTAAATGTAGCATTCACAACATCGTTAGTGATTAAACCAATTTTTTGAAAATAGGGATCACTACCATCTTTTACAGGTCCTTTTAAGCCAAAGCTTTGAAATTGTTTTTTGATGTACTCTGCTGCCATCCAAGCACCTTTTTTACCAGTTTCTCTGCCTTCATACTCATCAGAAGCGATAACTGAAAGATGGCTGTACGCTCTGGTTTTATTTATAGCTTCACTAAATTTTACAGCATCAGGGTTTTTCTGAGCTGTAGCACTCAAACTTAGCATTATTGCAAAGCCGGTGTATAGAAATTGTTTTTTCATCAGTTTTATAATTGTTTTTATGGTCATGAAACTATCGTTTCATCGGTTTAATAAGTTACAGGTTATTTTAGCACGATATTTTTTCTACTCTTTTCGCATGTCTACCACCTTCAAAAGCAGTGCTTAAAAAAGTAGTAGCCATTTCTTTTGCCAAATAGGCGGATACAAACCTAGCTGGAATGCACAAAATATTGGCATTGTTATGTTGTCTGGCTAAGGCCGCTATTTCATTTTCCCAACAAATTGCAGCTCGTATTTGCTGATGTTTATTGGCGGTAATAGCTATGCCGTTTGCACTACCACATATTAATATGCCAAAATCAAAATCCTTGCTTTCCACTGCTAAAGCAACAGGGTGAGCAAAATCAGCATAATCTACAGAATCTGCAGAATATGTCCCGAAATCTTTCAATTCATGTGCTGATAAATAATCTTTTAAGATTTCTTTATACTCGAAGCCAGCATGATCTGATCCAATAGCAATTCTTAATTTATCTCCTGTAGGCATTTCCAAATTTAAATAGAATTATACAGCTTATGCGTAAATTTTTTGTTGCGCTTATTTCAATAATAATCCTTAATTTTTATAGAATAAAGCTTCGGCTTTTAGTTTTTTCCTTTGGATATTCGCCGAAATCATGATACTCAGTTCGTACAATAAGAATAACGGCAGCGCAACAATCATCATGGTAAATGGATCTGCAGTAGGAGTTACTACAGCCGCAACTATTAAAATTAATACTGCTGCATATCTTCTATTTTTCCTCATGAATTGAGGCGTCATTACGCCAAGTTTAGAAAGAACAAAAATAACAACAGGTAATTGGAAAATAATCCCGGTTCCTAATGTTAAGGTAAGTACAGTAGAAAGATATGAATCGATAGTAAATGTATTTTGGATGCTTGGGTCTACAGTGAAATTGATTAAGAAATTGATAGACCAAGGTGCAATGAAGTAATAACCAAATAAAACGCCTGATAAAAATAATATGGATGCAAAAAACACAAAACCTTGTGATGATCTTCTTTCTGTTTCTAGTAATGCAGGTTTGATAAATAACCAAATTTCGAATAAAAGATAAGGAACACCTAAAATTAATCCGGCTGTAATACATGAGCTCATTTGTAGAGTAAACTGACCAGACATCTCTGTATTGATAATTTTTGCATCTATTTTAGTAATACAAAAATCTTGTCCAATTGATGGGAACATTGCAGCAATCTTACATCCCATTCTGTACGTCCAAAAACTTGGATCTTTTGGGCCCATGATAATCTTGCCCCAAATGAAATCAGAATAATAAAACGCAACACAGGTAAGTAAAGTTACTACAGCTAATCCTCTCAATAAATGCTTGCGTAGTACATCAATATGATCAAAAAAGGACATTTCTGCCTCTAAACTTTTTCCTTTATTTTTTATGGATTCAATTAGATCCTTTGCTTTGTTCTCGCTCATTGAAATTAGTTAGTAAACAAAAATACCATTCTGTTTGAAATAGAATGGTATTTACGATTTAAATCTATAAAAAGATTATATTATTCTGAGAATTCGAAAGTTTCCATAAATTTAGTGGTAAAATTACCAGCTCTAAAGTTAGGATCTTTCATTAATTGTAAATGAAAAGGAATAGTTGTTTTTACGCCTTCAATTACAAATTCACTTAATGCACGTTCCATTGTACAGATTGCTTCTTCACGAGTTTGTGCAACACAAATCAGCTTTGCAATCATTGAATCGTAATTAGAAGGAATTTGATAACCTGCGTATACATGTGTATCCACACGTACACCATGGCCACCTGGAGAATGGAAATTAGTTATTCTACCTGGTGATGGTCTGAAATTATTAAATGGATCTTCTGCATTAATACGACACTCAATAGCATGCATATTTGGTACATAATTATTCCCTGAAATCGGAATGCCAGCAGCAACTTTGATTTGTTCTTTAATTAAATCGAAGTTAATTACTTCTTCAGTAACTGGGTGTTCTACTTGGATACGGGTATTCATTTCCATAAAGTAGAAATTACGATGTTTATCAACTAAAAACTCTACTGTTCCTGCACCTTCGTAACTTACCGCAAGTGCACCTTTAATAGCTGCTTCACCCATTTTCTCGCGTAATTCTGGAGTCATAAATGGAGATGGAGCTTCTTCTACTAGTTTTTGATGACGACGTTGAATAGAACAATCTCTTTCTGATAAGTGGCATGCTTTTCCATATTGATCTCCAATAATTTGAATTTCAATGTGGCGAGGATCTTCAATGTATTTTTCTAAGTAAAGACCATCATTACCAAAAGCAGCGCCAGATTCTTGACGAGCGCTATCCCAAGCATTTTCAAATTCTTCATCTTTCCAAACAATGCGCATCCCACGGCCACCACCACCTGCAGTAGCTTTTAAAATTACAGGATAACCCATTCCTTTAGCAATCTCAATACCTTCTTTAACGCTTGATAACAAACCTTCAGAACCTGGAATTGTAGGTACTCCAGCAATTTTCATGGTTTCTTTAGCAGAGGCTTTATCACCCATACCATTAATTTGCTCAGGAGTAGCACCAATAAATTTAATTCCGTAATCACGGCAAACCGAAGAAAATTTAGCGTTTTCTGATAGGAAGCCATAACCAGGGTGAATTGCATCAGCATTTGTTAATTCTGCAGCTGATATAATATTTGGAATACTTAAATAAGAATCTTTACTAGGAGGAGGACCTATACAAACAGCCTCATCGGCAAAACGTACGTGTAAACTCTCTCTATCTGCGGTAGAGTAAACAGCAACCGTTTTTATGCCCATTTCTTTACAGGTACGTATAATACGCAAAGCGATTTCGCCCCTGTTGGCAATTAATATTTTTTTAAACATAATTTCTCTATAATTAGCAATTAGCTAATTGAATAATTGGCTAATTAAATAGGTTCTACTAAGAATAATGGTTGATCGTATTCAACTGGTGATGCATTATCAACCAATACTTTTACTATACGGCCCGCAACTTCACTTTCAATTTCGTTAAATAATTTCATTGCCTCAATAATGCAAACTACTTTACCCACTGCAACCTCGTCACCAACATTTGCAAACGAAGGTTTATCAGGGCTAGATGAACGGTAGAATGTACCAATCATCGGTGATTTTATAGTAATGTATTTTGATGTATCTTCAGCTGCTGGAGTACTTGCTGCTTTAGTTTCTGCAGCTTGTGGAACCGCTGCTGCAGGAGTTGCTGACTGAGCCGCTACTGGTGCAGGTAAAGCCGCATTTACATAAACCGGCGCCTGGTTAGTTTTAATGGTAATTTTGAAGTTTTCTTGCTCTATAGCAACTTCATTTACCCCCGACCGAGAAACAAATTTAATGAGTTCCTGAATTTGTTTAATATCCATTCTTTTGTTGTTATGTTAAAAAAATTGGTGTCTTTATGAATTAACTAAGTTATAGTTTTTTTGTTTTAAATTATAGTCAAATGGTTCAACAGTTCATCGGTTCACTTGTTGTTAGGTAAAACTAATAAGTTAATGAACTATGCCCAAATTAACTAGTATAAGCCCACTTTAAATACACAGATCCCCATGTAAAACCTCCGCCAAATGCGGCTAAAATAAGATTATCACCTTTTTTTCGTTTACTTTCCCATTCCCATAAACATAATGGAATTGTACCGTTGGTTGTATTGCCGTAACGTTCTATGTTGATCATTACTTTATCTGTGCTAACACCCATTCTGGAAGCAGTTGCATCAATAATACGTTTATTTGCTTGATGTGGTACTAACCACGCAACATCATCTGAAGTTAAGCTATTACGCTCCATAATTTCTGCAGCTACATCGGCCATGTTTGTTACAGCAAACTTAAATACTGCTTGACCTTCTTGATGAACTACGTGTTCATTGTTGGCTACAGTTTCTGCACTAGCAGGGCGAGCAGAACCACCTGCTTTTTGACCTAGGTAGTTTCTTCCAGAACCATCAGTACGTAAAATAGAATCTTGTACGCCTAGTCCTTCTTCATTTGGTTCTAATAAAACAGCTCCACATCCATCGCCAAAAATAATACAAGTAGTACGATCTTGATAATTGATGATAGAGGACATTTTATCGCCACCAACTACTAATACTTTTTTATGTTTACCAGATTCGATAAATTGAGCTCCTGTCGATAAGCCGAAAATAAAACCTGAGCAAGCTGCTTGTAAATCGTAACCCCAAGCATTCTTTGCACCTATTTTATCAGCTAAAATATTTGCAGAGGCTGGAAAAGGAAAATCGGGAGTTGTTGTACAAAAGATGATTAATTCGATTTCATCTGCGCCAATTCCTCTCTTTTTAAGCAATCCATTTACCGCTTCAACAGCCATATCAGATGTGCCTAAACCTTCTCCTTTTAATATTCTTCGCTCTTTAATGCCTGTTCTTGAAGTTATCCATTCGTCTGATGTATCGACAATGGTTTCCAGTTCTTTATTTGTTAAAATGTAATCTGGAACGTAACCATGAACGGCAGTAATAGCAGCGTGAATTTTGTTCATTTTATTTGATTTAAATTATTGGAATGCGGCTTGTATTTTACCAATTAAGTCAGATGTTATCATATCTCTTGATTGGAAAATCATGTTTTTAATCGCCTCAGGACTAGAAATTCCATGCCCAATTAATACTGGTGCATTTACCCCTAAAACTGGGCTACCGCCGTAATTTTCGTAATTAAAGCGATCAAAAAATTCGTCTTTTAATCCTTTTTTTATAGTTAATACATAAAATGATTCTGCTAATTTAAGCATTACATTTCCTGTAAATCCATCACAAACAATTACATCGGCTTTATCATTAAATAAATCTCGGCCTTCAACATTACCAACAAAATTGAAAAGTTTTGTTTCCTTCATCAATCGATGACTAGATAAAGCAATCATATTACCTTTTTCGTCTTCTTCGCCAATATTCATTAATGCTACTTTCGGATTATTAATTTGCATCACATTCTCAGCATATAGACTACCTAATACACCAAAATCCATTAGGTTATCTGGCTTGCAATCTGCATTAGCGCCTACATCTAATAATAATCCGGTGCCGCCTTTTAATTTGGGTACAATGGTACATAAGCAAGGCCTAGAAATTCCTGCAATTGGTTTTACGCTGAAAACAGCACCAACTAACATAGCGCCAGAATTTCCCGCACTTGCAAATGAATCTAATTTACCTTCTTTTAATAATTGGAAGCCTACAGCAATGCTTGAGTTTGGCTTTTGAAGAATAGCCTTTGTAGGATGCTCGCCCATACCAATCACTTCATCGGTATGTACGTATTCAAAGTGATCGGGATTGAATCCGTTCTCTTGAAGTAGAGGTTTAATCTGCTGAGTATCTCCAATCAACACTAAATGCTGATCAGGAGCTAGGGATTGATGAGCTGCTATTGCTCCCAAAACAATTGCTTTGGGAGCATAGTCTCCGCCCATAATATCGAGACCTATTTTCATAGTAAAAAATCTTTTGTGTTTAAGCTAAATCGCTTTGCTATTTCATTAATCTAAGGTAAACTTAAACCAATGTAAAACACAAAAATTTTCTTAGAAAATTAACCTATTGAAGTGTTTTCTATAACTAGTTTACCGTTGTAGTACAAGTTACCATCAACATTGTAAGCATGGTGAGGAACGTGTATAGCACCAGTAGTTTGGCATGTTGCCAAAGAAGGAGCTACAGCTTTATAGTGAGTTCTTCTTTTATCTCTTCTTTGTTTAGAAATCTTGCGTTTTGGATGTGCCATTGTGCTTTATTTAATTATTATTTTAATTTTTTTAATGCTTCCCAACGGGGGTCGTCATTCTGTTTTTCTTCATTTTCTGCCGATCCGCTTGCCAATTTCTCTAAAGTTGCAATCATTTCTGGATCGCATTTTACAGTTTGGCCAACTTGTTGGCAAGTATTTATATAAGGAACTGATACATTAATGAATTCGTAAATTAACTCCGAAACATCAAGTGCACTTTCCTTTTTATTTAGCATGATAATTTCTAAATCATCACTTTCTAAATCGTCTTCAGCAAACTTTACAATTTGCCTTTCATTAATATCAATTGGTTGTGCAAACTCAGCTAAACATTTATCGCAATTAAGTTGTATCGTGCCCCAAATATGGAAATGCAAAATCAACATTGTTTCTTGTTTATCTAATTCAATATCAATTTTAAGTGCTCCATCTTTTACCAAAGAGTACTCAAATGCATCAAAAAAGCTTTTATCAACTTCAAAATCGAATTGATGTTTGCCCAATTTTAAGCCTGTAAACGGGATTGAAAATTGTTTTAATGCCTTCAATTGTAACTAAATTTTAGCCTGCAAAGGTAGAAAATATTTTTATTAAATGAAATGTTTTTTAGAATTAAAACTTGCTAGGCTTCACAACTTTATTGTTTTTTATTTGTTTTATAAAAAAACTTATAAAAAAATGGAAACTCAAGAAAAAATTGATTTGTTGACAATTATTAACGAACAAGTGAGTTCTTCTATTCTTGGAGGAGAAGAAGCAGATTATACCGCTCTAGAAAATGAAGGATACATTAAAATTGATAGAAGTTCCGTACAATGGTGGGCTGTTATAACACCTTTGGGGCGGAAATTTTTAGAAGACAATTGGTAATAATCTTTATTTTTCTGCCAAAATCATGTCTTTATTATTTCTACTCCATTCACTCCAAGAACCCACGTATAGTTTCGGAATTTCTAATCCTGCATAATCCATTGCCAAAAGCATATGGCAAGCGGTAACACCGGAGCCACAATGCACAATTATATTTTCTGATTTAGTATCCGCAAGTACTTTAGTATATTTTTCTTTTAAAATAGTTGGAGTTAAGAATTTACCATCTTTGTCTAAATTTTCTGTAAAAGGTATATTTATGGCATTTGGGATATGACCCGCAATGAGATCTATTGGTTCTGTTAAACCTGCAAAGCGATTTGCATCTCTTACATCAACAATGGTTTGATTTTTCGTTTTGCTTGCAATTTCAACTTCGTTAATATATGCTAATGGCAAATTCCAATTGGTAATTTTATAATTTTCGACAGTTTTAGGTTCTTCAACTTTTGAACTTGTTGGAAACCCAGCATTAATTGCAGCATTAAATCCGCCATTTAAAACTTGAACTTTTTCATGTCCAATTGCTCTTAACATCCACCAAAAACGAGCTGCGGCGTTACTGCTGTTTTTGTCATCGTAAATAATGACATGCGTATTTTTATCTATTCCGAAACGTTTTAGACCATCAGCAAACTGTTCGAATGTTGGTAGAGGATGTCTTCCACCAATGGCGAAATCATTAATATTTGCTAAATCAGTATTTAAATCAATATACAATGCGCCAGCTAAATGATCTTCAATATATCTCGTTTTTGAGCCTGCACTTGCGTCAATCAATACAAAATCATTTGAATTTAAGTTAATTAACTCTATTGGTTGTATGATTGGAGATAGCTTTTGCATACTTAGTTCGCGTCATCCTTCACATCACTCGCTGTTTCTATTAATTTTCCGCCAGTGCGTAATTGGTTACTTAATAGGTTTTCTTGCTCTCTGCGATGTTTAACAATATGAACAGCAGCAAAAACTGCTTCCATAAATGAAGTTGGATCGGCTAAATTTTTACCAGCAATATCATATCCAGTTCCATGATCTGGAGAAGTGCGTACAAATTTTAAACCCGCAGTATAATTTACGCCAGTACTAAATGCAATGGTTTTAAAGGGAATTAAACCTTGATCGTGGTACATGGCTAAAACTGCATCAAATTGTTTGTACGTGCCATTTCCAAAAAAGCCATCAGCTGGGTATGGGCCAAAACAAATAATGCCTTTATCAAACGCTTCTTGTATAGCTGGCGAAATAATTTCTGCTTCTTCTTTACCTAATAAGCCATTATCACTAGCATGAGGATTTAAGCCTAAAACTGCAATTTTTGGTTTTTCAATCCAGAAATCTTTCTTCAAACTATCGTTAATTAATTGAAGTTTTTTAACAATTTTTTCGTGGCTAATCGCTGTTGGCACTTCCAAAACAGGAATATGACCAGTAACTACACCAACACGTAACGTTTCACTAATTAAAAACATTAGTACGTCGTTACTTTCACTGCGTTCTTGTAAATATTCGGTATGACCAGGAAAACTAAAATTCTCTGATTGTATATTATTTTTATTAATTGGCGCAGTAACTAAAGCATCAATTGCACCACTTACTAAATCATCCGTTGCTTTTTGTAAAGATAATAAAGCATATTTTCCGCCAATTTCATTAGCTATACCTAAATCGATTTTTACATCTTCTTCCCAGCAATTAATCATGTTTGCTTTACGCGGATTTGCATCTGCAGCTTTATTGATTACATTAAAAACGAAATCGCTCATATGCAAAGCCTTTCTATGAAAAGATGCCACTTTTGTATGTCCATACACAATAGGCGTACAATAATCTAGCATTTTACTTTCGGCCAAAGTTTTTAAAATAACCTCTAACCCAATGCCATTTACATCACCAATACTTATACCTATTTTAACTTTATCGCTCATGCTGTATTAAAGAATTTAGCGCAAATTAGCGATTAAAAGAGTTAAAAAAAAGTTTTACCATAGAGGCCTCAGGGTTAAACACAGAATAAACCTTAACTTTGCGACAATGAGTTTAGTAAAAGCGAAAAAACATTTAGGTCAGCACTTTTTAACCGACAAGAAAATTGCAGAAAAAATTGTAAATGGTCTAATTCATACCGATCAATACCATCAAGTTTTGGAAGTTGGACCTGGAATGGGTATTCTTTCAGATATTCTATTGGCGAGAGAAGATTTAGAAACTTTTCTGATTGATATTGATGTAGAATCCATCGCTTTTTTAGCCGATAAATATCCCCAGTTGGGAGAACGATTAATTAGTGGAGATTTTTTAAAGCTAGACTTAACTTCAATTTTTTCAGGCAAATTCGCTGTTATAGGCAATTTCCCATATAATATTTCATCCCAGATTTTATTTAAAATTTTGGAACATAAAGACCATGTTGTTGAAATGGTGGGGATGTTTCAGAAAGAAGTTGCAGAACGTTGTGCATCAAAATCTGGCACTAAAGAATATGGGATTTTAAGTGTGTTGATACAGGCTTATTACGATATCGAATATCTATTTACAGTAAAACCAGGTACATTTAATCCACCACCAAAAGTAAATTCTGGAGTTATTCGCTTAAGTAGAAATAGCATGGAAACTTTGCCATGCGATGAAAAACTATTTTGGCGCACAGTAAAAGGTGGATTTAATCAGCGCCGTAAAACATTGCGCAATGCTTTGTCGGGTACTATTTCTAAAGATAAAATGGATAATCATCCGTTTTTTGATAAACGAGCAGAACAATTAAGTGTGGAAGATTTTATAACCTTAACTCAACACCTAAGTTTTTTAATGGGTCAATAACAATGAGCAAAAAGATTTTAATTATAGACGATCTCCACCCAGTGTTTAAAGAGCAAGCTGCTGCTTTAGGTTTTGAAGTAGATGATTTGCCTTTAATTACAAGAGCTGAAACATTGGCTGTTATAAAAAATTATGTCGGCATTGCTGTTCGAACTAAATTTAGAATTGATAAAGAATTATTCGATGCTGCCCCAAATTTGAAGTTTGTTGCGAGGGCAGGAGCGGGTTTAGATAATATTGATGAAGCTGATGCGGCTGAAAGAAACATACGATTAATCAATGCCCCAGAAGGAAATAGAGATGCAGTCGGCGAACATGCGGTTGGTCTTTTACTTTCTTTAATGAATAATTTTCGAAAAGCGGATACAGAAATTAGAAATGGAATTTGGGACAGAGAAGGTAATCGTGGTTACGAATTAAAAGGTAAAACCGTTGGAATTATTGGATACGGATTTATGGGACAAAGTTTTGCTAAAAAACTTTCGGGATTTGAAGTAAATATAATTGCCTACGATAAATATAAAGCTGGTTTTAGCGATGCTTATGTTCGAGAAGTAAGTATGGAAGAAATTGTAAAACAAAGTGATGTTTTGAGTTTGCATATTCCATTAACAAAGGAAACCAGACAAATGGTGAATGAAGAATATTTGTATCATTTCAAAAAGCCAATATTTTTTATCAATACGGCCAGAGGCGAAATTGTAAATACATCTGCTGTGCTAGATAAAATAAAAAGCGGCAAAATTTTAGGCGCTGGTTTAGATGTTTTAGAAACCGAAAAATTTCCATCGTTGAGCGAACAGCCTTGGTTTGACGATTTGAAAAAATCGGGCAAGGTAATTTTAACTCCTCATGTTGGCGGATGGACCTTTGATTCGTATCGTAAAATTTCTGAAGTTTTGGCTCAAAAACTATCGGATATCAAATTATAAATCCCTAAATTGCTGATAAGAACTAAACATCAAATATCTTATGGCAAAAGAACATCAATATAAAACCAATTTAGTTTGGGCAGGCAACAAAGGTTCGGGAACAATGGATTATCGCTCTTACGACCGTGATTTTGTAGTATCTATTGAAAATAAAGCGCCAATTTCCGGTTCATCAGATTCAGTATTTCTAGGCGATAAAACAAAATACAATCCAGAAGATTTATTGTTGTCCTCTGTTTCTTCTTGCCACATGTTATGGTATTTACACTTATGTTCTAAAAATGAAATCGTTGTGATGGAATATAAAGACAACGCCATAGGTATAATGGAAGAAAACTCCGATGGTAGTGGACAGTTTAAAGAAATTTTATTGCAACCAGAAGTTGTTATTTCTAAAAAGGAGCAAAAGGACTTAGCAAACTCACTTCATGAAGAAGCAAATAAAATGTGTTTCATTGCTAATTCCTTAAATTTTCCGGTTAAGCATACACCAAGTTGCTCTGCTATTAACGAGTAAAATTCTGGATAAAAAAGAAAGCCACAGATTCGCAGAAGTACGGTTAATAATCTGCAAATCTGCGGCTCTTAGTATTCACAAATTATTTACCCTGCCAAGTGTTATCGTTAGGAGTAGCATCCATAAAAATACCATTATCTATAGTAACAGATTTGACCTGTCCTTTGGTAGTAAATTTAGCTAAGAATGTTTTTTGGTTTTCCTTCCAAACTGCTGGTGTATAATGTTTTCTTTCAGTTTTCCCATCCTGATAAGTAACAACAAGGTCAAAAGGAATTGCAAAACCACCTATGTTTTCAATGCCAAATTTATATTCTCCTGCAACTTTAGAAAGTATGTGTCCAATTCTTAAATCCAAATAATTATTGCTGAAAAACCAGTTGTTAAAAAACCAATTTAAGTTTTGTTTAGCGCCGCTATTCATAGAGTTAAAATAATCCCATGGAATTGGATGTTTGCCATTCCAATTATCCATATAGGTGTGTAAAGCGGTTTTAAATAAATCATCACCCAACATATCTTTTAATGCCAAGTACGATAAAGAAGCTTTTCCATACGAGTTATTACCATAGCCCGAGCCAGATAATTGTGTAGACATCGAAATAATCGGCTGATCTTCTTCTGTAGATTTATCTTTAATGTAACTGTTAACTCTAAAAGATTTATAGAATTTATCTGCCGCATCTTTACCATGTTCGGCAATGCCAATTAAATATTCTAATGTAGTTGCCCAACCTTCATCCATAAACGCATAACGAGTTTCATTTATGCCCATATAAAATGGGAAGTAGGTATGTGCAATTTCATGATCTTGTACTAACTGCGCAAATGTTGCATCACCAGTTTGTGAATCATTTACCATTCCAGGATATTCCATATCAGCAAAACCTTGGAAAGCCGTCATTTTAGAGAATGGATAAGGAACGCCTGGCCAGTTGTTAGAAAACCAAGCCAACGCATAATTATTGTTTTTAACAGAGTTGACAAAATCAGTTCCTTTCACATCGTATGCAGCTTGGGTGCTTACTCTACGCTTAGTTTTATTATCTACAATTACACTTCCAGCATCCCATAAATAGGTGCTACTTAAACCAAAACAAACATCAACTATGTTGTTTACAGAGAATTTCCAAGTATTCCAATCGTTTTGTAAAGTAACTTTACCGCTTTTCATTTCCTGCTCAGTAGCGACATGGATTACTTCATCACTTGTGTATGATTTTTTTAATCGAGCAGCAAATTCAGGTTGCAAAACCTCATCAGGATTTAATAAATCGCCTGTGGCATAAACTACAAAGTTTTTAGGTGCTTTTACAGAGAAAACATAATCGTTAAAATCGTTATAAAACTCCTGACGATCGGTATGCGGTAACCTATCCCATCCGTTGTAATCATCATATACTGAAACACGAGGATAACTGTATGCCACGTACATGGTTGTTGGGTCTATTTGTCCTTCACGACCACTTTCTTTTGATAATGGATAATTCCAATCGATATTTAATAACGCCTTTTGGCCAGGTAACAGAGGAGATTTTAATCTTACATCACCAGTTGTACCCCAACCTTTAGTATTTACGTTGTAAACTTCACCGTTAATTTTTAGGGAAGTAATTGTTAATCCTGCAGATAAAAAATCTTCGCTAACACCACCGCCTCTTGGTGCTGTTGGCTTATGCAAATTGTTTACAAAACGAATAGTAATCGTCTTTAATGTGTCTCTGCTGTTGTTCGAATAATCGATGCTTTCTGTTCCACTTACAATTTTTGTATCGGTATTAACTGTGATTTCCATGTTGTATTTACCATGGTTTTGCCAGTAATTTTTACCAGGTTTCCCATCCAAAGAACGAGTACCTTTTTGATAAGCTGCCTTAATATTTCTAGGCATATATAATTCTTGTGCAAACAGTGTAGTTGTACAGGTTAGCACTACTAATGTGAGAATAAATCTTTTCATGTAATTTTTATTTGAAAGCTAAATTAGCGAAAATTATAGGTAGCCTATATACATCACTTTATTTTTACGAGTGCAGAAATCTTATCGAATTGTTTTTTAAACCAAAATATTTGCTTTTGTAAAAATTGCCTTATATCTTCGTTTTAATTCAAAGCAAGACTATGTAGGCTAATGGCCGATGTAGTCTTGTTTGTTTTTTAGAGGATTTCATAAAAATAATTAGTATGTCAGACGTAACTTATTATACCCAAGAAGGTTTAGATAAACTGAAAGAGGAATTACACAAATTAAAAACTGTGGACAGAGCGGCAATATCTAAGGCTATTGCAGAGGCTAGGGATAAAGGTGATTTATCTGAAAACGCAGAATATGACGCGGCGAAAGAAGCGCAAGGTTTACATGAAGCAAAGATTTCTAAAATGGAAGCCACGCTTTCCACTGCTCGCTTAATTGATGAAAGTAAGCTAGACTTGTCAAAAGTTTTAGCCTTATCTATCGTTAAAATTAAAAACATAAAAAACGGTGCAACAATGACTTATCAATTAGTTGCAGAAAGCGAAGCTGATTTAAAAACTGGAAAAATTTCAGTAAAATCTCCAATTGCGCAGGGCTTATTAGGTAAATCTGTTGGTGATACTACTGAAATTCAAGTGCCTGCTGGTAAAATGGAATTCGAAATATTAGAAATATCAAGATAAAATAATGTTGCAGGTTGCGTGTGGTGAGTTACGGGTTTGGATTCGTAATATAACGCACCCAATCCCACAACTTGCAACCCATAACTCACAACCCGTATGACTATATTTTCAAAAATTGTAAGTGGAGAAATTTCGGCTCATGTAGTAGCAGAAACTGCCGATTTCTTAGCATTTTTAGATGTAAATCCATTAGTAATGGGACATGTATTGGTTATTCCAAAAAAGGAAATAGATTATATTTTCGATATGGATGATGAGCTTTATACGGGTTTAACACTTTTTGCAAAGCATGTAGCCAAAGCCGTTAAAGCAGCATTTCCATGTAAAAAAGTTGGTGTAGCCGTTATTGGATTGGAAGTGCCACATACACATATTCATCTTATACCAATGAATAATGTAAGTGATATGAATTTTGCGAAAGAAAAACTGAAACCAAGCCAAGAAGAACTTGCAGCAGCCGCTGCCAAAATAAAATCAGTACTATAAAAAAGGCTCCGACAACAAGTTGGGGCCTTTTTTATTTTAACTTCTCGTTATTCTTATGCCTATCCGTATCACGAATAGTTTTCTTCTCTAAATTTTTAATTAAGGCATCATTTAAATCAATTCCTGTCTGATTGGCTAAACAAATCAATACAAAAAGCACATCAGCCATTTCGTCTGCTAAGTTTACTTCTTCATCACTTTTTTTAAAAGACTGTTCCCCATATTTTCTCGACATGATCCGAGCAACTTCACCAACTTCTTCCATCAAAATTGCTGTATTCGTTAACTCATTAAAATAACGAATTCCAGTAGATTTAATCCAGTTGTCTACAGTTTCTTGTGCTTGTTCGATAGTCATATCATTTATGTTAGTGGTTATCTTTATCTTTTGTGTCCATTACAATTGTAACTGGACCATCATTTACCAAGTTAATTTTCATGTCGGCACCAAAAACACCACAGGCTATTTTTTTGTTAAGCAGAGCTGATAAAGTTTTAATCATTTCTTCATACATCGGGATAGCTTTATCGGGTCTAGCAGCTTTGGTAAAGCCAGGTCTGTTTCCTTTTTTAGTTGCGGCAAATAAAGTAAACTGACTAATTAATAAAATATTCCCATCAATATCGGCCAATGCTTTATTCATTAACCCATTTTCGTCACCAAAAACTCGCATATTCGCAATTTTTGGAGCTAGCCATTCCAAATCTTCTTGTGTATCCGCATCTTCAATACCCAATAGCACTAAAAATCCAGTATCGATCGCTCCAGTAATTTTATCGTCTACTGTACAGCTAGCTTGTGTAACTCTTTGTAAAACTGCTCTCATTTTTTGGTTTGTTGGTTTATTCGTTTTTTGGTTTGTTTGATTTGGGGAGTTATGTCAAGACCCAAACAACGAACCAACTAAAAAACTAACTGTCTAAGCACGGGTATCATTTCCATGAAAAATACTCAAATAACTTTCATATCTGCTCACTTCAATTTCACCATTTTCTACCGCCTTTATCACTGCACAACCAGGTTCATTAACATGACGACAATTATTAAAACGACATTGATTTAATCGTTCTCGCATTTCTACAAAATAATGGCTCAATTCCTCAGGTCTAATATCAAAAATACCTAATTCTCTAATTCCAGGGGTGTCAATTAAATAACCACCAAAAGGTAATGAATGCATTTCAGCAAAAGTTGTGGTATGCTGTCCTTTGTCGCTCCAATCAGAAATTTCGCCAGTTTTAATCTCAAATCCAGGCAATAAAGCATTGATTAAACTAGATTTTCCAACACCTGAGTGACCAGAAAACAAAGTGGTTTTATCTTTCAATAAATCTTTAATTTGATCTACATTTGTACCTTTTAGAGCAGAAACCTCATAGCATGGATAACCAATTTTCTCATAAATCGCTTTATACTCTGCTAAAATTTCAAGCCCCTGTTTGCTAAATAAATCAAGCTTATTAAATATTAGGCAAGTGGGAATGCTATATGCTTCAGAAGTAACCAAAAAGCGATCAATAAAACCCAAAGAAGTACGAGGTGATGCTAATGTAACTATCAGGAAAGCTTGGTCTAAATTTGCCGCAATAATTTGTGCTTGTTTGCTTAAATTAATGGATTTGCGGATAATATAATTCTTCCTATCCTGCAATGTATCAATTACGCCAGTTTCTGCGTTTGGTTCCAGTTCAAACCCAACTTTATCGCCAACCGCAATCGGATTAGTAGTCTGTATACCCTGTATCCTAAATTTACCCTTAATTCGGCAATCGTAATTTTTGCCATCCTCGGCATAAACCTGGTACCAACTTCCTGTAGATTTTATTACTAATCCTTGCATATTATGCCATAAAGGTAGTAATATCATTACACGCATAAAAATACTTATAAAATAAGTGTGAAAAGGAAAATAAGTTATGCAGATGCTAGTTTAAGATTTACTGGAGTAAATGAGATAAATCACCTTAATGAGACATTATAATACCTTTTCAAAAAGCTATAGAAAAGCGGTTATTGTTACAAATTTTTCAACTCAGCGGTAGATTTTATAAAAAATTCAACTTATTTTTAAATAATACTTGACATTGTAAAAAATAATCCTCTACTTAGCGGTGTAGAAAATACACTAAGAAAAGAAATGATTTTTAACAACACAATTATTACCATTATTACATCAACAACAGGCCTTGCCTGATGGGGAAACGCTAGTGGTATAATTGAAACACAAAATATTAAGCGCTCCCGACAAAATCGGGAGCGTTTTTTTTTGAGATATATTTTTTGAAACAACGTTAAGCACATATATGAACATTTTAAAATTTGGCGGAACATCCGTAGGTTCCGTAGAGAGTATCAGCGCCTTAATGGGCATTTTAGCAAAAGAACAGCAGCAAGTAGAAAAGCCAGTAATTGTGTTGTCGGCAATGAGTGGTGTAACCAACCTATTAACTGCAATGGCAGAAAAATCAGCGCTAGGACAAGACTATAACAAAGAGCTTGAGGCGATTGAACAACGTCACTTCGAAGTTGTTAGAGCATTGTTGCCAGCGTCGGCGCAAAATCCAGTGCTTACTAAACTAAAACTATATTTTAATGAATTGGAGGAGCTTTTGCAGGCTATTTATAACCTTCAAGAATTAAGTTTGCAAGCAAAAGATTTGGTCTTAAGCTATGGTGAACGCTGCTCCACATTTATGGTTTGCCATATAGCCAAGCAGCAATTTCCAGATGCGGTATTTGCAGATGCTGTTCAATTTATTAAAACAGACAGTAATTTTGGACAAGCAAGAGTAGATATGCAATTAACAGAGTTCTTGGTTAAAGATTTTTGCCAAACTCATGCAGGTAAGATGCTATTTGTTACCGGGTTCATTGCAAGTAACGATGCAAATAGGGTAACCACATTGGGAAGAGGTGGGAGTGATTATACCGCCGCCATTTTAGGTTCAGCCTTAAATGTTGGTGAGATACAAATCTGGACCGACGTAAATGGGATGATGACCGCCGATCCAAGGATGGTTAAAAAGGCATTCTCTTTACCAGAGTTAAGTTATATTGAGGCTATGGAACTGTCATATTTTGGCGCTAAGGTAATTTACCCGCCGACAATGACGCCAGCGTTTTTAAAGAAAATCCCAATCGTTATTAAAAATACTTTTGATGTAGATTTTGAGGGGACTTATATCCGCCATGGCGCAAAACCATCTTCTTTACCTATTAAGGGGATTTCATCAATCGACGAGATCAGTATTGTGAATTTGGCAGGCAGTGGCATGGTTGGTAAGGCTGGTTTTAGTGGTAGGCTGTTCTCGTTATTATCCCGCGAGCAAATTAATATCGTATTAATCACTCAATCATCGTCCGAGCATAGCATCACTTTTGCCGTTAAACCAGCGGATGCTGTTAAGGCAGTTGCCCTAATTGAAAAGGAATTTGATCTTGAATTGCAAGCTAAGAAACTGGAAGTTCCGGAAGTAGAAAATGGTCTCGCGGTGTTAGCTATTGTGGGAGAGAATATGAAACGCACACCGGGTATTTCAGGGAAATTATTCCATGCACTAGGTAGAAATGGTGTAAATGTACATGCCATTGCACAAGGTTCTTCTGAGTACAACATCTCCGTAATTATTGCAAAAACAGATTTATCGAAAGCCATCAACGCAGTGCATGACGCATTTTACGCTGAGTTGAATAAAACACTCCAT
>NZ_JBAZRL010000009.1:0-79607 GCF_041662865.1 Pedobacter sp.
GGAATCTGTATTTTGAAAAATTTAAAGCTTTTAAATCGTTATTTTCAACTGCAGTAAATGAAGAATGGGATTGGGAACAAAATGCTATGAATGAATTTGGTATTCCGTTAAGTCAAATTACTAAAACAATAAACAACGTTAGTATTTACAACCAACAAAATTGGCCAGAACTAATTTCATTTTTAAAGCCTCGAATTATTGCTTTAGATCAATTCTGGACAGATGTAAAGCCTGTTTTCGAAGCTATTTCTTAGCAGTTTTTAAATCTACTAATCTGCTTTTTGTGCAATCTGTTATTGGGTTAAAATCCAAAGCCTATTTATATAATCCAAACATTTTTACTAATAATCCGTTGTATAATGGATAACTGTAAATTTTAACGTTAATAAATTAACATATGGATACTCTAAAAAAGTTTGAATTAATGGAAAAGATTGTAAGAGAATTAGAAGACTTACAACACTCGCAACAAGCAATTATTCAGAAAATTGGAAAAATTGAAGTCGACAATATAGAACTAAGCGATAAAAAATTGGATAAAGATTTACCCGATATGCACCAACGTGTTGCAGATAATCTCGATTCTATAGTGGATATATTAGCTTACTTTGCTGATAAAACCCAAAACTTTGGAAATAAAAATAATGTAGATGCTTTAAAAGAACAGCAAGCTATTAATGAAGCTACTGGTCAATAAGTAATTGCAAAAGGGTTCAGATATTTTCTGAACCCTTTTTTATTTTGTAGTAGGAATACTGATACAAAATTTAGATCCTTTTCCTTCTTCCGTTTCTACAGTAATATTACCGCCATTTCGGTTCATAAAGTCCTTGCACACCATTAATCCTAATCCTGTTCCTTTCTCATTAGAAGTACCTCGAGTTGTAATATTCTCATCTTTAAAAAGTTTGTTAAGAATATTTTTTGATATCCCAATTCCATTATCTTTTATACAAACCAACATCATTCCATTTTTCTGATAGGCGGCAGTAATGTGAATTTCACAATCTTCATAACAAAACTTAATAGCATTATTAATAATGTTCCGCATTACAATTTGTACCATTAAAATATCTCCATAAACCATTTCTCCGGGAAAAACATCATGAATAATTTTTATTTTTTTTAATGTAGCACCGGGTAAATGGTAATTTATTTCATTAATAATGAGGTTGCGGAGATTAAAGAATTCCTGTTTAATCCCAAATCCTTTTAGTTGACTTCTAGACCAATGGAGTATATTTTCTAAAAGATCGGTAGTGTAAATAATATCTTTGCTAAGTGTAGGAGAGATGCTTTTAAATTCTTCACTTGTAATTTGATTATTAGCTATCATCTTTAAAACCTCAGAAAGATTGACTAATGGCCCTCTTAAATCATGTGCAATAATCGAAAATATTCTATCCTTTAATTGATTTAGTTTTTCAAGTTCTTTGGCTTGTTCTTTAGTACGTATAGTATCATTTTTAATGCTTGTTAAATCTTGTAGCTTGATTATGGCAAAATCATTATTGAGTTTATTATCGTTTAAAAAGAGTATTTCTGTTTCTAAATAGAGTTTCTCGCCATTAATAATAAGAATTAATTCTACTTTACCTTGTTCATGATCCTTAATCCGTTTAAAAAACTCTGGTTGATTCGGAAATACTTGCTCTATAGGAAGGCCGATTAATTTTTTCCCATTGGTTTTAATATATTTCTTTATGGATTCATTATAATCAATCACTCTATTTTGTTGGTCTAATAACAAAAAGCCATCTCGCATTAATTCCAGTACTTTTTCCCTTGCAATAGGAATAATATCAAAAAGTTTAAAGCGATAAATGCCTATTAAAATTAAAAATGAAGTAAAAATAAATGCAAACGGAGTGATATCTAAATATCCAAGAGGTCTTACACCCAAAACATGTGCAATGTTTGAAAGCCAAGGTAAAAGTGCAGCTATAATAATACTGTAATTTTGTTTTTTATAAATAGGATCTGACATCCTGAACTTCACAAAAATTAGATAGCATCCGCAAGCTAACAACAAATAAAAATAGATGGTAAAGATTTTATAAAACAATCCAAAGGTGATATTAGCCATTGGGAAAGGTCCATCCGTAGCTAGGGAAATATTTGTATAATATAAATGATGTAAATCGTTTGTCCATACCAATACTATTGCAGCAATAGGCATAATGAGCAAAAGGATTAAATTTAATGGTTTTTTATACCAACATTCTTTACCACAAAAATGAAGACAAAATAGAAACCAATTTAATGGTAAACTGGCAATACCGATATATTCTATGTTAATAAGAAACTTAATTTGCCACAAAGAGCCGCTTGCTAATTCTAAACCATATGCGATAGACCATATAGCATTAGAAATCATCATTAAGCTAAACCATTTTACGGCATTGCCACCTCTTTTAAAGATATAATTAGCTAGAATTAGAAGTACAGCGCCGCATATTAATAAAAAGATGGCATAGGCATTGTAAGTAAATTCCATTGAAAGCGGTCAAAAAATATCCAATAAAGATACTATTTATATTGAATTTCAGTATAGTTGGTCGAAATCAAGAATAAGTTATAATTAAAAATATATTACATTTATACAAATAATTATTATTTCACATGAAAAAGCTCAGTTTATCTTTATTGCTACTTTGCAGTAGTTTTTTTGCATTTAGTCAAGTGCTACCTTCTTTTCAGTTTGGTTTAAAAGGAGGAATGAATCTATCAAAATTTAATACATCTAATACTTTTAGTAGCGATAACCAAGCAGGTTATTATGCAGGAGTTTGGGCTCGTATTGGAGCTGCAGGTTTGCATTTGCAACCAGAACTTTATTTATCTGGCAAAAATGCAACGCTACAAAATTCTGCAGGAGTTGAGAATAAAGTAAAATTTACCAGTTTAGATGTGCCAGTTTTAGTGGGAACTAAATTAGGAGCGGCTGGTGTAGGTTTACGCTTAAATACTGGCCCAGTTGTTTCATTTGTATTAAACGAAGATCAAAGCCTTTCTGAAGCTGCATCTGCAGCTTTTAATGGCAGTTTTAAAGATCAAGCTTTTGCATGGCAATTCGGCGCTGGTTTAGATCTTGGCAAATTAGGTGTAGATTTAAGATATGAATTAGGCCTTTCTAAACTTAACGCAGAAGGTTATTCATCAACGAAATTGAATTTATTTACACTGGGTTTAGCTTACAAATTGTTTTAGTTAAATCATCTTTTATAATTAATAAAAAATGGATAGACTTTTTAAGTTTATCCATTTTTTTTGGCGTTAAAATTGATAGGTGTTTTTTAATCAAAACCTAACCTTTAACACCATGAATATCAAAGAACTGTTACTAAACGGCCAGAGCTTTTTGGCGCTATTAAAAGAGTTTGCAATTGAAGCAAAAGACATTATTATTCAGGACGAAAATTTAATTCTTGGCGACCAGAATTTAGCACAACGTGAAATAGTTAAAGAGACAATTTGTATTGAAGGAAAAAATAAAGATGGAATTTTTAATTTTTTCGGAACGCTACACTGCAATCTTCTGAATAAATTGGCTGTATTCGAAATGCAAGGTTTTGAGCAAGTAGGAATGCGAACTAATTAATGCTTTTCCTTAATAACTTCTTTTAACTCATAAAGGAAAGCTCCTTTAATGGGATGTATTGGTCTACTACCTGCATCACTAAGTACTTTCACGAAGCAGGCACCAAAATAAAAAATAAACGAAGAATAGAATACAAAAAGCATAATTAAAACAATAGATCCAGATGCGCCATATATGTTACCTATATTGCTCAACGGAAGCATAATGCGTAAAATGAATTTACCCAATGTAAATAAAATACCAGTTAATAAACCTCCCCTTATTGCTGTTTTCCAACTTGGTCTACCATTGGTTAAAAATCTAAATAAAACCGTAAACCAAACTGTTACAATAATTATAAAAAGCAATTGATTTAATATGGAGAGAAATATTTTCCCAAAAGTTGGTGCTGCGGTATTAATGTAACTGCCAATTATTGCTTGTATGCTATCGGTTAATAGACCGACAAAGAATAAAATTCCTGCCAGCAAAATAATTATCATAGAGCGAGCTCTTAGCTTCAAATTAAATAAAATCCCTAATTTTTCGTTTAATCCAATACTCCAAATCTGATCCATAGAGCTTTTAATAACACTAAATAGCGTAGTGGCCACAAAAATGAAAAATACAAAACTGAGGATTGTTGCCCACCAATTGTAATCAACTCCACGGATATTCCTTAAGGTTTGGCGAATTTGAGCAGTACTACTATCATCTAAAATATTGGCCAAACGCTCAAATAATCTGGTCACTAATATCTTTCTATCGATAAAAAAACCAAATAATCTAATTAAGATGAGTAGGATGGGGGGTAATGCAAAATTAGCAAAAAAGGCAGTTGCTCCAGCTAAACGTAAAGGATCATTTCTCTGAAATAACTTGAATGCTATTCTTAAGTGTTTGAAAAATAATTGAGATCTCTTTATTGTGATTGCGTACATCCTTAGCGTTTACCCTGATTCAAAATTAATAAAATTATGCTGAATTATTTCGCTTAAGCATTAAAAGCAAGTTTGTCAGTTATAAATGTGCTTAAATTTGTGAGTTTTTGTTAAACAATGAAGAAAAAAATTAAATTTACAACTCCTTTAATCTTATAAATCCCTAATTCATGAAAAATCTATTTTCCTCCGTATTCTTCTTGTGCATGGTATCATTTTATGTAAATGCTCAAGAAATAAAATATACATCAGGCAATAATAGTTGGAATGCCGATTCGTTAGGAAATCAGCGAGCCGTAGTGAATTTTAATGGTACAGGGAAAATAGCAAAGGTGATGATTAACTGGCGTAGAAGTGATCCAAACCCAGATCAAAAAGCAATCATTGTTCAAGATGCAAAAACAGGTAAGAAAATTAAAAGCATTTTACCTATTTCAGTAGATAAAGAAAATGGGTTGATTTGTTTCGAACCAGAAAGTGGAATTGGTACTTATTATATTTATTACCAACCTTACAAAAATGAAGGAAGATCAAATTATCCAAAAGGAATTTATCCAAAACAAGAAAAGTCTACTAGTGAATTTTCTATAAAAGACGCAAACACAACTGCTATAAATACTAAAGTGCTGCAAATCGAATCTATTAATGCTTTTAACAGCGTTTACCCAATGGAAGTTATTGCAACTGCGGAAGAAATGAAAACGTTGAGAGTAAAAAATGCTGAGCCAGCTTATCTCGTTTTTCCTGAAAGCAGAAATTTTCCAATCATTATGAAAAATGATATTCCACAACGGTGGATTAATAAAGGAGTACAAAAAACATTTACAGACAAAGCTTTTAGAGGAGAAAATTTTTCTTTTCAACTGGGTATTTTTGCTTTAAAAGATTTACAAAATGTGAAATTGAAGTTTAGCGATTTAAAGGATAAAACAGGGCATAAAATTTCATCAGCTTTGCTTTCTTGTTTAAATACAGATGGAATTGCATACGATGGAGTCCCATTTAAAAAAGAAGTTGATGTGCCAGCTAATCAAGTGCAAGCGTTATGGTGTTTGCTAACTATTCCAACAAATGCATATAGCGCAGCGTATAGTGGAACGGTAACTGTTTCTTCTGCTAATGCTCCTTCACAAACTGTGAAAATAAACTTAATGGTAGTTCCTAGAACTGTGAAATCAAATGGAGGAATTGATGAACCATGGAAACAAACGCGTTTAACGTGGTTAAATTCTACATTAGCGCAAAAAAATACAGTTATTGCACCTTACACTGCATTACAAGTTCAAGAAAATACAATTAGTCTTTTGGGTAGAAAAGTCGAACTAGATAAAAATGGTTTTCCAAAACAAATTCAGACTTTCTTTAGTCCAGAAATGACAGATTATACAACAACTCCAAATAATTTGTTGGCAGAAAATATTCATTTCCATTTTGTGCGCAAAGCGGATGGAAAAAATACGGTGCTTAAAGATGGCGGCATAGAATTTACCAAAAAAGAAGCTGGAACTGTGCAATGGAAAAGCAAAAATGCCAATGATAGCTTACAAATGGATGTTGCTGGCAGCTTAGAATTTGATGGTTTTTTAGCTTACACTGTAAAAGTTACCGCATTAAAAGATGTTGATTTAAAGGATGTAACCATGCATATTCCTTTTAATAAAACTGCGGCAACTTATATGATGGGCTTTGGACAAAAAGGAGGAACACGCCCAGAAAAATTTGACTGGAAATGGGATGTAGCAAATAAAAATCAAGATGGTGCTTGGTTAGGAAACGTAAACGCAGGCTTGCAATATGCATTACGAGATGAAAAATATGTTAGACCATTAAATACTAACTTCTATTTACAAAAGCCATTATTGCTGCCAACTTCTTGGGGCAATGAAAATAAAGGCGGTGTGACTATAGGTATAAAAGGAAGCTCGATGTTAGCGAACAACTATACAGGCGAACGTCAACTTAAAAAGGGTGATGTATTGTATTATAATTTCACATTATTAATTACCCCTTTTCATACTATAAATACTGATTTCCAATGGGAAAATCGCTTTTATCATAAATATAATAGTATTGATAGCATTAAAGCGACAGGTGCAACAGTTATAAATATTCATCATGCAACACCAATTAATCCTTGGATCAATTATCCATTTATTGAACATGCAAAAATGAAAAGCTATATAGATGAAGCGCATAGCAAAGGACTAAAAGTGAAAATTTACAACACTGTTCGGGAATTATCTAATAGAGCTTATGAGACATTTCCAATGCGAAGTTTAGGACATGAAATTTATTCACCAGGTAAAGGCGGCGGATTTTCTTGGTTGCAAGAACATGTTAAAGATGATTATATCGCAGCTTGGTTTGTGCCAGAAATTAAGGATGCTGCAATTGTAAACAGTGGGATGAGTCGTTGGCATAATTACTATGTAGAAGGCATGAATTGGTTAACCAAAAATGTTGGTATTGATGGTATTTATTTGGATGATGTAGCATTTGATAGAATAACTATGAAACGCATTAAACGTGTGCTAACTCAAGATGGGCACCCAGGAATTATAGACTTACACTCAGCAAATCAATACAATAAAAGCGACGGATTTAACAATAGTGCTAATTTATACATGGAACATTTTCCTTATTTAAATCGCCTTTGGTTCGGCGAATATTTCGATTATGAAAAAAACAAGCCTGATTTCTTTTTAACAGAAGTGAGTGGAATTCCGTTTGGTTTAATGGGCGAAATGTTACAAGATGGTGGAAACCAATGGCGTGGAATGATTTACGGAATGACTAATCGTTTACCTTGGTCTGGGAATAATGATCCTCGTCCAATATGGAAAGTTTGGGATGACTTTGGAATGAAAGGCACAAAAATGATTGGCTATTGGTCAGAAAACTGCCCAGTTAAAACAAGCAATGCTGAAGTTTTGGCAACAGTTTATAAGAAACAAGGCGCTGCATTAGTTTCAATTGCAAGTTGGGCAGATAATGATGTGAAAATCACCTTAAATATTGATTGGAATAAATTAGGAATTGATCCAACCAAAGCTGTAATTACTGTTCCAGAAGTGGAAGATTTTCAAACCTCAAGTTCTTTAACTGCACAAAGTGAAATTTCAATTCTGAAAGGAAAAGGTTTACTGCTAGTGATTAAAGAGAAGTAAAACTTTTCATGTAAATAATGGTTATATCTTAAACCATTTAAAATATGAATAATTTCTTCAGAACAATACTAGCCGGTTATGGCGCTAAAAAATTGGGTGGTGGTTGTTTATCAACCATTGTGATATTTGTAATAATTTATTACGCTTTAGGACATTGTTAAAAAAGCTGCTTAATTTTCTAAGCAGCTTTTTATTATTCTATTTTCTATCGTCCTTCCAGATTAATTTCTCTTTGGTTCGCTTTTCAAAAAAGTCTTTGCATTTTCCGTCGCCTTTACCTGTAAAACCACCATCTGGACTACAAATTAGATTACAATTCTTATCGTAAAGCAAACTTGGAAGATCACAACATTTTTGTGGAATAAAATAAACAGTCTTTCCATTATATTCATATTGCCAAACACTTGTTGGCGGATTTGAGACATCTTCAGTTTTTAGTTCCTTGATTTTTTCTAAGATACAAACTGGAACATCCTTAAAATCATCTTTCTTGCAAGTTTGGGTTTGTAATAAGACAAATACAATCAGCAATAGTTTAATTTTTGAAGCTATCATTAGCTAAGAACAATATAATGTTAAAAATGGTTTACAAATAATTCTATGCGACACCGACCGATAGCTTAAAGCGCTTAAACTTTGACAAAGTTCTAGCAAAATGGAAAGAAGTTTGTCAAAGTTAAATAGCTATAAATTTCCCCTTAATTCTTGCTCACGTTCCAATGATTCGAATAAAGCTTTAAAGTTTCCGGCTCCAAAAGATTGTGCTCCTTTACGCTGAATAATTTCAAAGAAAAGAGTAGGGCGATCTTCAACAGGTTTGGTGAAAATTTGCAATAAATATCCTTCTTCGTCGCAATCAACCAAAATACCTAAGCTTTTTAACAACGCAATTTCTTCGTCTATTTCCCCTACGCGAGTTGGCATCATTTCGTAATAGGCCTCTGGGGGTGCACTTAAAAATTCTACACCACGAGATTTTAAATCGGTAACTGTTTTAACAATGTCTTTTGTTGCAACTGCAATATGCTGAACACCTTCCCCTTCATAAAACTCTAAATATTCTTCAATTTGAGATTTCTTTTTGCCTTCTGCAGGTTCATTGATTGGGAATTTTGAGAAACCATTTCCATTACTCATCACTTTACTCATCAAAGCAGAATATTCAGTGTTGATTTGTTTATCATCAAAAGAGAGAATGTTTACAAAACCCATTACGTCTTCATACCATTTTACGGTCTCGTTCATTCGGTTCCAACCTACATTCCCTACACAATGGTCAATGTATAAAAGCCCGGCATCTGCAGGATTATAATCACTTTTTAAGGCTCTATAACCTGGCATGAAAATACCCTTATAGTTTTTGCGCTCAATAAACATGTGAACAGTTTCGCCGTAGGTATAAATGCCGCTCATTTTCACCTCACCATCTTCGTCTGTTAAGGTTTGTGGCTGTAAATATGGTTTTGCCCCACGTTTTGTAGTTTCTTCAAACGCACTATAGGCGTCGTCAACCCAAAGTGCCAATATTTTTACACCATCACCATGTGTTTTTACATGTTCGGCTATTGGACTATCAGATTTCAAAGCTGTAGTTAAAATCAATCTGATTTTGCCTTGTTGTAAAACATAAGAAGCTCTATCTCTAACGCCAGTTTCTGGTCCAGCATAAGCCAAAGATTGGAAACCGAATGCTGTTTTATAATAGTGAGCAGCCTGTTTGGCATTCCCCACGTAAAATTCTATATAATCCGTTCCATTTATGGGAAGGAAATCTTGTGCTTTTGCTATTTTTTCTGCAAATGTTTGTGTGCTCATATTGTTGAAATGTTAATCCTACTTATCCTTAAATCTTATAATCCTGTCCCTATTCTACATTAATTTGCCAACTCGTATGATAACTCTCATCTTCAATATCAACCGCATCTTGAGTTAACATTAAAGGCCTAAAGGGATCTATCATGACAGCTAGTTCTTCCGTTTTTTCTTTGCCAATTGATTTTTCTACCGTTCCGGGATGAGGGCCATGAGGAATTCCCCCTGGGTGTAACGTGATTTGTCCTTTAACTACACTTTTGCGGCTCATGAAATCACCATCAACATAATATAAAACCTCATCACTATCTACATTGCTGTGGTTATAAGGCGCAGGAATTGATAATGGGTGATAGTCGTATTTACGAGGAACAAAAGAACAAATCACAAAATTATGTCCTTCAAAAGTTTGATGAACTGGTGGTGGTTGATGTAAACGACCGGTAATCGGTTCAAAATCATGAATAGAAAATGCCCATGGATAATGAAAACCATCCCAACCTACAAAATCAAATGGATGAGTTCCATAAGTATAAGGATACATAATCCCTTGTTTTTTGATTAGGACTTTAAAATCTCCAAACTCATCAATTGTTTCTAAATCTTGTGGTCTACGAATATCTCTTTCGCAATAAGGGGAATGCTCTTCTAATTGTCCAAATGAATTACGGTAACGTTTTGGTGTGCGAATTGGGCTGAAACTTTCTACAATGAAAAGTCTATTTTTCTCATCATTAAATTCTAATTGATATATAGTGCCACGAGGAACAACCAAATAATCGCCATACCCAAATTTGATTTTACCAAAACCGGTCTTTAAAGTTCCAGAACCTTCGTGAATAAAAATTACTTCATCAGCTTGACTATTCTTATAAAAATAATCAGTCATTGATTTTCTCGGCGCTGCCAATGAAATATGTAAATCGCTATTCACCAAAACTGGCTTACGACTTTTCAAATAATCATCTTCTGGTTTAATATTGAAACCAATTAAACTCGTGTGTCGCAAATGTTTTTCGCGAGCAATTTTTGGTTCTACAGAATAAGGCTCGCCTAATTCTTTTACAATTGTTGGTGGGTGACAATGATAAACCAATGAATATAAACTTGAAAAACCTTCAGTTGAAACTAATTCCTCTGCGTATAAATTGCCATCTGGTTTACGGAAAACCGTATGTCGCTTTGGTGGAATAGTTCCTAATGTATGGTAAATTGGCATAGCGTTAGGTAATTTGGTTAGAAATGTAAATATATAACGATTAAAACGTAAGAAACGTTTTAAATTGACGCTCAGAAAAACGGCTTAAAAAGAATATTGTGCAAAAATGATTTTTGAAAGCATAGCATACCTAAAAGCAGCGAGAACCTCGTTTGCATTATGGTTTTGATATGTTGATTTGCTAATCATTTCGTTGAGTAAAATTATGATTTTTAAAGCGAATTTCAAATTAATTCATACTTTTAAATATGGCAAATGACAATCAAGATCTGGAAAAATTAACTGCTGCGAAGGCTGCTATTGCGTTTGTGAAAAATAACGATGTAGTAGGTTTAGGTACTGGTTCTACTGCAACCTTAGCTATTAAAGAATTAGCAAAGCTGATGAAAGATGGACTTAAAATTACTGGAGTTCCTAGCTCTGAAGCTACAAAACAACTGGCTATTTCTTTAGGCATTCCTTTATTGGAGTTAGGTAAAGTAAGTTCCATTGATGTTAGTATTGATGGTGCAGATGAGTTTACCAAAGATTTTAAATTAATAAAGGGTGGTGGAGGAGCATTATTTAGAGAGAAAATAGTTGCTTCATTAAGCAAGAAGAGAATTATTATTACAGATGGAAGCAAATTGGTGGAAAAACTAGGCGCATTTAAAGTGCCAATAGAAGTCAATCCAAATGCCGAAAAATATGTGATGCTTAAGCTTAAAAAACTGAAAGGTAAGCCTATGAAACGTGTTGAAAATGGCAAAACATTTATAACCGACAACCAGAATTATATTTTTGATACTGACTTTGGATTAATAGATGATCCTGAAAAATTAGCCAATGAGCTAAATCAAATAGATGGAATTTTGGCACATGGTATTTTTGTGAACTTGACTGATATCATACTTATGGCCAAAGGAAACGAAATCATCAGCTATCATAAAACGATATAGTATAAATATCGAATAAAAATTTTGAAACCTAGCACTAATCCTTAGCTTTACCACTGTATTTAACCAGATATCCTATGAAGTTAGTATCCTACAAAACCGAAGATAGAGAGCACTTGGGTGTTTTTGTAAACGGACATATTTACAATTTAAATTCTTGTAATAAGTTAATTCCAGATGATATGAATGCTTTTTTACAAGGCGGAGATGCTTTGATGGAAAGAGCTAAACAAATCAATCAAGATATTATTAGTGGAGATTTAAAACCTAAACAAGAAGTTTTTTATCAAATACTGGCACCTGTTCCACACCCAACTTCTTGTAGAGATGGCTATGCTTTTCGTCAGCATGTGGCAGCAGCAAGACGTAATCGCAAGGTAGACATGATTGCAGAATTTGATCAATATCCAATCTTTTATTTCACCAACCACAATGCAATTCAAGGTCCTGGTGAAATAGAATGTATGCCAGATCATTTTCAGAAACTAGATTTTGAGTTAGAAGTAGCCGTTGTAATTGGTAAAAAGGGCCGTAATGTAAGAGCAGCAGAGGCTGACGAATACATTGCTGGGTATATGATTATGAATGACATGAGCGCCCGAACTTTACAAATGGAAGAAATGCTCCTAAACTTGGGTCCTGCTAAAGGGAAAGATTTTTCTACAGTAATCGGCCCCTGGTTAGTAACGCCAGATGAATTGGAACAATATAAAGTAGCTGCAAAGCCAAATCATGTAGGTAATGCATACGATTTGAAAATGACATGTAGAATAAATGGGGTAGAAGTATCTGCAGGAAATATGGCTGATATGGATTGGACTTTTGCAGAAATTATTGAGCGCTGTGCATATGGTGTAGATATTTTACCAGGCGATGTGATTGGTTCTGGAACTGTTGGGACAGGCTGTTTCTTAGAATTAAACGGTACAGGTTTACTAAATGATCCAAACTACAAAACTCAATGGTTGCAAGCTGGGGATGATGTTGAAATGGAAATTACTGGTTTAGGTAGCTTAACAAATATCATTACTAGAACTAATACAGATTTTTCTTTATTAGCATTGAAGAAGTCCTAAAGTTGAAAGGTTTTAAAGTTGAAAGTTGGAAAATTTTGGATTTAGATTGAGATAATGTAAAATATGGCAAAGATTGAAAAATTTGAAGACATGGAAATTTGGCAAATTGGGAAACAGATTGCTGTTGAAGCCTATCGAATTTCTGACCTAGAACCAATGAAATCTGATTTCGGATTGAAAGATCAATTTAGAAGAGCGGCAATGTCAATGGCTGATAATGTTGCGGAAGGTTTTGAGTACAATAATAATCCTGATTTTGTTCGTTTTTTAATCTATGCAAAGGGGTCTTCGGGAGAGTTTAGAAATAAGGTTATTATTTTAAAAGAAACTAATAAAATAAATGAAACTGATTATTTGTTCTTTTATACCAAAGCAATAGAATTTTCTTTAAAAACCAAGCGTTTTATTGATTATCTCAAAGAATTTGAAAAGAATAAGAAAGCGACAAAAAAAGGAATTGTCTAACTAAACACCCAAAGCATTCCAACTTTCAAACATTCCAATTTTTATAAATGCTCACTTTAAAAACATCAGATCTTTCACCTATGCAATTGCAAAATTACTTGCAATATGCCATTGCTCCGCGACCAATTTGCTTTGCATCGACCATAGATTCTGAAGGGAATATTAATTTAAGCCCTTTTAGTTTCTTTAATATGTTTAGTACAAATCCGCCCATGTGTATATTTTCTCCTGCTAGAAGAGTTAGAGATAATACTACAAAACATAGTTTGGAGAATGTGATGGAGGTTAAAGAATGTGTCATTAACATTGTTAATTATGCCATGGTGCAACAAACCAGTTTGGCAAGTACAGAATATGCTAAAGGAGTAAATGAATTTGAAAAAGCAGGCTTTACCATGCTTGAATCTGAATTGGTAACCCCCCCAAGAGTTGCCGAAGCACCTGTTCAGTTAGAATGTATTGTAAGGGAAATCATCCCCTTAGGGGATAAACATGGAGCTGGAAATTTAGTGCTTGCAGAAATAAAATTAATTCACATAAAGGAAGAGATTTTAGATGAGGACGGGAAGATTGATCAGGCTAAAATAGATTTAGTAGCCCGTTTAGGTGGTGATTGGTATTGCAGAGTTAACCCAGAAAGTTTATTTAAAGTAGCAAAACCTTTAACAACTTTAGGAATAGGAGTTGATGCTTTACCTATTTCGGTTAGAAATTCATCAGTTTTAACAGGTAATGATCTAGGAATGCTAGGAAACATCGAATATTTACCGACTAATGAAGAGATTGATGCCATACGATGGAGTACGGCAGTTAAAGATATTTTAGACGCTACAATAGGCGATGAAATGAATAGAGAAAGAGAATTGCATGAGTTAGCACATCAGATGCTAGGCTTAGGAAATGTTTTTGATGCGTTGAAAGTAGTTTTGTTGTAATCTCTATTTCTTCAAGTTCTGATAAGAAATCTCACACATTTCTCTTAAAACATCTACATTAATATCTTTTAAATTTTTAATGTAAATACATCCTTTGCCAGTTTTATGCTTGCCTAGGCGGGAAAGAATATCCTCTCTTTCATCAGCCTTGCACCCCATAATGTATAAACTAATATTAGCTTTTCGTGGCGAAAAACCTACCATAAACCAATCGCCAGTTCTTCCTGTCGAATAACTGTAAGTATAATCTCCAACACCAATAATTGCAGTTCCCCACATTTTTGCTTTAGCCTTGGTCACATCTTCCATTATTTGGCAAATCATCTGACAATCTTTTCGGAGATTTTCATCAGTAATTTGCTGTAAATAATCGGACACAGCCTGTTCAGTAACTTTTGTTTTAAGTTCAGCCATTTTCAATGAATTGAGAATATGAAAATAAAGAAAGTTTTGCCATTTGGCAAATTCAGAAGATCGGCGAAATTAGGAGTGGAATTATTCTAAAACAGTAACAGCTTTTAAAAGTCGTGTTTTGTAATAACCTTCTAAATCGGTTACTGTAACACCATGTGCTTTACCAGAAGAAGCATGAATAAATTTGATTTTTCCATCCTCATCGATAGAGTAAATAATGCCAACATGACCTGGAGTTCTCAATTTTGCATTGGTGCCGGTAAACACTAAAACATCTCCAACTTTAGCTTCATTAAGCGCAACTTGTTTTCCTTGTTTTGCAAAATCTCTAGAAGATCGCGCTCCAGTAAATCCGAAATTCTTGAAAACATAACTTACAAAACCAGAGCAATCAAAACCTCTTTCTGGACTACTCGAGGCATATTTGTAACGAACTCCCAATAGTGATTTTGCAAAATCCATGATTTGCGTAGCTTGATTTGCAGCAGCATCTGGAATTTTACCTAAGATGCCTGTAACCGCTTCTTGATATTGTTTAGGAAGCGACTTTGTTTCTTGAGCTTTACTAGTTAAGGTAAAGAACAAAATAAAAGAAAGGATAGTTAAGAATTTCTTCATATCAGGTTGCCAAAGATAACAAAAAAATATAAATGAGGTAAAGTGTTGAAAACTTGATGATTGTAGAAATCGTTACTTGCTAAAAAGCCTACTTATATTTAAATAAATAGGCTTTTCATAATAAATGTTAAAATTAAATAGATGAGAACATTGTTTGAGCTTTTTCTCCAATAATTGGCATTGGTGTTTTTAATCCTTTAACAGCGCCAATTAACCCGATAATCCATATTACAAAAAGTGCAAGATAAACTACATATAGTAAGTAGGTTAAAGCTAAAATCCCAGTGGTTATGATTAAGATTCCTATTACAAAACTAAATCCCCATCCTAATATAATAGATACAATTGAAAATAGTAAAGTTTGTCTGAGTTGATAACTTCCAAGCTCAGTTTTTTTGTCTTTGTGCAAAGCAAAATAAGCAATTAACCATCCGATAAGTGAAAAATAACTAATAATTGCAGCAGTTTTTCCGCTGTCTGTTGTGGTAATATTGTTTTCCATAAAGTTTGAATTTGTTTATTACTACTCTTCAAACCTATTGCCAAACAAAAAAAAGTGCTATGGGGTAGTTACTGCGACAGGTAATACTTTTCCATTAAAAAACTTATGCCCAGTGCGAGCAAAATCAGCCACATATTTTCCCATTTCAAAAGCAATTACAGGACTTTCATAACCTGGGAATGCTGCTTCTAACATTTCAGTTTGGGCTGAACCCAATGCTAAACAATTTACTTTAATTCCAGTTTCTGCCAATTCAAAAGCTAAACATTCACTTAACGCATGTAAAGCTGCTTTACTGGCCGAATAGGCTGCTAGTCCTGGAAATTTAACACTTCCTTGAAAACCACCCATGCTCCCAATATTTACGATATGACCTCCACCTTGCATAAATGGCAATGTATGGCTTATCATTTTAAAATGGCTCATTACATTATGCTCTAGCATTTCTGCTAAATCTGCTTCGGTAGTTTCAGTAAATAGTTTATTGATTAAACTACCAGCATTATTAATTAAAATATCAACTGTACCTAAGCGCTCTTTAATGAAAGGAACTAAGGCAGCATAATCATCGTTTACTAAATCAAATGCAACGGGTAATAGGGTGCAATCTGGATTAATGCCTTTTGCAATTTCATGCAGTTTTCGCAGCTTATCAGCCGAACGAGCTATGCAGACTACTTTATTCTTACTATCTAAACTAAATTCTAGTGCAGTTTCAAAACCTATACCACTGCTTGCACCTGTTATTATTACGTTCATTTATAAAGTTATTGGTTATAAGATTTACGTTACTAAAAACGTAAAACTAATAATAACAGTTAATCTTCTTCAGTTATTAGTTGTGTTACTGGATTAGCTATTACATGTAAGCCATCGTTAATTAGTTTTGCATGATCAGGTTCTGCTGCGGCTTTCATTTCTAAATAGATACGCAGTTCTTTCTCAAATGCAGGATCCAATTGTTTATGATGTACAATTTCTAAAATTTCTAAGGCACAAAGCCAATCTGTGCGATGAGCAGTTTTCAATGCATTAAAAATAGAAACTAGGTCTTCGTATCCACTTTGGTTTTCTCTTACCAAACGAACTTTTTGATATAAAGTATGCAATTGTTGAGTTGCCTCATCATATGTTACTTTATGTGTTTGTTCTTTACTTACAAAAGTAATTTCTTCAAAAGCGTCTTTATCAGCTGCACCATTAAATACCGAAACTATTTTCTCGCCTATAGCCATATCATAAGTTCCCCATTCTGGTTTAAATAGAATATTGCCATTGTCTTCTTTAACTGTACAGTTTTCGAAAACGATTAAAATGACTTTACTTTCCTTAATGACAATTTCTTTAACTAAACCACTTACGTTAATGCCACTTTCAAAAGTAAGTTCAACCTGTTTTCCCTCAAATATTCCAGCTAATTCCAATTCTATTAAGTTGTGCTCTTCTAAAGGTTTTGCTACATCTCTTAATTTGCCAACTGGCGAAGAAAACCCATCTTTATGGTAATCCTTTCCATGCCCTGGAAGTTGTTTGCCATTAAAAGCCAATGCAGATGGACCTGTAGTTTTAATAAAAGTCAATTCATCAGCTTTGTTTAAACCAACATCTGTAAATGTGCCGGTAAGTTGCAAACCAGAGCTATAAACCGCTGTTGCAGGGTTTTTACATTCTATTGCTTTTAAGATACTTTCGGCTCCACCACGTCTAAATGCCATGGTATCTGCAAATGCTTCTAAAACATCTATTAAATTTTGGAAGGTTGGTGTTACAAATAATTGTGGTTGTTGTTGTGTAATATCGTATTGATAATTTATAGTATCTAAATTGTACCAAATCTTTTTAACATCTGGGTTCATACAGGTTGCGCTTTCGCCAATAGATGAAAGTAAACCTGCACCATAAATTTTAGGATTTTCTAGTGTTCCAATTAATCCATATTCAACTGTCCACCAATGTAAACGACCTAGTAAAGCCATTTCAGAAGGTTCGCCCATGTTATCAGCAATTTGACTCAATGTTTTTTCGGCAAGAGCGATCTCTTCTTCATCTGCATTTACCGCTTCTTTTAAAATAGAAAGCTTGCGTATGGCTTCGTACAATTCAAAATCTTTGCTCGAAAACATTGCTTTTGCACCAATAGATCCAAAATAACTTAAGTAATTATTGTAATCCGAGTCAGCAATAATTGGTGCATGACCAGCACTTTCATGTATAATATCCGGTGCTGGTGTGTATTCTATATGGTTAATTTGGCGAATGTCTGCCGCGATAACTAATACTCTATAAGCTTGATACTCCATAAAAGCTGCTGGTGGAATAAATCCATCAACAGTAACTGCCCCCCAGCCAATTTTGCCTAGGTTATCGTTCATGGTTTGTAAATCAGGTATATATTCTATGCTTAAGCCAGCTCGTTGTAAGCCTTTGATGTACGGATAATATGCCACATGCTTTAAATAGCTATAATTTTGGCGCATTACATATCTCCACACCGCTTGATCTATTGGTGTGTATTTTTCGTAATGTTGCTCTACTATAAACTGCCTTAAGTGTTTAGGGAGTTGGGCTACTTGCTGATTATTAAAATCACTCATTGTGTATGGTATTGATTATGGCTAAATTAGCTTGTTTGCCTTAGGAATGCAAGAAAAGAATGTCCTTTTACGCTAAAATGATGAGTGTCATTTTTTAATTGGCTTGTCTTTAGCTCGCCGCCGCTAGGGCTCTTTCTTTTCTCTTGATAGAAAAGAAACAAAAGATCAAGGATGCGCATCATCACTTGGATTAAGCGATCCAAACTTAAGGGCTACAGAAAAAGGTTTGATGAAGTATCAAACTGCTTTCTGTCTTGTGTTGTGGTTTTTGAATGTTGATGCAGAAGTTTGAATGCTTTCTCCTTCGGGATGCTACAAGGCCAGTCCCTGTTCTTAGAAAAGGTTGTGGTTTGGGAGTGGATGTAGGGCGGTCGTCTTTGCGAGGCACGAAGCAATCTCCTAATTGCAAAATGGTAGATGCTAAGTTTCTACTTGCACATATTAGGTTTATTATTGGTGGATGTTATTTATGGCTCTGTTTAGAGGTTCTTTAAGCCTGGTTGAAACGAACACGAAGCGTAGCGAAGTAAAGTGAAAAGTAGGACTTGTTTTGATAGTTGTACTTGCCATGCTTTTCTAGTAGTGTTTATTCCTTTTTTACTCTAAATGAAAAATACTTTTGCGAAAAATAGCTAAATACGGCTAATATGATAGTGATTAGCGTTTTTGCGATGGTGGGGTAAAATAGAAATCCTTCGACAAGGATTTTCATGAGGGCGTAATTGAGTAGAATGTTTGTTGCAACTACAGTTGCATATCTAAAAAGTTGAATACGCCCTTTTAGGGTTGATTGTGTAAATACAAGATATTTATTCAGCGTAAAACCTACAATAAATGTAGAAACAGATTCGATGGCTAGGGCTGCGATATGTGCAGTTACTAAATAAGTTCCAACAGTTACATCTTGCTGGTGTAATACGTAATTATAGATTAAAAAATAACCTATGATACCTGTTGCTGCGGTTATACCGCCAGCTGCCATGTACCTAAATGTGTGTAGGGTAAACCATTTTTTGAATGGTGGGTAAAAGAAGTCGATGACCATTAATGCTCTTTTTCTCATGTTTATTTTGCAGTTAATTGGTCTTTAATCATTCTGTTATTGTATTGCTGTATAAAAGCCTTTAGGTATTTTTCCATTGTATTTTGAACTTCTGGTACTTTATTAACGAGGTTGTTTTTTGTTAATCGGTCGGTTTTTAAATTAAATAAAGCGTTAGATTTTAAACCATCGTTAATTAAAAGATAATCGCCTTGGTAAAAGCTAAAACTGCCATCGTTATTATTCACTACAAAGTTGTTGTTTTTAGCGCTAAATGCATCAAAACCAAAAGCGAAATAGGGTTTATTGTAGTTCAAATAATTTAAAACGGTAGGCATAATATCCGCTTGTTGTATCAATTTATCTGTTTTTCCTTTTAAATCTCCACCTGGGTAGTAAAATAAAATAGGAATAGAGAAAAAGCCTGGTGTAGTTTGATATTCCGGTAGGTAAGATACGGTGGCATGATCTGCAACCAATACAAACAAGGTGTTTTTATACCAAGGCATTTTTGAGGCAGTGGCAAAGAATTTTTTTAGTGCCATATCGGTATAGCCGATTGGTTCTTGTACGGGTAGTGGTCCTTTTGGAAACTTACCAATATATTTTTCGGGTACTTTAAAAGGGTGATGTGAAGAAACAGAGAAGAAAGCAGAGAAAAATGGTTGCTTAAATGTGTTGATAGTTTTTGCCATGTATTGCATAAAAGGTTCATCCCAAATGCCCCATATACCATCAAAATCTGCATCGTTGTTGTATTCGGTTTTACCGTAATATTTTTTAATTCCAGCAAGGTTAGTATAGGCCGAAAAACCCATCGAACCGTTTGGTGCGCCATGAAAGAAAGCAGTTTCGTAGCCTTCATCGCCCAGTAATTTTGCAATACTCGTAGTTTTATTACTGGAATAAGATGAAAGTACAAAGGGTTCACGGATGGATGGAATGCCTGAAATGATGGATGGGAGTGCGTCTATAGATTTTCGCCCGTTGGCGTAAGTATGTGAAGAAGTAAAACTATTGGCTACTAAGCTGTCTATAAAAGGAGTATAGCCTTTGTATGTTCCGTTTAACAAGTCTTTGTTTAAGGCACCAATGTGTTCTTTTCCTAAGCTTTCAATAATTAAAAAGACAACGTTTAGTTTATTAAATGGGCCTTTATTTTCTGGTTGATGAATGGGGTTGTAAAGGCTATCAAGCTGTTGTTGGTTATAATAGTTGATGGGTTTTAGGTTGGCTGCCTTTAAGGTTTTCATGATGGTGAAAGGCGTATTCAACACCAAACTCATGTCGCTAGGAGATTTTACAAAATCGCCAGCATTACTCATGGTAATTGGTCGGGTACTATGTCGCCAGCCTCCACGCATGCCGATTACACTTAAAGCGGCTATTAATACTAAAGCTAAAGTGTGTGTTAGGTAAATGTACCACGTAAATTTAGGTGCTCTTTGTATGCGAATTACTTGGTATAGTTTTATAAATAGATAAATGAAAATGATAAATAGGATAAGTAAATACCAATAATCCGCCAAGAAATCTACGACTAGTTTTAACTTGTTTTGTTCATTACTAAATTGTGAAAAGACACTGGCTGTGGTGTGTTTTAAGGTGTATTTATAGTAAGCGAAGTCTACAAAGTTGGCTAAGAAACCGATGCTGTTTGAGATAATAAATAACCATTTACAAAAAAGCTGGTAGCCATTCCTATACCTAAAAGGAAATGGAACTGCCTGTAATACGATGTATAAGGAGTTGATATAAAGTAAAGCGGCGATATCGAACTTTATACCACCAGCAAAAATGTACAGTAAATCGGCAAAAGGAATATGATTAAAAAGTGAACGATTAGTAATATAAAAACCAAGTCTACAGAGCGTATATAATAGTAATAACACTATAAAACGATAAACTAACGCTACATAAATGGATTGTTCTCTTTTATTTATGGGTTTCATTTTTTGCTAAAAGTTTGGCAATTTAACTAAAAATAGAGAATAGAATTTGTGAAGTAGTGATAAAATAAGGTTGTAAAAGATAAATTACTTAAATAAAACACTAAAATTTTATAGATAGTGTAACTTCGTTATTCAAAATTTTAGGCAAATGAAGGGTTTATATTTAGGCTTATTTTTAAGTTTTTGTGTAATTGGAGCTAAGGCTCAATCTGATACTTTGGCGTATCGTACTGTTGCTGCTGAGGTGCAAAAAAAATACGCTCCAGATAAACGTTCTGTTTATTTTAACCTGCAGATGCGAGGTGACTCGGTTCGATTAGAAACCACATCGGAAGCGGCTTTGCTTGAATTTGAAAAAATGAAGCCTACAATGCAAAACGTAAAGTTTACGTCGGCTTTATTGCCAGCTAAATCATTAAATGGCTTAGTATATGGTGTCGCAAATATTTCTGTGGGAAATAACAGGAGCAATCCGCAACATGGGGCAGAGCTAATGACACAAATGTTGTTAGGAACACCTGTTGAGATATTAAAAAAACAAGGTGGATTTTATTTGGTTAAAACACCTGATGGTTATTTAGCCTGGACAGATGGTGGTGCACTTGCTGTAATGAACGAACAAACTTTTAAAGATTGGCAAAAAGCTGATAAAGTTGTTTTTACTGCTGATTATGGTCATGCATTTAGCAAAGCTGATGTAAATTCTACTCGAGTTTCTGATCTGGTAAATGGAAATATATTACAAGTTTTAGGTGAGGACAATGGTTTTTATAAAGTGAGTTTTCCTGATAAGCGAATTGCTTTTATACAAAAAGAACAAGCTGGAGTTTATAAACAATGGCTAAAAAGACCGAATCCAAATGCTACTGCTATTCTTGCCACTGCACAAACTTTATTGGGTGTGCCTTATTTGTGGGGTGGCACTTCTATTAAAGGAGTAGATTGTAGTGGCTTTACTAAAACGGCTTATTTTTTAAATGGAATTATTATTCCACGTGATGCTTCGCAACAGGCGTTGGTTGGTGATGCGATTGATGTTTTAGAAAACGATACGGTTAGTGTAACTAAATGTTTGGCGAATTTAAAGTCTGGCGACCTGTTGTTTTTTTCTGCCGCTAAGCGTAGAGGAATAAACGGCGGAAGAGTTACGCATACTGCAATTTACATGGGTAATGGAGAGTTTATTCAGAGTGCAGGTATGGTTAAAATTAATAGTTTAGTGCCCACTGCTGCTAATTATGATCAAGGCCAATCAACCACATTAGTAGGTGCTAGAAGAATTTTAACTGCCATTGGGAAACCTGAAATTACCAGAGTAGACCATCATGATTGGTACGGGAAAAACTAAAATATGCTGACAATTTATCATAATAGTAGCTGCAGTAAAAGTCGTACGGCTTTAAAAACACTAACACAGGGCGATGAAGAATTTCAAATTATTAACTATTTGGAAGATGTGCCTAGCGTGGAAGAGTTGAAAATACTACTCAATAAATTAAGTTGTAGTCCACATGATTTAATCAGAACAACTGAAAAGGTTTACCTAGAAAAATTTAAAGGAAAAGAGTTAACAGATGAAGAATGGATTATCGCTATGCATGAAAATCCAATTTTAATACAACGTCCTATTGTTGTAAATGGAGATAAGGCGGTTATTGCAAGAACTGATGATGCACTTGATGATATTTTATAAAAAAAAGCCGCTAGTTTTTTGCTAGCGGCTATTTTATTTCTATAATTTACTGAGCTAACAAAGTTCTCCAGCTTACTTTACCCTCAATAATGGTGTGCAATTCTTTTATTTCAATTCGTTGCTGCTCCATGGTATCACGATGACGAATGGTCACTGTATTATCTTCTAAAGTTTGGTGATCTACTGTTACACAGAAAGGAGTTCCAATAGCATCCATACGGCGATAGCGTTTTCCGATTGCATCTTTTTCTTCATACACACAGTTGAAATCGAATTTCAAATGATCCATAATTTCACGAGCTTTTTCTGGTAAACCATCTTTTTTGGTTAGCGGAAAAATAGCCACTTTAATCGGTGCCAAAGCAGGATGTAAACGGAGTAACGTTCTGCTATCTTGTCTTTCTGGAGTGCTTAAATCTTCTTCCTCAAAAGCATTGATCATCGTTAATAGAAACATGCGATCTAAACCAATAGAAGTTTCGATAACGTAAGGAACGTAATTACCATAAGGTTTTCCTTCTTCGTTTAAATCGTTATCAAAATATTGCATTTTCTTGCCAGAAAACTCTTGGTGTTGCGTTAAATCGAAGTCAGTTCTACTGTGAATTCCTTCTACTTCTTTAAATCCGAATGGGTATTCGAACTCGATATCTGTAGCTGCATTAGCGTAGTGCGCTAGTTTAACGTGATCGTGGAAACGGTATTTTTCTGCCGGAGTTCCTAAAGCTTTGTGCCATTTTAAACGAGCTTCTTTCCAGTAAGCAAACCATTTTTTATCCTCGCCTGGGCGAACAAAGAATTGCATTTCCATTTGCTCAAACTCACGCATACGCATGATAAACTGACGGGCAATTACTTCGTTTCTAAATGCTTTACCAATTTGTGCAATCCCGAAAGGAATTTTCATTCTTCCAGATTTTTGCACATTTAAAAAATTTACAAAAATACCTTGAGCTGTTTCTGGACGAAGATAAACTTCATCACTTCCTTCTGCCATTGCACCAAACTGAGTGCTAAACATTAAGTTAAACTGACGAACATCAGTCCAATTTTTTGTGCCACTAACCGGACAAGCAATTTCGTGTTCTTCAATTAGTACTTTTAAGCGAGGTAAATCCTCTGCCGTTAAAGCAGCATCCATGTCAGCTTGCAATTTTGCCGCTTTTTCGGTTTTGCCATCTTTTTCGTAACGAGCAATTTTATCTTCTAATAATTGATCAGCACGATAACGTTTTTTCGAATCTTTATTGTCAATCATCGGATCGTTAAAACCATCCACATGACCACTTGCTTTCCATACTTTAGGGTGCATAAATATTGCAGAATCAATTCCTACAATGTTTTCATGCATTTGCACCATAGCTTTCCACCAATAGGTTTTTAGGTTGTTTTTTAGTTCTGCACCTAATTGTCCATAATCATAAACGGCACTTAAACCGTCATATATTTCGCTGCTTTGAAATACAAAACCGTATTCTTTAGCGTGTGATATTACATTTTTAAATTGTTCGTCGTTTGTTTTAGCCATAGTGAGGCAAATATAAGAAAAAGGCTTAAAGGTATGTGTGATGAAAATGAGGTTTTTGTAAATAGAAATAGCCACTGAAATTTAGTGGCTATTTATGAATAGTTTTAAGTAAACGTTTTAAAATAACATCCCAATTTTTAAAGCAAGCGTTTCGTTACTGTATTTAGTTGAGGTTACTTTAAAATCTTGCTGATTATATCCAATGCTTGGCACAATAATAAAGTTATCGCTTAACATAAATTTATGCCCTACACCTAAATTCAATAGCAACCCCTTTTGTGTATCGCTCGAAATTTTTATAGCACTGCCTAAATCCATATAGAAAAAGTAGCCATCCTCATCATCTTTTAAATAATATCTCACATCAGCAAATGCATTCACAGTGTTGAAGAAACCGTAATCTTTTATTTTCACGCCATCAACACCAATTCCTATACCTAAACTAAATTTTTGAGTAAGGAATAAACCATTAATGGTTCTCAAACTTTTAATATCTACACTAGAACTTGTACCATCATTTGCTCTTCTAATATTGCTGTTACCTGCGTAATAACCAAGTTCAGTAATGTTAAAATAGCCCTTTTCTTGTTTTGTTTTTTCTTGACTATTATCATTCTGCGCATATAATGTATTTGTAAAAAATAGTATAGCAATCACTAACTTTATCTTGTTTTTCATATATTTTATTTTGTTACTTTAATTCTTATTCCTAGCCATCTACCATTATATTTAACAGTACCATATACATCTGCAGCTTCAACATCAAATCCATCATCCCAATTACTAATGCCCAAAGAATTCAATGTGTTTTTTACAGACAATGGGCTGTTAGGGTTTTGACTTAGACTAATTGTCGCTGTTGAAAAATCTAAAGGAATATCAACGATGTCTGTATTATATTCTATTTTCTCATAGGGTCCAATATAATTTCTTATTTTATCTCCAAAACTAATCTGCTGGTAAGTAGTAGGGGCTGAATTTACAGTTTTTGGCAACTTTTCCATGTCGTTTATAGAGAATAATCTTGTAACCCCATCTTTAATATCATGTATAGGGAACTTGAAGTTATATGGGTCACCTGAGGCAGACATTGGAACCGATTTAACTAATGCCGATTTTAATTTATTCCATGAGTCTATTACATATGATTTTAATTGACTTGATGACAAAGTAATGTTACTGCTTGTTGGAGTTAAATAGGATGGTAACACAATGGCTAATAACTCATTGTTATCATTCGCAAAATGCCAACTATAAAGTGATGAATAAGATGCGGTTGTCCACCATCCATTTGATGGTGCTTGGTATGGATTTACAAAATAAGGATTTGGTAATGATTGTATTTCGCTTGAGGGTAAACTAATTTGCGGAATTGTATGAGTTTGCTTATAAACAATACGATCCCAACCAGCTCTAATCTCAGTGGCATTTGTTTTATTCCACCAAAACCAACCTTGATTTTGTAATTTTACTTTTAAACCAAGAGTTTGCACAAAACCATAATTTCGATTATAAAATAAAACCGATATTCTATTATCATCGTTAAAATAATAATACTCTGTTGAATTTGTAAAAAATGTATCCCATATGCCACCGGCGCCATCTCTAAAATCCTTATCAACAGTTTTCATATCTCCATATGGGTCTGTGTTTATAATAGGTCCACCATCCCAACCACCTCCACCTCCACCTTCAGTTGGATCTTCGGGTGCTTGTAAAAGATAATTTGTATTGTTATCAAAAGTTTCTAAATAGTATACTCCGCTTGTTAAACTTTGTATATCTTTTTTTTGTGCTGTAGTAGCTATTAGATTTGAAAACTCTAATTTGTCTTTTGAATTTGTTAAGTATTTTGTAAGGTTATTTTGCTTTGCTAATTCTAAATAAGTTTTTTTAAGATTTTCTACGTTATTGATTTCTGTAAAAATAGTGCCTAATGGTGTTATTTTATAAATTATATTATCTATTTGAATTTCACCTTGTTCATTTATCAAACTTTTTAATGCATTATCGTCTATTAACTTTGTTAGTACAATAGTATATAATTTGTTAGAATCTATAAGAGGTTTTTTAATGAATTTTAATGATTTCTTAAGATTGGCAAGTTCATTAGGTATACTTTCAATATAACTTTCTATTATTTTATTATTTTCTAATGAATTTTCGTGATTTTCAAACTCCAATAAAGATTTAAAATTCTTGTCACTTTTGGTTAAAATTTGAGACTTTGATAAGCTTCGTAAATTTGTATAGATTTCTTTAAACTGTAAAGAGGAGAATTCTAGGCGATTAGAGATGCGCTCTAAATCCTTCGTTGTATTCTCATCCTTTCTGCATGAAATTAAAAAAGCAAAGAAAATACTTAATAAGCAAATCAGCGTTGTTTTTTTTGGAAAATTTTGAATTAATGTAAATGAAGATGGTGGTTTTTTCATATGTTTTATGTAATTAAATTGGTTTATAATTCTTACATAAGAAACAATAGCTCAGCCAAGCATTATAATGATTTTAAATTTGATTGATATTTTAAATTAATCGGCTTATTAATTGATTTACAGTAGATTGTTTTCTAATAAAATTATTTTACGCAATTAATTAAGTTTTGTTTTTGAAATTTTATAGGGTAAAATTAGTAACAGTTTTCCCCTTATTGGTGATAACCTTCTCGTTATAACTGTTATGTCTATGGCTGTTCGATATGTTCCGCTGGGCATCTCAAACAGCATGAGGAAAAAATGATGTTTTCACCGTCGCTTCTCCGTCAATCCTGTGTCGGTTCACCGTCGAAAAGCCTATTTCGACGGTGAACCGACGGTATACCGAGCCTATACGGACGGTAAACAGTGTAAAAAGCGAGATAAAATGAAAGGATGGTTTTGTAATTAATAACTAAATAACAGTTTGATAATGTAACATTTCAAGCTCAAAATATTTCTACCTTGTAACTTTAATTTACTTTTGGAGTATGAAAAAAATCAATCTACTTGTTGTCGCTGTTTTTATGGTATGCTTATCATGCATATCGCCAACAAAGCACAATTATATCTCTTTTCGCTCTGCGGATGATTTTACTAATTTCCTAAACCGTAAAACAACGGGATTCCCTTTAATTAGTGCGCATCGTGGCGGACCAATGCCGGGTTTTCCAGAAAATGCTATTGAAACTTTCGAAAATGCAAATACGTATCAGCCCGTAATTATAGAGTTTGATGTAGCTTTAAGTAAGGATTCTGCTCTTGTAATTATGCATGATGATAAACTGGACAGAACAAGTACTGGAACAGGGTTGATTGGAAGCTACACTTATGCAGAATTGCAGAAATTTAACTTAAAAGATGATGATGGAAAAATAACTTCTTTTAAAATCCCAACTTTGGATGAAGTGTTAACTTGGGGGAAAAACAAGGTGATTTTTACTATCGATATTAAACGTGGTGTACCTTATGCTAAAATTATAGCTGCTGTACGCAGAACAAAATCAGAAACTAACTCCATTGTAATTACTTATAATGCTAATCAAGCTGCGGAAGTACATCAACTGGCGCCAGATTTAATGATATCGGCTTCTGCCAGAAGCATTGCAGATATAGAGCGTTTAAATGAAATGGGCGTGCCAAATAATAGGATTGTTGCTTTTGTAGGGGTATCAGCACCAGATAAAGCCGTATATGAATATTTACATAGCAAAGGGATTACCTGTATTTTAGGTACAATGGGTAACTTAGATAAAAGCGCTATTGCTAATCCTAATCAAAAAGTATACGAACAATTGTTAGCAAATGGTGCTGATATTTTATCGACAGATGAATTGGCATTGGCAGGTACACAATTTGATAATTATAGAAACGACAAAAAGCCTAAGTTTGCAAACTTAACAATGAAGTAAAATGAGCATTAAAGTAAAAGACCTATCTAAACACTTCGGTTCACAAAGGCAGTTGACAGTATTAGCTTTGAAGCGATACCTGGTAAGATTTTAGGTTTTTTAGGGCCAAATGGCGCCGGTAAATCTACAACTATGAAAATGCTAACTGGCTATTTGGCAGCTACTGCTGGTAGCATTGAAATTTGCAATAAGGATATTTTGACAGATGCAATAGCCATAAAAAAGCAAATAGGCTATTTGCCAGAAAATACGCCATTATATACGGATATGTACATTCGTGAATTTTTAAGTTTTGTAGGGCAAACCTATCAACTAGAAAATTTAGAACATAGGGTAGAGGATGTGATTAAACAAGTTGGATTAGTGCCAGAACAGCATAAAAAAATCAATATGCTTTCTAAAGGATATAAACAACGTGTCGGTTTGGCACAAACAATTATTCATAACCCCCAAGTGTTAATACTAGATGAACCAACTTCTGGTTTAGACCCAAATCAACTGGCAGATATCAGGACATTAATTAAAAACTTGGGAAAGAATAAAACAGTTATCCTTTCTACACATATTATGCAAGAAGTTGAGGCAATTTGCGATGAGGTAATTATCATCAATAAGGGAAAAATTGTCGCAGATGCTACTATAGAAGAACTTAAAGCGCAAAATAAAACCAATTCCTTAGAAGAAGTCTTCAGAAAATTAACCAATTGAAAGTCATGCCATTAGCTAATTATTCTTATAAGTTGTCAAAAATCTGACAATTCTTTGTAACTACTGGCTTAGTTATTGTATCTAATCGCACAATTAATACAAACATAAATTACAAAAAAACACAATGAAAAAATTACTATTATCATTAGCCCTTGTTGCAGGTTTAGGCTTTGCAGCGTCAGCACAAACAGAAGGTGCTGTTAGAAAATTAAGTATTGGTGCTGAATTCGGTATTCCAACTGAAGGATCTAACGAATTATTAGTTGGGGGTTCATTACAATTTGAACAGCCAATCGCAAAATCATTAAATTTTACGCTATCAGCTGGTTACATTGCTGATATGATTACTGGCGATGCAAAAGATGTTTTAAAAGCATTCGGAGCAAAAACTAGCTACGGATTTATTCCATTAAAGGCTGGTGCTAAATATTATTTTGGCGGCAACTTTTATGCTGCTGCGGAAGCAGGTGCTGCAATTAGCACTGAAGATGGCATTGGTACTTCATTTGCTTATGCACCAACTTTAGGTGCATCTTTTTCAGTTGCAGAAAAATCTAGTTTAGATCTTGGTGTACGTTATGAAAACTGGTCAAAAGCTTCTTCTGGCTTTATTGGTATTCGTGCAGCATTTGCATTTGGTTTATAAGCAACCAATTATAATGAAAAGCTCCAGTAAATATTTTTGCTGGAGCTTTTTTATTGCTACTAAATTTACAGTTTTGTAATAGATAAACAAACAAGAAACATGAAAAAACTAGTGCTATCCTTAACCTTAATTGCTGGCTTAAGTACAGCCGTAAATGCACAGAAAGGGGGAGCTGTTAGAAAATTAAGTATTGGCGCAGACATTGGCTTGCCTACAGATAACGGAAGCAAAAACCTAATGTTGGCAGGCGGTTCAGTATATTACGAACATCCAGTTGCTAAATCTGTTAATTTAACAGGTTCTATAGGTTATTTATCACTTTTTTCTACGTCAAAAGGCAATCAGGGAAACATTGGGTTTACTTCTTTAAAGGTTGGCGGAAAATATTATTTCGCAGGTAATTTTTATGGTGCTGGTGAAGTTGGAGCAACTATACAGAGAGAAGGTGGAAGAGGTTTTTTTGCCATTACCCCAAGTTTAGGTACTTCTTTTTCCATAACAGATAAGTCTAGTTTAGATCTTGGTTTGCGTTATGAAAACTGGTCAAAAGATGGCAATTCATTTGGCTTTGTAGGACTACGTGCTGCTTATGCTTTTGGGTCGTAAGTGGTTATATATGGTAAAATGCTCCAGCAAATATTTTTTGTTGGGGCTTTTTTATTGCTACTAAATTTATAGTTTTGTAATAGATAAACAAACAAGAAAACATGAAAAAACTAGTACTATCCTTAATCTTAATTGCTGGCTTAAGTACAGCAGTTTTGGCTCAAACTCCAGTTAAATTCGGTGTAAAAGCTGGTATCACTTTCTCAAGCATGACTTTGTCTACAATGGGGGTATCGGCAAGTTTCGATTCGAGAACATCATTTTATGTAGGTGGAACAGCAGATATTCCAATCTCAACTATATTTTCTGTTCAGCCTGGACTAACTTTAATTAATAAAGGAATGAAAGTAAATGGAGGTGGTTTTGATTTTAGTGGTGGTGCTGTGAGTGCAGATGAAAGCGGCACTATAAGCTCTATGTACATTGAAGTTCCCGTAAATCTATTAGCAAATTTTAAAGCTGGAAGTGGTAAAGTTTTTTTTGGCGCAGGTCCGTATTATGCATTTGCTGTTGATGCTTATGCAAAATCAGGAGGCGTAAAAGAAGATATTGAAATCGGTTCTAGTGAAGATGATTTTAAACGTAGCGATTTCGGAATAAACTTTTTAGGTGGTTACCAACTTAATCGCGTGAATATTCATGCTGGTTATGGGTTAGGCTTAAGTAGCGTAGTTCCTGATCAACAAGGTCTTGATATTAAGTTCAAAAACAAAGTTTTCTCTGTCGGCTTAGGCTTTACTTTTTAAAGAATAAATTTTTAAGTTAAAGGCTTCTCGAAATATTGGGAAGCCTTTTTGTTTTAGCAGATATTGCATAACTTCGGCTTCATTAATCTCTTTGCATGTACGCAGTTTTTAAACGAGAATTATTCAGTTTTTTAAATTCACTAATGGCCTATATCACCATTGGTATTTTTTTGTTGGCATGTGCCTTACTTTTATGGTATTTTCCTGATACATCCATATTAGATTATGGCTACGCCGAACTAAATGGATTTTTTAGTTTAGTTCCGTTTTTATTTATGTTTTTAATTCCTGCTATTACCATGCGCTCTTTTGCCGAAGAACGCAAAGAGGGAACGTATGTACTCTTAGCCACCAGACCATTAAGTGATTTACAAATTATCATAGCAAAATATTTAGCTTGTATTGTTTTAATGCTCTTTGCGCTACTACCAACATTGGTTTATTATTATAGCGTTTATCAGTTAGGTTTACCCAAAGGGAATGTAGATTCTGGAGCCGTAATAGGTTCTTATTTAGGCTTATTTTTACTGGGGAATGCTTTTACTGCAATCGGAATTTTTACATCATCCATTACAAAAAATCAAGTTATTGCATTTGCTATTGCTGTTTTTTTATGTTTTTTCGCTTTCAGTGGATTTGATTCACTTAGCAAATTGTTCGAACTAAACTATTTAGAAACAGTACTCATCAATTTAGGAATTAATGAACATTACCAATCTATTAGCCGAGGAGTTTTGGACACACGAGATTTAATCTATTTCATCAGTTTTGTGCTTGTGTTTTTGGGGTTAACTAAACTTGTTATTGGAGGTAGGAAATGGTAGAAAAAAAGCTTAAAGTAGAAAGTTCAAAGCCTAAAGCATATCATCCAAAAAGAAAATGGATTGAATTTTTATCTTTTATAGTAATACTGATCATTTTGAATTTCATTGCTCAGCAATTTTATACTCGTTTCGATTTCACCAAAGAAAAACGATATACCCTAACGCAAAAAACGAAAGAAAATTTACAAAAAACGACCAAAGACATTACCATTACGGTTTTTCTAGATGGAGAAATACCTGCTGCTTTTAAGAGATTACGCAACGCGACAAAGGATTTATTAAACGATTATAAAGCCTATTCGAATGCCAATGTGAAAATTGTTTTTGAAGATCCTTTGGCAAATGTACCTGCAAATGAACAAGACACCATCATAAATAGGTATTTACAAATCGGCATAAAACCGTTAGCAGTTAACATTAAAAATGATGCAGGGATTACGCAGAAAATAATCTTCCCAATGGCGCTTATAGAAAGCGATGGAGAGCAAATGCCAGTTAATTTGTTGCAAAAAACAGGCGGCGCAGCTACAGATTATGAAGAAAATATCACCAGCTCTATTCAGAATCTTGAGTACACATTTACATCGGCCATTAAAAGATTAATTACCAAAAGCAATCCGCGTATTGGTTTTACAGAAGGACATGGTGAACCCTCAAATCTTTATTTGTACGACGCGATTACATCTTTGTCTCAACAATATTATGTAGGTAGAGTAGATTTAAAGCTCATTACAAAGGAAGGTTTGGATAATTTGAAAGTTTTAATTGTTGCTAAACCACAGCAAGCATTGACAGAAGTAGAAAAATACAAAATTAATTATTTTGTAATGCAAGGTGGACGAGTAGTTTGGGCAATTGATCAAGTGAGTGCAGAGTTAGATAGTTTGCAAAAACGACCACAAATCATGGCGGTTAACAAGCAGTTGAATTTAGATGACATGCTTTTTGAGTATGGTGCTCGAATTAACTACAATCTAATTACAGATATTAATTGCGCTCTAATTCCTTATGCAACGGGTGCTGCTGGACAACAGACACAAATTGATACCGCACCGTGGTTATATTTTCCAATTTTAATGCCTGATACAACGAGTAATGTGGTTAAAAATATTGATGGCATTAGGACTGAATTTGCAAGTACCGTAGATACAATTGGCGTTCCAAATGTGAATAAGAAAATCATTCTTCAAACATCACCAAATAATAAAATTTATGATGCGCCTAAATTACTTTCATTACAATTATTAGCGCAACAACCAACACAAGAAGAATATACCAGTATCCCAAAAAGTGCTGGAGTTTTATTAGAAGGTAGTTTTAAATCTGTGTTTTTAAATCGACCAGTACCAGAAGGAATTACAGAAAAATACGATGTGCCTGCAACAAGTAGGCCCACCAAAATGATTGTAATAGGTGATGGAGATATTTTTAACAATCAGGTAAGTAAATCAGAAAATACGCCTTTCCCGTTAGGATTTGATCGATATTCACAACAGAACTACGGAAATAAAGCACTATTGTTAAACATTGCAGATTATTTTACAGATGATAATAATCTAATCGCCCTGCGTAATAAAGAAATTAAGGTAAGATTATTAGATAAAGCCCGTATACGTACCGAAAAAACAAAATGGCAACTAATTAATGCGGTTGCTCCGCTACTATTGTTAATATGTTTCGCAATTTTTCAACATTATTACCGTAAGCATAAGTATGCAAAGTAATTTTTATATTTTTGAGAACAGATAAAATCAACTATGAGATTTATAGTATCAACATCAACATTATTAAAACATTTACAAACAGTTAATGGCGCATCTAGCAGCAGTACTGTTTTGCCAATATTAGAAAATTTCTTATTCGAAATTAAGGATGGAAATCTAACTATTTCTGCTACAGATTTGCAAACGAGCATGACCACATCGTTAGCTGTAGAATCTAAAGAAGAAGGTAAAGTTGCCGTTCCATCTAGAATATTATTAGATACGTTAAAAACATTACCAGATCAACCAATTTCTTTCAATATTGATGATACTTCATTCTCTATTGAGATTAGTGCGGGTGATGGAAAATATAAATTGAGTGGTGAAAACGGAGATGATTTTCCTAAAATTCCAGTAGTAGAAAACGCTTCATCGGTAAATTTACCTGCCTCAGTTTTAATTGAAGCGATTACCAAAACCATTTTTGCAGTAAGTAACGATGAGTTACGCCCAGCAATGACAGGTGTGTATTGCCAACTTTCTCCTCAACATATCACTTTTGTAGCAACAGATGCGCATAAATTAGTGCGTTACCGCAGAACGGATAGCAAAGCTGATAAAGCTTCATCATTCATCTTACCTAAAAAAGCACTGACTTTATTAAAAGCTGCTTTACCAAGTACGGATGTAAATGTTTCGGTAGATTACAATGCAACAAGTGCTTTCTTTAAATTTGAAAATATCAATCTAGTTTGTCGTTTAATTGATGAACGTTATCCAGATTATGAAGCGGTAATTCCAGCTAATAATCCGAATAAATTGGTAATTGACAGAGCATTGTTCTTAAATACATTACGTAGGGTAGTAATTTTTGCAAATAAAACTACACATCAAGTGCGATTAAAAATTAACGGAAGTGAATTAAATATTTCTTCAGAAGATTTAGATTTTGCAAATGAAGCGCACGAACGTTTAAGCTGTCAATACGAAGGCGAAGATTTAGAAATTGGTTTTAACGCCCGTTTCTTAATCGAAATGCTAAGTAATTTAAGTGGCGAAGAAGTTACTTTAGAATTGTCTACACCAAATAGAGCAGGTTTATTAATACCACAAACTAACGACGAAAATGAAGATGTTTTAATGTTAGTGATGCCGGTAATGCTTAATAATAGTTACTAATCAGTAAACAAGTTTTGTTTTTAGTGATTAATTAAACTTTAAACTTACAATTTTATAGCAATGGCTTGGTTTTTGACCGAGCCATTATTGTTTAATGCCAGAGTTAGACTAAAATTATGAAAAGTGAGAGTTCTTCCGGGTCAGATGGAGCTAAAGTACTCTCGGATAGGATTCTAAGCTGGTAAAATATATACCATTTGATTAGCGGAAACTCAAATACTAACTTAAATATAAAAAAATTACCTATAATTAACATCAAAATTTGGAATTACGCATGGTTATCAAAACCATATACCTATTTTTGAAAAAAATATAAAAATTGGAATTCTTAGACTTACTTATACGATTACTTACTAATACAAAAGAAACTTTAGAGGTCATTATGCAGGATTATAAAACCTGGACTTACCTTATATTATTCATCATTATTTTCGCGGAAACTGGATTTGTGGTTACGCCATTTTTACCAGGAGATTCCATGCTATTTGCAGTTGGTGCTTTAGTTGCAGGTAATGGAACTGGTTTAAATATTTGGTTTATGTTAGTGATTTTAATTGCTGCAGCCATTTTAGGAAATTCGGTAAATTACCAATTGGGTAAATATTTTGGTATTAAAGTATTTAAAGAAAATAATAAAATCCTTAAATTGAAATACTACCATCAATCTCATGAATATTTTGAGAAACATGGTGCTAGAGCTATCGTTTTTAGTCGTTTTCTACCTATTGTGAGAACAATTGCGCCATTTGTAGCAGGGGCTGCTAGAATGTCTTTTGGTAAGTTTACTTATTATAATGTTATAGGTGGTATAGCTTGGATAAGTAGTTTGTTATTTGCAGGTTACTTATTAGGTAAAATCCCATTTGTAGAGAAAAATTTTGAAATCTTGGTATTAATTATTGCAATTGGCACGTTTTTGCCAGTTGTCTACGGTGCTTTGAAATCTTTGTTCAGCAAGAAAAAGATTGAAGAGATTATTGAAGAAGGAATAACTGAAGAGAAATAATAATTTTTTCCTATCATTTCCGAGAATTCCGATAGCTATCTGGAGGGAATCGTAAAGTACAAACAAGACATATTAGCCTTTTATCGAATTACGATACCCAATCAAGTTGGGCATGACATACAATTCAAAGCTTTATAATTATGTGTCTATACAATAGCTATAGGAAAGGGGAATTTTAATTTTCTCTGCCAATAATTTTGCCTTCTTTATATTTCTTTTCTTCCAGCTCTGTGGCTTTTCTTTCCTCTGGACTTAGTTCTATTTTTATTAGATTTTTAAGTTCGGGTTGACCAGCATCTACCCATGCAGAGAACCAAAAGGAACCAATCGTTAAAATTGCAGAACGCATTTGTTTTTCTACCATGCCATTCATTTTATCTTGGTAAGCTTTTGAGTACGCAGGTGAATATTGTTTAGTAACAGCATTACTTCGCTCTGAGAAACTATATTTCTGATCAGATGGAAACGTTTTATTAAGTTCTGCTTCAAAAAGTAAAACGCTATCCAATAAACTATGTGAATGCTTTACAATTCCCCAAGCAGTTTTTAAGGGGTCGTCAATATAATAGGCTTTACCAACCACAAAATTATATCCGCCAGCAAATAATTCTGGTAATCTGCTTTCCCAAAAAGCGTGTATTCCTACCTGATTGGTTAATTGCCCATTATGATTATTAGTGGTATGTAAAGGAACATGAGCATCGCCAATGTAATGCCCTAATTCGGCGGAATACTTTAAAATTCTTAGCGAATCATGAGTTTTAAATGCTTTAACTAAACTATAATAGGTTCGTTGAATTTGCCAAGGCACAATGCCATTTTCATTCAGCTTCTTTTGCCCATATTTGGCTAAGGCATCGTTAAATTTCTCAGGAATGCTATCTATGTTTTCCTCATAGTTTTCTACATCTAAATAATGTCGAGGAGCTTCAAGTGTATCAATATATCTACGCTTATCTGGATCTACAGCATGTTCGGTAATATATTTATAGCCAGTTTTGTAGAAACTAATCATATCTGCTGGCAAAGTAAATACCGCTAGCTGATTAATTCTTCGGTGGGCAAAAAAGCCCCAAGAAGTGCAAAATAGAAAAGGGATGATTAACAATAGTAGAATCGTTAATCTTTTCATAAAATGAAGATAGGAAAATCTATTTAGATTTTCTTAAAAGGTGTTTAAAAATCTATAACACTCGTAAGAAGTTTTCGGCTACGCTCAGACTGATACAAGCGTCATTCCCAACTTGATTGGGAATCTTAATGTGATGATAAAGCCTTTTTGTCGCTTTACGATTCCGGCTTTTGCGGGAATGACGGGTAAGCTTAAAAAATTATCAAACAAATTTAAGCTAGTACTTTTTCAAAACATACACTATTCTCTACACCTTCATATTGTCCGTAGTTTGGTGTAATTTGATATCCACTTTTTAGATAAAGTGCAATGGCTTCAGGTTGCTTATTGCCAGTTTCGAGCACACATTTTTTAATCTGAAGTTCTTTCGCCCAAATCTCTAGTTCATTTAAGATTGTTGACGCTATTCCTAATCCACGTTTGGTAGGGGATACAAACATTCGTTTCACTTCCATTGTGCCTGGTGTATGAGCTTTAATTGCTCCACAACCTACAGCAATTCCATTTTCATATGCGACAACTGCATATTTAATAGCGTCTATTTTATTAAACTGAGCATAAAATGAATGATCTTCGCCGTCTCTAATTTTTAAATCAGCATCAAGTTCGGCCACCAATTTTTGGAAGTCTTTATTTTCAGAGGTTGCTCTTATGCAGTTAATCATTGGAAATTAAGTTAATTATTCTTCATCAACTCTTTTGCCTTTCATTGCTTGACCAACTGCCATATCCATTAATCGCTCTGCAAAAGGACGAGTAAATTCGTTCAGTTCGTCGGCTTTCTTTAAAATGCGATCTTTTTCACCACTATCTAAAGCATCTTTAAGTTCGGCAATAAGCACTATAGTTAAGGTTAGCTCTTGCTCGTTTAAGATGTTGCCGTTCTTCTTAATAAATCTCTCTGCGGTGTACACTAATTGTTCGCCTTCACTTTTAGCTTCAATAAGCATACGCTGTTCTACATCGCTTTTGGCATTTTCAATGCTATCAATTAACATTTTTTCTACGGTATCGTCACTTAAACCATAACTAGGAATAATATCTATTTCTTGTTTTACGCCAGAGCGTAACTCTATAGCTTGAACAGTTAAAATACCATCTGCATTAAGTAAGAAATTAATATCAACCTTTGGCAAACCTGCAGGCATAGCAGGAATTCCTTTTAAATCGAACTCGGCTAGTTTGCGATTTTCTTTTACCAAATCTCGTTCACCTTGATAAACAGAGATTTTCATATTTACTTGTCCATCAATTGATGTAGTGTATTGGCGGCCAGCTTTTGTAGGCACTTTACTGTTACGAGCAATAATTACGTCCATTAGACCACCCATGGTTTCGATACCTAATGAAAGTGGAGTAACATCTAATAATAAAATATCTGAGCGATTTCCAGCTAAAATATCTGCTTGAATGGCAGCACCTAAAGCAACTACCTCATCAGGATTAATTTGATCGTGTGGTTGGCGATTAAAGAAATCGCTTACCGCTTGTTTTACATAAGGTGTACGCGTTGAGCCACCCACTAAAACTACTTCATCAATTTCGGCGATGTTTAAATTCGCATCAGTTAAGGCTTGTTTACAACAGGTTAAAGTTTCAGCAACTTTATCTGCAATTAGTTTTTCGAATGTTTGTTTATCTAACGTGCACCAAATTTCACCTAATTGTTCATTGTATAAATTTTGTGTTGATAATGCTTTTTTAGCAGCTTCGGCTTGTAAACGTAAGGTTTGCATTAAGATATTATCTTGAGCAACCGTAGCAAAATCTAAATTGTTTTTCTCTATCCAATACTTTAAAATGGCTCTGTCAAAATCATCTCCACCTAAAAAAGTATTACCATTGGTTGCTAAAACCTCAAAAATTCCATTTTGGATTTGAAGAATAGAAACATCGAAAGTCCCGCCGCCTAAATCGTACACTGCAATTGTTTTTTGCTGAGTAGGATCAAGGCCTAAACCGTATGCTAAACTTGCTGCCGTTGGTTCATTCACAATTCGCAAAACATCTAAACCAGCTAATTTGCCAGCGACACGAGTTGCTTGTCTTTGACTATCGTTAAAATAAGCTGGAACAGTAATTACGGCTCTATTTACTGGGGTTTTTAAGGCGTGTTCTGCTCTTGTTTTTAATTCTTTTAAGATTTCTGCGGAAAGCTCAATAGGAGTATAAAATTTATTTCCAGCTTTAATTTTCACTAAAGCATCAGTATCATCATCAATAATTTTATAGCTAAAAATGTCTTTGTGGTTGGCTACATCTTTGTACGAACGACCTAATAATCGTTTTACAGAAAATATAGTATTAGCAGGATCTGAAGTTAAAAATGCTTTAGCTTCATTACCAACTTCTGCATCACCATGCTCATTAAAATGCACAATAGAGGGCACTAAAAGGCCTTTTCCAGTATCGTTAATTACCTGTGGGTTTTTCTCTGGATTGATAAAAGCAACCAAACTATTAGTGGTGCCTAAATCTATACCGACTATAATTTCTTCTTGTTGTAATGAGCCCGTTGCCAGGTTGATGGATATTTTTGCCATAACAGCGCAAATTTACAATAATGTTGTAAGGTTAAAGTCCAAAAGATGTAAAAAGTAGGAAATTCCGACATCCTAGCTTTCGGACTAATTTAGTAATTTTGAAACATGCTAGGACTTAAATTATTGACTGACCCACGTTGGGCGAATATTGCAGAATCTAATTTAGAGGAAATTTTAACCGACCATGCTTGGTGCGAGCAAAAGGCAGCTACTAATGCAATTAATTTGATTGCAGATAATTGCGAGCATATTGACTTGGTGTCGGAGTTAACAATTATTGCCTTGGAAGAAATGCAACATTTTCAGCAAGTGGTAGATATCATTAAAAAAAGAGGATATACCTTAGGCCGTGGTAGAAAGGACGATTATGTTGGTCAATTAATGAAATTCTGTAAAAAGGATGGTTCAAGAAACAATAGTTTTATAGAGAGATTATTGTTTGCAGCGATGATTGAAGCGAGAAGCTGTGAACGTTTCCGAGTATTATCTCAAAATATCCAAGATAAGGAATTAGCTAAATTTTATCATGATTTAATGGTTTCTGAAGCAGGACATTATACTACTTTCTTAAACTTTGCACGTAAATATACCGTGGATGTTGATGTAGATAAACGTTGGAAGGAATGGTTGGCTTTTGAAGGAGAGTTAATTATGAGTTTTGGCAATAAAGAAGCAATACATGGATAGTATGTGTTATAGGTTTTGAGTTACAGGTTACTGGTTTGGATGCATCCAGGCTGATAACACATAACCTGCAACTTATAACTCTTTTCTGTGTATATTCCATAACCAAATCACAATATTTTGGTAGCTTTTAATTCCTCTTTTTTGATTGTTAAGCTTTAAAAATTTATCGAAAGCTACACCCATATAATTCGACATTTGCCCATTGTATTTTGCCCAGAATTCATTTTCTGCTTTGAAATTTGCTAAAACCTCTGGAGCTATTTTGTCTCGCATTTTAAGGTAATCTTCAGGTGATTTTATTCTAATTTCGAATAAAATATAACGCAACATATTATAATTTACGGAATATTGGAAGTTGATATCACTACTATTTATACCCACCAAATAAGCTACTAAATTGGCTTCATCTTCGCGGGCAACTCCCATTTGGTGAGAGATTTCGTGACAAGCCACAAAAGGCAACACCCAAGCTGGTAGTTTCATATTTACATTCGCTTCGCCACTTAATGGATTGTAATAACCTTCAATACCTATTTTACTAACCATCCAATCGTTTAATACTGGTTTTACAGAAGGTGCATTATACTTGAAAAATGGATTTTTCTTTTCCATATTATGATATTCTACAACTGCTTTTTCACGAAGTTGATTAATATCATAACTGAGTTTAGGTGATAGTTGTGGTTGAAGTGTGTTTAATTTGTCGATAAAGTAATTGCCTAAAAGCACTAATTCTTTAACGCTATATTTTTCATCACTAATTGTTAATTGTTGGGTAATACTTGGTCGAGAATAATTTAAGCCCCAAAGTAGTTTAAAAGCGATGTATAAAATCAAGATTAGATTAAACAGTTTTAAGGGAATGATTAATCGATGTGCTCTAGTTAGTGATTTTCTTCTTTTAAAGAATAAAAAGAGCTGTATTAGAGCGAAAATAATCAATAGTCCGTATAGAATATCACCTAAAGCAAAAGGAAAAATAGAAGAAACCCATCTTAAAACTGAAGAAATGATAGGGTATACACCTTTTGAATAAATAGTAAGCACTAATTGAGGAAATAATCCAAAAAGAAATATAAGTAAGGCAATGCCAAAGATTATGGCTGATTTTATCAGGAGTTTACGAGGGATAATAGTTTGCATAAACTAGCGAGTAAAACTCAATCTCTTTCCAATTTCGCTTGTTACAAATTTGCCATGTTGATAAGCCAAATTGCCTGATACAAATGTATGCGTAATACTAGCTTGAAAAGTTTCTCCATCAAATGGCGACCAACCACATTTGTAAAAAATGTTTAATGGCGTTACTTTAAACGGATCGTTTAAGTTTACTAAAACTAAATCTGCCCAATAACCCTCACGAATAAAGCCACGTTTTTCGATATCAAAACAAATTGCCAAGTTATGTGCAGTCTTTTCTGCAATCTTTTCTAGAGAGATTTTCCCTTGCAAATGCATTTCTAATAATGCTGGTAAAGCATGTTGTACTAATGGCCCGCCAGAAGGTGCTTGCGAATAAGGCTGTTGTTTTTCTGCTAACGTATGTGGTGCATGATCAGTAGCAATGACATCAATGTTATCATTTAAAACACCTCGTAAAATTCCAGCCTGATCGGCTGCGGTTTTTACAGCAGGATTCCATTTGATGAAATTCCCTTTTGTGGCGTAATCTTGATCATTAAACCAAAGATGATGTACACAGGCTTCGGCAGTAATTTTTTTATCCTTTAAGGGAATGGAGTTATCAAATAATGCAATTTCTTTTGCAGTAGAAATATGTAAAATGTGTAAGCGGGTTTGGTAACGTTTAGCTAACTCAACCGCTAAGGAAGAAGATTTATAACAAGCTTCCGCACTGCGAATTAAAGGATGCATTTCTATTGTCAAATCTTCACCGTATTTCGCTTTAAAAATGGCTAAGTTTTCACGAATTGTTGCTTCATCTTCGCAATGAGTGGCGACTAATATGGGCGCTTTGCTGAAAATGTTTTCTAAAGTCTGTTCATTATCAACTAGCATATTGCCAGTTGATGAACCCATGAAAACCTTAATTCCACACACATTTTTAGCATCAGTTTTTAATACTTCTTCTATGTTATCATTACTAGCGCCCATGTAAAATGAATAATTAGCTAACGATGTTTGTGCAGCTATATCATATTTATCTGCTAGTAATTCTTGCGTTAATGTATTTGGAACAGTGTTCGGCATCTCCATAAAAGAAGTAATTCCGCCTGCTACGGCTGCCATACTTTCCGTAAAAATATCTGCTTTGTGCGTTAAACCTGGCTCACGAAAATGAACTTGGTCGTCTATCATTCCTGGTAAAAGGTAAAGTCCATCAGCGTTAATTTCTTGTGCTTCTGGAGCTGATAAATTCTGACCAATTTTCTCAATTAATCCATTTTTTATTAAAACATCAGCTATAAATTGCTGTCCTTCGTTAACTAAAGTTGCGCCTTTTATCAGATACGTATTCATGCTGGTAAAGGTAGTAAATTGGGTTAATTGTTTAATTGTAAAATTGTTTAATTGAAAATGCATACACCGATTGACCACTTCGATCAGTTAAACAATTAACCATCCTTACAAAAATGCTATCTTTGTACGCTATGGCAAAATCGTTCGAAGAATTTAATTTAAATAGGCAAATATTAAATGCAGTTGCCGATGCGGGCTACACTGTTGCCACTCCCATACAGGAAAAAGCAATTGCGCCGGTTTTATCTGGTCAGGATATTTGTGGCATTGCCGAAACGGGAACGGGGAAAACTGCTGCCTACGTTTTGCCAATGCTAATGAAATTAAAGTATGCACAGGGCGATGCAGCAAGAGCTTTAATTTTAGCGCCAACTCGCGAATTAGCGATGCAAATTGCAGAAGAAGTAAAGCGCTTTAGCACCTATACAGATTTACGTTCAGTAGTTATTTTTGGCGGAATTGGCCCGAAAGCACAAAAAGAACAGTTAAAAGCTGGGGTTGATATTATTATTGCAACACCTGGTCGCTTTTTAGATATTTACCTTTCGGGAGAAATTAATACCAAATATTTACAGTTTTTAGTTTTAGATGAAGCGGATAAAATGATGGATATGGGATTTATTGGTTCCATTCACAGAATTTTAGAAGTTGTACCGCGTAAACGTCAAAATTTGCTTTTTTCGGCTACCATGAGCGATTTAGTACAGAAAATTGCTGGAGATTTTTTAAAACATCCAACTATAATTGAAGCATCTGAACAAGCAACACCAGCAAGTACGGTTACGCAGGTTTTGTATGAAGTGCCGAATTTTAAAACGAAAATTAATCTTTTACAACATTTGTTGAAGGATGTTGAAGTTTTTAATAGATTGATTATTTTCTGTAAAACTAAAGCAGTAGCTGATAATATTTTCAGTTATGTGGTTCGTAAATTTGGTGAAGAATCAGTTAGAGTTATTCACGCAAATAAAGGTCAAAATACACGGATCAATTCTATAAATAGCTTTAAAGAAGGAAATATTAGGGTTTTGGTGGCTACCGATGTGGCATCAAGAGGAATTGATGTAACTGATGTAAGTCATGTGATAAACTTTGACGTGCCCATTATTATTGAAGATTATGTACACAGAATTGGGCGTACAGGTAGGGCTTTTGCCACAGGCGATGCGATTACTTTTTGCACAGAAGCAGAGAAATATTATATCCGTAAAATTGAAAAATTAACGCGTCAGTTTATTCCAGTTGAACCAATTCCTGAAGGGGTTTTTGTTGAGGAAACACCTTATGATGAAAAACAACAAATCGCAAAGGAAATAGATTTGCAAAAACGCAAAGAAGATCCAGATTTTAAAGGTGCTTTCCACGAAAAGAAAAACGCTAAACAGATCGAAGATCGCGAAAGAGAAAAAGCTAGAAATAAAGCACACAAAACAAAAGTGTTTAAGAATAAAAAACGTTTTGATAAGAAGAAATCATAATGAAACTACGATTAACACCATTGAATATCGTAACAGCGCTAAGTTTTGCGTTGTTAGTTATTAGTATTTTTCAAACAAAAACTGTTGGTCAACATTTTGACATGACAGCTTTTTATAAATTCCTTTTGGGTTGTTTAGTGGTTGTAAGTTTTGTGAGTGATTTGATCTTTAGATTTACTTTAAAAGATTTGAAACGAATTTGGATTATAGAATTAGTGTTCATCGTACTAACTGCTATCCTTATTTTAATATTACAAAAGTAAAACGATATGCGTTTAAATATGCTTTGTAAAATCAGCATATTTGCAACCGTAAAAAAATTAACATGAAGAAAGCAGAGATAAAAATAACAGTAGAGTTAGACGATAATAATTTGCCAGATCAAATTTTATATCAAAGTACAGATGGAGAGAATAAAGATCAAGTACCTGTAAAATCTATGATGTTATCTTTTTGGGATCATAATTATAAAAACTCAATGCGCATTGATTTATGGACAAAAGATATGCCTGTTGATGAAATGAAGCGTTTTTTTTATGAAACTTTGCAAACTATGGGTGATAGCTTTTTAAAAGCGACTGGCGAAGAAAACATCGTAGAAGATTTACGTGATTATTGTGCACACTTTGCGGATAAAATGGGTATTGATACTAGGAAATAATATTTAATAAACTCAAAAGATGTTAATTGTAAAAAAATTCAATGCTTATTTAGGCTTACTTTTAGCAGTAATTGCTGCGGGGATTACTCCAATAATTAAAGTACCATTAAAAGGAAACTGGAATTTATATCAAACAGATCAGCGTTTGTTTCTGATTACTTTTGCCATTCTTGCATTAACCTCACTATGTTTGTTTGTAAGACAATTGAAAGCATTTAGATTGCTAACTATTGTGTTATTTATTTGGAGTTTATTAATGGCAGCTGCAGTTTATTTTAAATCGAATAACTATTTTGGCTCGAAGTTTTTTGATAAAGTTTTAGCAAAAACTATTCATTACCAATGGGGATGGATAGTTTTATTAGTGGCTGTTTTATTATTGCTAACGAGCGTAAAAAGAGAAAGGTTAACCACCAGTAGTTAACGTTTTGTGCGCTTTTTTGCGTTTATAGTGTGTTTGTTTTAATGCTTTATTGCCTGTAATAATGCTAATGTTACCATCTACTTCAAAAATAGCCAGTTTTACATCTTTGTAATATTCTACACCATGTTCTCGCATGGCTTCTTTTAACTCATCATCGCTAATACCTAAATGGCTAAGTTTATTAAAATCTAATTTACCATCATGGATTAAAATTTCAGGACGCTGGGAAATAAACTCGCGTACGACTTTACTCTTGAACATCAGTTTCTTTAACGCATAATTTAAAATAAAAAGCACAGCAGCTGCAGCTAATCCACCAAGCAGACTCGTATTATTGCCCACCATTGCATTTTGTACCGCATTGCTTATTAACAAAATTAGTACCACATCAATAGTATTTAACTGCGAAAACTCTTTTTTGCCAGTTAATCGAATAGCTGTTAGCATAAAAACATATACTGCTAAACTTCGTAATGCGATATCTAAATAAGGATTCATCTAATAAATTTACGATTTTAGAAATACGATTTACGTTAAAACTTCAACTCTGTTTGACCTTTTTGAGCAACTTCCCGTTCGTGTTGTAAGAGCCATTTTTTTCGCCATAAACCACCAGCATAACCAACTAATTTGCCATCACTGCCAATTACTCTGTGACAAGGAACAACAATAGCGATATTATTTTTCCCGTTCGCTGATGCAATAGCTCGAATGGCTAAAGGATGATGTGCAGAAAACTTAGCATAAGAGATTGTCTCAGCATAAGGTATTTTAGATAGATTATCCCAAACCTCTTGCTGAAATTCGGTTCCTGTTTGATTAATTGGAAATGTGAATTCTTGCAATTTCCCATCAAAATAAGTTCTTAATTGTTCTGCTGCAGTTTTACTGATTTCGTTTTCTTTCAATCCCTCGATTTCTCTTTCACCAAACGTTATCACATTTACAGCAACATTATCCGCTAGAATAGTTATATCTCCAACCGGACTTTTTACAAGGCTACAATATTTTTGATCCACAACACAATATTACAACAATACAACAATTTAACAATACAACAATTTAGCAATAAAACTATCTTTGTCGCTATGCAAGTTGCAAATCAAGTTAAACAACTCATCCGCAAGGAAATGTTATTAGAATGGCGTTCTAAATATGCGCTCAATGGCATTTTGTTATATGTAGTTTCAACCGTATTTGTTTGTTTTTTATCCTTTGTAAGTGTTCCAGAAAAATTAACTTGGAATGCATTATTTTGGATTATCATGCTTTTTGCTTCTATTAATGCAGTAGCTAAAAGTTTTTTACAAGAAAGCAAAGGCAGGCACTTATACATTTATACGTTGGTTAGTCCTGTAGCATTAATTATAGCTAAAACAGTGTATAATAGTTTATTAATGATTGGTTTAACACTAATTGCTTTGTTATTTTACACTTTGGTTTTCTCTTTTCCAGCAGGAGCTGATATGGGAATGTACTTGGTAGCAACTGTTTTAGGAAGTTTAAGTTTTGCAACCATATTTACCATGGTTTCGGCAATCGCTTCGAAAGCAGGGAATGGTGGAATGTTGATGGCAATTTTAAGTTTTCCGATTATTATTCCAGTGTTAATAGTGTTAATCAAACTGGCAAAAAATGCCATTGATGGATTAGATAGAAGTGTAAGTTTAGACGATATAGGCTTATTGGCTGTGATAAATGTATTGGTAATGGCTGTGTCTTTATTGTTATTTCCTTACCTTTGGCGGGATTAAAGACCAAATCAAAATAAAAAATGCAAAAATCTTGGTGGAAAATTTTAGGTGCTGTTTTAGTGATTTATTCAACAATCGCTGGGTTATTATTAGGCGTTCCGCATTTAGATATTTTAAATGAAACCATCAGAAATTTGTATTTCCACGTGCCGATGTGGTTTGCAATGATTGTATTATTTTCAATCTCTGTTTTTTATAGCATTAAATCTTTAATGTATACCAATGATGTTTATGATTTAAAAGCGGTTGAGGCTATAAATGCGGGCATTATTTTCGGGCTTTTAGGATTAATAACTGGTGCAGTTTGGGCAAAATATACATGGGGACAATTCTGGAGTTTTGATCCTAAGCAAAACTTTGCGGCGATATCTATTTTATTATATTTTGCGTATTTAGTATTGCGTAACGCGATAGACGAGGAGCAAAAAAGAGCTAAAATATCTGCCATTTACAATATTTTTGCTTTCCCAATGATGGTAGTTTTATTATTCGTATTACCACGTTTACAATCGTCTTTGCATCCAGGAAATGGAGGAAATCCAGGGTTTAATAGCTACGATTTAGATAGTCGTATGCGTATTGTTTTCTATCCCGCTTGCTTAGGATGGATACTTATTGGATATTGGATTTATACCATTCGTTTTAGAATTCGCTCTATAGAACATCAAACAAATTAATGCCATGAAGAAGATTATTTTTACTTTATTAATGTTAGTAACTACCCTAAATTTATTCGCTCAGAACAATACTGTAGAAATGGCTGATGCCTTACGTAGCGATGGGAAAATATACGTTGTTGTTGCTGTAATCGTTATAATTTTACTTGGTTTATTGATCTATCTCTTCTCTTTAGACAAAAGATTAAAAATGTTAGAAAAAAAATCTCCTAGCAAAAACTAATTTTAAACGTCCTAATCCTAATCTTTTACCTTTTTTGCAATGGTGTTTATGATACACTAAGCAAATTTTCACTTGCATTAGTGGTTTATTTTAATGCAATTTTGCACTCGTACAAGAAGAAAATTCAAATTTATAAAACAAAAAAATGGCTAATACAGCAAACGAAACAAGTTTTTTTACAGATGTTTGTAAGAACTTTGATAGTGCCGCACAATTCACCTCACATCCAGAAGGTTTATTGGCTCAGATAAAAGCATGTAACAGTGTATATCGTTTTCAATTTCCAATTCGTAGAGGAAATGGCTTTGAAGTAATTGATGCTTGGCGTGTGGAACATTCTCATCACATGAGTCCAACTAAAGGCGGTATCCGTTATAGTGATATGGTTAACGAAGACGAAGTAATGGCGCTTGCAGCTTTAATGACTTATAAATGTGCAATTGTTAACGTTCCTTTTGGTGGCGCCAAAGGCGGAATTTGTATCAACCCAAAAAACTATTCTGTTGCAGAGTTAGAAACAATTACTCGTCGTTATACAACAGAGTTGATTAAAAAGAATTTTATTGGCCCCGGCATTGATGTTCCTGCTCCTGATTATGGATCCGGCGAACGTGAAATGAGCTGGATTGCTGATACCTATATGACAATGAATCCAGGTTCTTTAGATGCTTTGGGTTGTGTTACTGGTAAACCAATTGCTTTACACGGTATTCGTGGTAGAAAAGAAGCAACTGGACGTGGTGTTGCATACGCAGTACGCGAGTGTGTAGCTCATGCAGATGATATGGCTAAAATCGGTTTAAAAGCTGGTTTAGGTGATAAAAAAGTAATTGTACAAGGTTTAGGTAATGTGGGTTATCACTCAGCTAAATTTTTGGCTGAATTTGGTGCAACAATAGTTGGTGTCGCCGAATATGAAGGTGCAATTTACAATGCAAATGGTTTAAATATTGATGAGGTTTTTGCACACCGTAAAAACACAGGTTCTATCTTAGGTTTCTCTGGTGCAACAGATTTTAAAAACTCGATGGAAGGTTTAGAGCAACCGTGCGATATTTTAGTGCCAGCAGCTTTAGAAAATCAAATTACTGCAGCAAATGTTCGTAACATTAAAGCAAAAATTATTGCAGAAGGTGCAAACGGACCATGTACTCCAGAAGCAGAAGAAATTTTTACTGAAATGGGCGGTATGATTATTCCTGATATGTATTGCAATGCAGGTGGGGTAACAGTTTCTTATTTCGAATGGCTAAAAAATCTTTCCCATGTTGCTTTTGGCCGTATGGAAAGCCGTTATGCAGAAAACTCTAATGCTAATTTAATTAATACATTAGAGAACTTGACAGGTAAAAAAATCCCTAATGAAAACCGGTTAATGATTGTTAAAGGTGCATCTGAAATGGAATTGGTAAATTCTGGATTAGAAGATACCATGATCCATTCTTATCGGGAAATTAGAGAAACTTTAGTGAACAAACCAGAGGTGAAAACGCTAAGAACAGCAGCTTTCGTAAACTCTATTGATAAAATTGCTATTTCTTACATGAACTTAGGTATTTGGCCATAGTTCAATATACCATAACAAGAAAGCCCCGATTTATTGGGGCTTTTTTTATGAATTTTTTTTAGAATTAAGTGATGGCATGAAAAACACATGTTAATTGGAGTAGAATTGCTATGATAAGACAAATTAGCCAACCGAAATACCACTGAAGACCAACACGAGTTTTAGCTACAGCTATAAAATAAAATATCAACATTATAACCGCACAAATGAATAAACTTAATGCAAATTTGTGCCAGTTAGAAAGTGGAAATAAGGCAATAACATAATAGGAGAGCAATGAAATAGAGCCAATAAGACAAACCAAACTTATTCTCCTAATAAATTCGAATTTCTTTTTCCTTAAAAAAATGAACGCAGCAATTATTTGAACACTCCATTTTGCACCAGCAATACTAGTAGATAAGATCATTTGATTTGCATCGGTGTATAGCAAATCGTTTTGACTAATAAATACAATGCTTATAAACAGAGATAATAGAAAATACAGAATAGTTAGACTAATATCTTCTTGAATATTTTGCATTATTCACAGCATTTATTTGCTAAAGTTAGCTGGTACTTAAACCAATACAAATACCTACTATTGGGTATTTCATAGTAAGAATGCTATTCATTTATTATTTAATCATGACAATTAGGAAAAACTATTTTCAGTTTCTAAGCGTATATTGTATAAAATAATCATCATGAAAAATCTAATCGCACTTTTATTTGTAACCGTATTTTTCTCTTGTACTAATGCAGAAGAAAAAGTAAAAGCAGAAGTTCCGAAAATTACAAAAACTCAAAGAGTAGCAGTTTTTGCTGGCGGGTGTTTTTGGGGACTACAAGAAGGTTTTTCAGAATTAAAAGGAGTGATCAAAACAACAAGCGGCTATGCTGGAGGCACGACTAAAAATCCATCGTATGAAGATGTAAATACAGAAACGACAGGTCATGCGGAAGCAGTTCAAATCGTTTATGATCCATCAGTAATTAGTTTTGCTCAATTATTAGATGTTTTTTTTGTAGTGCATGATGGCACTCAATTAAATAGACAAGGTCCAGATATAGGTACAAGTTATCGTTCTATTGCTTTTTATAACAATCCAGAAGAGAAAAAACTGATTGAAGCTGCTATCGTAAAAAGTAATCGTTCACAATTGCATCCAGGTCAAATCGTAACAGAAATTAAGCCAATGGCAACTTTTTATCCGGCCGAAAAATACCACCAAAATTTCGTGAAACTGAATCCAAATCAAGGTTACGTTGTAAATGTATGTGGTCCTAAAATACAGAAACTAAGAAAAGCCTTCCCTAACTTGTTAAAAGACGAGTTTAAATAGTTTTTGGTTTATTAGTTTTTTGGTTTTTTCGGCAAGTCTACTAACAAATTAACCATCCAACGAACTAATCAACGAATAATATCAATTAATTGTCACGTTGTGTATTACAAATAGCCTGCTACTATAGTTTTTTTATCTTTGTGGTCTTGGATTTTTAATTTAAACCCCACATGAGAAAAAGTGCTATTATCGGTTTAATTACAATTGCCATTTGTATTGGCTTTCTAGTAAGTCTAAATGCAGATACTGATACCTATTCTAATTTTACTGAGGCAGCTTCTTCCAATAAAGAAGAACATGTAATGGGACACTGGGAAAAAAGTAAAGGCACACAATACGATGCACTTAAAGATCCAAATCATTTTGCTTTTTACATGAAAGATGAAAAAGGCAAAGTAAAAAAAGTAGTGCTAAATGGCACCAAACCACAAGATTTTGAACGTTCGGAGAAATTGGTTCTAATTGGTAAAATGGAGAATGACACCTTTTATGCAACCAAAATATTAATGAAATGCCCTTCTAAATACAATGATAATTTGGTTGAAATAAACCAAGATGGTCAGGTAAAACAATACAAGAAACCTTAATGGATATACAATTTATAGGAGAAAACCTCCTTCCAGGTAAAATTGGACAGTTTTTTATTGTTCTAGCATTTGCTGCATCGCTACTATCAACTATCGCTTATTTCTTTGCGGTAAAAAACAAAAACTTAGAAGATAAATCTTGGGTTAAACTAGGTCGAATTGGTTTCTTAATCAATTTTGCAAGTGTTATTGGTATTGGAGTAACCTTGTTTTTCCTTATTCTAAATCATTATTTCGAGTATTATTACGTTTACCATCACTCTTCAAAAACACTTCCAGTATATTATATTGTTTCTGCTTTTTGGGAGGGTCAAGAAGGAAGTTTTTGGCTTTGGGCATTTTGGCAATCTGTTTTAGGTACAATTCTAATTTGGAAAGCAAAAACTTGGGAAAATGGAGTAATGACTGTAGTTGCTTTTTCTCAAGTGTTTTTAACATCAATGTTATTAGGTGTTGAAATTTTCGGTCAACGTATTGGCAGTTCTCCGTTTATCCTGTTAAGAGAAGCAGATGATTTAAAATCATTTGCACCTGTAATTTTTGCAGATCCAGAAAATTTTAGAAATTATTTAAAGTTTATCACTGATGGTAAAGGTTTAAATCCATTATTGCAAAACTATTGGATGGTGATACATCCACCAACATTGTTTTTAGGTTTTGCGAGTATGGTGGTTCCTTTCGCCTATGGCATAGCTGCATTATGGACAAGACGTTATAAAGAATTCGTTAAACCCGTATTGCCTTGGGTTTTATTTGCGGTAATGATTTTAGGTACTGGTATTATTATGGGCTCGTTCTGGGCATATGAAGCACTAAACTTTGGTGGTTTTTGGGCTTGGGATCCAGTAGAAAATGCGTCTATAATTCCTTGGTTAACTTTAATTGGAGGATTGCATGTAATCATTGCTTACAAAAATACTGGTCATGCTTACTTTACAGCGATGGCTTTGGTATTAATCAGTTTCCTTTTAGTTTTATATGCATCTTTCCTAACCAGAAGTGGTATTTTGGGAGATACTTCTGTACATGCTTTTACTGATTTAGGTATGTTCGGTCATTTGATTGCCTATAACGTAATCTTCTTAATCATTGCAATTTATTTTATAGCCACAAGGTGGAGTGAATTACCAATTACCCATAAGGACGAAGAAACATATTCTCGTGAATTTTGGATGTTTATTGGCGCTTTAGTACTTACAGTATCTTGTATTCATATTATTTTCGCCACTTCAGTACCAGTATTTAACAAAGCATTTGGTACAAACTATGCGCCAATTAAAGATGCAATTAGGTTCTATAATCAATGGCAAGCACCATTCGCCATATTAATTACTCTAATTTCAGGCTTCTCTCAATTTCTGAAATACAAAAGAACAGACCCACGCAAATTCTATAGTAGTTTAATTTCATCAATCGTTTTTGCATTGGTTTTAACCGGTGGCTTTGCATGGTTAACAGGTGTTTACACTAATTTGATGTATATCTTCTTAACGTTCAGCTGTATTTTTGCAGTTCTATCTAACGCCAGATTATTATCTACAGCATTTGCTGGAAAAGGAAGTAAATTAGTAGGTTCTGCAGTAGCACACATCGGCTTCGCTATTTTGTTATTAGGTGCTTTAGTAGCAGCAGCAACAAGTAATCCTATTTCGATAAATGAAACTAACTTTATCCCAGTTAAGGATTTCGAAAAAGCAGCGAAACCTGGAGAAAATATCATGCTGTATAAAAACGAACCCAAGAAAATGGGCAAATATACAGTTACCTATATCAGCGATACTACCATTGCACCAAATACATATTACAAACTTAATTTTAAAGTAATTGATGCACAAAGTGGAAAAGTAAAAGAAGATTTTGAGGTAAATCCAAGCATTCAAGAAAACGGCAAAATGGGTTTAATCGCTTCCCCAGACACCAAACATTATGTAACATCTGATATTTACACGCACATTACTAGTGCTGCCGTAAAAGAAGAGGAACATGGCGATCACGAAGGTCATTCTGAAGAAGAAAATTATAAAGCACCTAGAATTGTAAACTTAAGCGTTGGCGATACCATTCATGTGAGCAGCGGTGTGTTAACAGTAAAACCTATCAACAATAAACCTGTAGTTAGAGATTTGAAAATTGATGCTGGCGATTTAGCTGTTGGCTTACCATTAGAAATTAATGTTAGTGGTAAAATTTACAAAACCGAGCCTTTATTTTTAGTAAAAGGAAATAATACATTCGATTTTGCCAGGAAAATTGAAGAATTAGGATTGAGAATTAGATTTACCAAAATAATACCAGAACAAGGAAAGTTTGAAGTGCAGATTTACGAAAAACCACAACAAGCAAAGGATTGGTTAGTATTCAAATCTATCGAATTCCCTTATATAAACTTATATTGGGTAGGTACAATTGTAATGGTAATCGGTTTCTTAATCTCTATTTTTAGAAGAAAGAAAGAACTGAAAGCGAATTAAAATGAAAGTTGTAATTATAGGCGCTGGGAATGTTGCGACGCATTTAGCTAAAGCGTTGTTTTCAGCAAATGTGCAAGTAACACAAGTTTGGTCTTATCATTACAATAACGGAAAAATTTTAGCGGATCAAGTAAATGCTACTGCGATCGAAAACTTATCAGCACTTGATAAAAATGCGGATATCTGTTTAATTTCAGTTAAAGATGATGCAATTGCAGAAATAGCACAACAATTAATTGATTTTAAAGGAGTAATTGCACATACTTCAGGCAGTGTTAATATGGATATTTTAGCTGGTAGCGCAAACTATGGAGTTTTTTATCCACTACAAACTTTCTCTAAGGATAAAGAATTAAGTTTTGCAACTATTCCACTTTGTGTAGAAGCAAATAATGATGCTACCTTACAGTTCTTAAAAAAGCTGGCAAATAAATTGAGTACTCGTGTGGTAGAAATAAATAGTGAAAAGCGTAAAATTTTGCATTTAGCAGCAGTTTTTGCATGTAATTTTACCAATCATTTTTACGCATTGGCGGAAGAGGTTTTAACTGCAAATCAGTTAGAGTTTGATATTTTAAGACCATTAATTACAGAAACTGCTGCAAAAGTTCAACAGGCTTTGCCATTAGCAGTACAAACTGGTCCGGCAATTAGAAGTGACGAACAAACATTAAAAAAACACGAAGAATTGTTGTTACAACAGCCACAATTACTAGAGATATATAAAATAGTAAGTGAGAGCATTAAAAAAACCAGATAATTACACGATTGCGGTTTTAGCTCCTTACTTTTGCAACTAATTATGAGTATTTTTAAATTAAAGATAAATTTTGAAGAACAAGGCAAAACGCCAGTAGAAATACCTATTGCAGCCGGCGAAGATGTTTTAGATATTTGCTTAGATAATGGGATAGAACTACAACACAATTGTGGTGGCGTTTGCGGATGCAGTACATGTCATATTTATGTGAATAAAGGCATGGATAATATTCAAGAAATATCAGATAAAGAAGAAGATTTTATTGATAGAGCAGTGAGACCTAGAATTACATCACGTTTAGCTTGCCAATGTATAGTTTTAGATGGAGATATTGAAGTAACTATACCAGATCAATCAGAATTTTTAGGACATTAAATTTTAGATGTTTGTCATCCTGAGCTTGTCGAAGGGCAGTTAACTAAAATTTTACAATATTTCAATTTACAACAATAGTATGAACAACGATAAATTTGCATTACCAATTTACTGGAATGACCACGAAGATATAGCTCAAGAACTCTACGAAAAGTTTGGTGATGAATTTAATGAGGCTAAAATATACCGTATTAGGTTTACTGAGTTGTTAGATTGGGTACTTTCCTTGCCAAACTTTAAAGGGACTCGTGAAGAAAGCAATGAAGGACATCTAGAGCAAATTCAATCAGCTTGGGTTTACGAATGGAGAGATAATCAAGATTAGTTAATATATAACTACAATGTTTTTAGAAAACCTAAAAAATATCACCACTTTTATTTTCGATGTAGACGGCGTTTTAACAGATGGAACTGTTATTGCATCTGAATCTGGAGATCTTTTACGCACTTTTAATATTAAAGATGGTTATGCCTTACAACTGGCATTAAAAAAAGGCTATAACATTTGTATTATATCTGGAAGTGGTGGTGCTGCAACAACAAAACGTTTTGAAAATTTAGGCTTGCCAGATGTTTTCTTAAAAGTAGTTGACAAGGTTGAGGTTTTTGAAACCTATCTAAAAGAAAAAAATATTTCTCCTGCACAGGTTTTATATATGGGCGATGATATGCCAGACTATTATGTAATGCAATTAGTTGGTGTTGCCACTTGCCCGCTTGATGCTATAGATGAGATTAAACAAATTTCACATTATATTTCTCCTAAAAAAGGAGGCGAAGCTGCTGTTAGAGATGTGATTGAAAAGGTACTAAAAGTACAACAAAACTGGTTTGATCTTAATCCTTCTGCTGCAGATTCGAGTAAATAGAAATTTACCCCATTGTTTTTTAAGTGTTTAAGATTGTTACAATTATTTGCTGACCATAAATTAAACTTTCTAATACTTTTACGTTCTAAGAAATACAAAAACATAAAAGAACCAGGGATTTCTATGCATGGCTAAGACGTTCCAAAACACTTAAAAACAAAAAACAACATGAAAAAATTAGTATTATCATTGGTGTTTGTTGCAGGATTAGCTTTCGGAGCAAGTGCACAACAAGGTGGTCAACGTCGTATGATGGCTACACCAGAAGAAAGAGTTAAGCAATTAGATGAAAAAGTTAAATTAACTGACGATCAAAAAACAAAAGCAACTGCAGTATATACAGAAGCAGCTGAAGTTCAGAAAAAAATGCGTGAAGAAATGCAAGGTGGAGGTGGCGATATGGCTACTATGAGAGAGAAAATGACTAAAATGCAAGCTGATCTTGATGCTAAAGTAACTGCTCTTTTAACAGAAGATCAGAAAAAAGCTTACAAAACTTGGCAAGATGAAGTTAAAGCTGCTAGAGAAAAAGCAATGAAAGAAAGACAAGGTGGCGGTGGTCAATAATTAACCATCACATTTTATAAATAACAAAAGCGACTTATGGTCGCTTTTGTTATTTTAGCACAAATTTATACAACATGTACCAACAGCAACAACCCATTATTTTAGCCTCAAAATCTCCACGTCGTCAAGAATTAATGAAATTGATAGGCTTAGAGTTTACTATTGAATTGAAGGAAGTAGACGAAAGCTATCCTGATGGATTAAGTCCTGCACAAGTTGCTGTGTATATTTCAGAGCAAAAAGCAAAAGCATTTGGTAATGCCGAAAATAAAATTGTAATCACTGCAGATACTATCGTGGCTTTAGATGGTGAAATTTTAGGTAAACCAAATGATAAACCACATGCGCAAGAAATGTTGCGTAAATTATCTGGTCGTACACACGAAGTATATACGGGTGTAACCTTAATTAAGGATAATAAATTGGTATCATTTTATGATTTAACCGAAGTGCATTGTAAAGAAGTAAGTGATGAAGAAATAGATTTTTACATCGATAATTACCAACCTTATGATAAAGCAGGAGCCTACGGCGTACAAGATTGGTGGGGTTTAGTCGTAGTTAAACGTGTCGAAGGTTCTTATACTAACGTGATGGGTTTGCCAACAGAAAAACTATATCAAGCATTAAGTGATTTAGGATAACACTCAATATTATCACCCACAGGGGAGTGATGGTTGGAGGTGGTGATAGGCTAGTCTATACCTTCAAACTCTGCAAAACACCCATCTTCAAATCATAAGTAGAAAGTTTTATCTTCTTTATATCAATCGAATTTATAATATAATTCGTTAATAAACTCGCCATTACAATCATATCTACACGAAGCGGAATTAAGCCTTTCATGTTTGCACGTTCATTGTGAGTAGCTTTAATTAAAGTGCTAGCCAATTCAGTATATGCAGGTAAAGAAATGTTTGCCGTACTTATTTTGGCAACATCAATCTTTGGCGAAATCATTCCTGCAAAGGTTTCAAATGCACCAGCCGAACCAATAAGTGTTTTAGGTTTATAAGCTGCACAAATTACTTTAAGTGCTTTTAATTCCTCATCTAAATGTTCTATTATTGATTGCTGATCAGCCTCATTAATCGGATCTGATTTAAAAAATCGTTGCATTAACCTTGCTGCACCAATATTATAACTCTTTTTCCAAACAAGCGTATCTTCATCGCACAGAATAAATTCAGTACTACCACCGCCAATATCCATAATTAAAGATTTATCTTTAATAGCTCCACTACATTTTACCCCTTCGTAAATATATTGTGCTTCCTCATCACCATCAATAATATCAATTTCAATATTAGCCTGTTTTTTAGCAGCCTCAACAAAATCTAACCCATTTTTTGCACTACGAACACCAGATGTTGCCGTTGCTTTAATAACATCAACTTCATGTTTATCTAGCTCTGCTCTAAATTCTTTCAAACATGTTAAACCACGTTTAAATGCAGTAGGAATTATTAAATTATTTGCAGTAATATTCTCACCTAATTTTACAGGTTGATTAGTTTTATAAAGTACATGAAGTTCACTTGCATGTTGCTCTGCAATTATTAAATGAAAAGTATTAGTCCCTAAATCTATTACAGCTAATTTCATGTTACATTCTTTCGTATAAAAAACGCGGTATCATCTTTAATAAAAAAGCAATAATTTGCCAACGCTTAGTTATATAGATAACGTTCTTTTTGGCTTTAATTGCATTAAATATTTGTAAAGCTGCTTTCTCTGGTGTTGCCATCCAAAATTTCTTCTCGGCTTTTGCCATTGCAGTATCCACAAAACCAGGCCTTGCATCAGTAATTGAGATCGCTAACTTTTGTTGTTTTGTTTTTTGTCGTAATCCTTCTAGATAATTAATTTGATAAGCTTTACTGGCATTATAAGCTGGAGCAATAGCGCCGCCTCTTAAACCTGCAATAGAACTGATGACTGCAATTTGTCCGCCTTTTTGTTCTTCGAAGTAATGATATGCCCAAATAACAACCTTATTAAATGCTTTCACATTCACATCAATAGTCGGCAATTCTAAATCTATGTTTAAATCATTATTTAACTCCCCAATTCCAGCACTAAAAATTAATAAGTCTAATCCGCCTAATTGTTCAGTTAAAACCTGCAGATTTTCTTCTAAATGATTAGCTGTAGCATCAATTGTTAAACTATAAAAGCTGTAAGGCCTTTCAGTGTGTAATTCGGCTAATAGATTTTTCCTACGACCAGTTATACCAACTTTATATCCATTATCTGCTAATAGTAGTGCCAATGACTTTCCAATGCCTGAAGTTGCACCAACAATGATTGCTTTTTGCATATAAATCTAATGGCAAAGATGCTTAGTATAAAAAACTACCTAAAAAAGCTAGTTTTTATATGTAAACCATTTAAACATTTCTTTAAAAGTAGTTTTCTTGCCGTACATTAAAATACCAACTCTATAAATCCTACTAGCAACCCAAACCGTTCCCACAAAACCAACCACTAAAATTACCATAGATAAAGCAAGCTCCCAATTTGGTACGCCATAAGGTAAACGTACAACCATAGCAATAGGAGAGGTAAATGGTATCATCGAAAGCCAAAAAGCAATATTTCCATACGGATCATTTGTAACTACACTTAACGATAAAGCGTAACCCAATAATAACGGCATCATCACAGGCATCATAAACTGCTGGGTTTCCGTTTCACTATCAACTGCAGAGCCAATGGCAGCATATAAAGCGCTGTAAAACAAATATCCACCAATAAAGAAGAAGATAAATACCGAAACAATTTTGCCAAAATCAAGCCCTGCTAAGCTCTTTTGAATATCCATCATTGGACCTTGTGCTGGAGAAACTACTTGTGTACTTGTGGTAACCTGACTACCGCTTTGTGCAGAGGTGGCTATTTTTTTAACATCTACTTTATCCGCTAAAATAGTTACAGCAACAGTACTAATGGTAAGTGTTAAAACAATCCATAAAATAAACTGAGTTAAACCCACTAAAGCAATACCAATAATTTTGCCCATCATTAACTGAAAAGGTTTAACAGAAGAAATCATTACTTCAATAATTCTGCTTGTTTTCTCTTCAATAACACCACGCATTACCTGTATGCCGTAAAGCATAATAAACATAAACATTAATATCCCAGCTATAAATGCAATAATTGTACTTGCTCCGGCACTGCTCGATTCTTCTTTTCCAGTATCAGCAATCTTTTTGGTTTCAATATCAACCGATGTTTTCAACTGATCTAAATCACTTTGTGCAATACCTGATTCTTTCAACTTTTGGTTGCGAATCAACTCTTCAATATCACTAGAAATTCTATTATTCAACGATAAACCAGCCTGCTTTGCACCAAACAATTCTATACCTTTTGGCGCTTTTAAATCAAACTCAGGTAAATACAACACATAATCATAGTCAGATTTTTTTAGCGATTTCTTCATCTCATCCAAACCCTTGCTTACATAATCGTATTCAATGTTTTTGTCCGATGCCAGTTTATCGGTTAAGGTTTTGTTACTACTTACTACAGCAATTTTATCATGCGTACCGCTAATGCCTTTGTAAGTGAAATAACCAATTAAACCATAAATCCCTGCAATTAAAAGTGGCGTTAAAAAAGTCATAATAATGAACGATTTTTTCTTCACTCTCGATAAATATTCCCTACGTATAATGAGTAAAATCTTATTCATAATCTTGTCTTTTAACTTTGTCAATAAAAATATCGTTCATGGTTGGTATCACCTCATCAAGGCGATGGATAGAAACATGAGGTAGCAATAAACTGAGCACCTCATTAGCAGTTTTATCTTTTTGCAATTGCACTTTAATTAAGGTTTTCCCCTTAACATTTTCAGTTTGCAGCACTTCAAAAACTCCTTTAGCGCTAGCTACATTATACTCGCCTTCATATTCAATCCAATAGGTATTATTCCGATAAGTACCCTTAATCTCGTCTACACTACCATCTAAAATTTTCTTAGATCTATCAATTAAAGCAATATGATCACAAAGCTCCTCCACACTTTCCATTCTATGCGTAGAGAATATAAAAGTAGCCCCTTGTTTGTTCAACTCTAAAATTTCATTTTTTATAATATCTGCATTAACAGGGTCAAAACCAGAGAAAGGTTCATCTAAAATTATTAGCTCAGGTTGATGCAAAATGGTAGCTACAAACTGTACTTTTTGTTGCATACCCTTACTTAAATCTTCAACTTTTTTAGTCCACCAGCCAGCCATTTCTAACTTTTCAAACCAAAATTTAATGCGCTTAGTAGCTTCAGCAGTGTTTAAGCCCTTTAATTTAGATAGATATAAAACCTGTTCGCCAATTTCCATTTTCTTGTACAAACCACGCTCCTCAGGTAAGTAGCCAATTTGCGAAATATGGTTGGCATTTAACCGCTCGCCATTAAAAAGAACTTCGCCACTATCTGGTGCAGTAATTTGAGTAATAATTCTAATTAAAGAAGTTTTGCCAGCACCATTAGGTCCTAAAAGACCAAATATTTTACCTCTTTCTACTTCCAAGCTAACTTGGTCTAAGGCACGGTGCGTTGCATATTGTTTTACAATATTTTTTACGCTTAGCATTTTACGATGTTTGTTTTAGTTAGTAAATATAAGATGCAGGCAGGTTAAAAATGTTACTATTTTTAACATATTCAACTAGTTTATATTTTTTAAGCGCCCCATGTTTCTATTACAGTCAATAAACTCTTAGAAAAACGAGTCAGCATTTCATCTGATTTTCAGCCCCGCTTTTCGTTGCAATCTTTTTGTGTTAACGTTTACCGTCATTTCTACCATAGTGGAGAAATCTTAGGCTGTGCATTCTAACACAGGATAATGCAGCACAAAAAGTATTTTCACTGCAATCGGGTTTAATGTTGAAAGAAAGAAGTCCGTTTGAACCGTTGCAAAACGTACTACTCTTTCGTTAACTCTTGTAATTGCCGTGCATTGGTCAATGCACCAGTTCCCCAAGTATTGTTAAAGTAAATAAAGGCTTCTTCAGTCCCCCTTGGAACTTGTGCAACTAAATCTTTCATCACTTCTTCAGCATATGCAGACTTATATAAAACTGGCTTACCATGAAAGCGATAATACACCCTAGCATTATTTTTCACCACCTTATCCGATAGCGCAGAAGGATAACTCTGTCCGCAGAAAATGATGTTATGCTCAGCAAGTTTCGAATAAATTTCTTCATCCCACCAAGAGGTGTGTCTAAACTCTACAACATTCTTTAATGTTGGGTCTAACAAATCAATTAACAACTGTAAACGCTCGGCAGTGTAATCAAACTTAGGGGGAAACTGAAATAATACACAAGCCAATTTATCGGTTAAACCATTAACAACCGCCAAATAAAAATCAGCCAGCAATGCTGTACATTCTTTTAGTTGTTTGTAATGCGTAATTAATCTTGGCGCCTTAATAGTAAACACAAAATCAGCTGGACTTTCAGTATACCATTTCTCAAAAGATTTTTGAGTTGGCATTTTATAAAAAGTAGAATTAATCTCTATTGTATTAAAATGTTGACAATAGAATTTAAACCAATCTTTTTGTTCCAATCCCTTTGGATAGAAAACCTCTTTCCATTCTCTATAATAAAACCCAGAACAACCAATACGCCAATTCATGTTAACTTAACAAAATTGGTTTTTAAATGTTTAGTTTAACTCAACACCACATTAAACCTAGCACCAGCTACTATCAAACTACGACCTGCAAGTTTTAAACTACGACCTTCAAGTACCAAACTATAACTCCAGCTGTAAGAGCCTTAGCCGGGCGAGTAAAAAAAATCCTTTGACAGCTCAGGATGAAAGTGTAGATGAGAGAGATAAGGTTAAATGCAAAAAAAATCCCAACCATTTGGTCGGGATTTTCTCTTATTCAAAATATTCTTTCATTTTATCAAAGAAACTCTTATCGTTTTTACCAGGTTGCGGCTTAAAGTTTGGAGATTCTCTTAAACTCTCTAAAATGGCCCTTTCTTCACTGCTTAACGCTTTAGGAGTCCAAATATTTACATGAATAATTTCATCACCACGATGGTAAGAATTTATTTCAGGAATACCTTTTCCTTTTAAGCGCAATAACTTTCCACTTTGTGTACCAGGCTCAATTTTAATTTTTGCCTTTCCATCAATAGTAGGAACTTCAGCACTATAACCCAAAGCAGCATCAACAATACTCACATGTAAATCGTACACAATATTATTGCCTTCACGTTTCAAAGTATCATGAGGTAACTCTTCAATCAAAATGATTAAATCACCAGGAACACCACCATGTGGAGCTGCATTACCTTTCCCAGCCATGCTTAATTGCATGCCCTCGCTTACACCAGCAGGAATATTTATTGTAATTGTTTCTTCACCACGAGTAGTTCCTTCACCATGACAAACATTACATTTAGCAGTAATTTGTTGTCCACTACCATGACAAGTAGGGCAGGTTGCAGTAGTTTGCATCTGTCCTAAAATAGTATTGGTTACTCTACGAACTGCACCGCTACCACCGCAAGTTTTACACGTACTTACAGAAGATTTATCTTTAGCGCCACTACCATCGCAGGTTTTACAAGTGATTTGTTTATTAACTTTTATCTTTTTCTCAGCACCATGAGCAATTTCCTCAAGCGTTAATTTAACCTTAATACGTAAATTACTGCCTTTAGCTACTCTACGACCGCCACCACGAGATTGTTGGCCACCGCCAAAGAAGCTATCAAACGGACTGCCGCCACCGCCACCGAAAATGTCGCCAAACTGACTAAAGATATCTTCCATGTTCATGCCACCACCACCATAGCCGCCACCGCCACCTGCGCCACCAACACCCGCATGACCATATTGATCATAACGTTGTTTTTTCTCTGGACTACTTAAAATCTCGTACGCTTCTGCTGCTTCTTTAAATTTATCTTCAGCAACTTTGTCATCAGGGTTTTTATCAGGGTGGTATTTAATAGCCAATTTGCGGTATGCTTTCTTAATTTCCTCCGCTGATGCGTTTTTGGCTACGCCAAGTATGTCGTAAAAATCTCTTTTGCTCATTGTTAACTACCTACTACCACTTTTGCAAAGCGAATAACTTTGTCATTTAGCGTATAACCTTTTTCTAATTCATCAACTACTTTACCTTTTAAATCATCAGATGGAGCAGGTATTTTAGTAATTGCTTCGTGCATATCAGTATCAAAAGCAGTATGCATGCTTTCCATTTCTTTTAATCCTTTTTGACTTAAAATGCTTTTAAGTTTAGTTTGCACTAACATGATACCATCACGAATGGCACTCACTTCTGTAGCGTTTTCAGTCGCTTTAAGCGCACGTTCAAAATCATCTAAAACAGGCAATAAAGAAACCACTACATCTTTTCCGGCTGTTTGCAATAACTCCACACGTTCTTTTTGTGTACGACGTTTATAATTATCAAATTCTGCAAATAAACGTAAATATTTGTCGTTTAAAGCTGAATTTTCTTGCTGTAATTTTTCCTCAACAGAAAGTTCTACTACAGGTTCTGCAGGTGCATTTTCTGTACTTTGAGTTTCTTCGCTTTGTGCGTTTTCTATTTCTTGCTCTACCTCGTTATTTTTAATAACCGGTTCTTCTTCCTTTTTCTTCTTATTAAACATGTTGTATACTCGTGTTTTTTGTGTTCAAACTCAAAAGTTTTGCCAATAACGAAAATCAGCCATGCTGTCAGTTTTAATTAGGTATTACTGAACAGAATGGCTGAAATTTAATTTTTTGTCAGAATTGTACTAAGCAATTTGTGCATCTTCATGCACAACACCACCTTCACATTTAATAATACGTGAAGGGAAAGTGCGAATGATATGATAATCGTGAGTAGCCATTAAAACAGCAGTTCCACTTTGGCTAATTTGCTTTAATAGCAATACAATTTCTTCAGATGTATCTGGGTCTAAGTTTCCTGTTGGCTCATCGGCCAAAATAATTTCAGGATTATTTAACAATGCTCTAGCAATAACAACGCGTTGTTGTTCACCACCAGAAATTTCGTGAGGCATTTTTTTAATTTTAGAACGTAATCCAACTTTCTCTAATACATCTTTAATGCGTTCGTTAATTAGATTTTTATCATTCCAGCCTGTTGCTTTTAAAACAAACTCTAAATTTTGTTCAATCGTTCTATCACTTAATAACTGAAAATCTTGAAACACAATTCCCAGTTTTCTGCGTAAGTATGGAACATCTTTATCGGCTAGATTTTTTAAATTGAAACCTGCAACAGCTCCAGTACCATTGCCAATGTGTAAATCGCCGTAAATTATTTTCAGTAAACTACTTTTTCCAGAACCTGTTTGACCAATTAAAAAAACAAATTCGCCTTTGGCTATGTCTAAATTTACGTTTGATAAAACCAAGTGTTTTTGTTGAAAAACATCTACATTTTGTAAGTTGATAACTATGTTTTCTGCCATGTTTAAATATCTAATTTGGTAACCTGTCCAAAAGGTAAATCATTAATAATGTTCATAATGTAAGTTAGTTTATCTCCAAAGCCTAACTTCTCTAACGATTTGTCAGGGCGATCTACTCTAAAATAAGCTAATAATGTAAACTTCTCATCTCTTAGCTGTACGTAATCGGGTATTTTGGCGATGCCTTTTACTTTTATGATATACATTTGCCCAAAAATAACATTTCTAGCTGATAATTGAATTGAAAATAAACGATTTTATCTGGTTAATAAAACCCAACCAGAATATATTTTAAAATCTTCATTCAAATAAAGTGTGTAATAATAAACACCAGTGGGTAAGTTTTTGCCATGAGATTTTCCATCCCACGGTTGTGTATTTATACTTTCAAAAACTAACTGCCCATTTCTGTTCACTACTTTTAATTTCGGATTAGTAAATGCAGCTATCGCTGGAATATTCCAAGTGTCATTGATTCCATCTCCATTGGGTGTAAACGTATTCGGTATTTCTATTTTTGGATAAACTTTTACAAACACATCATCTGTACTCACATTGCAATTAGAGCTTACGGTTAGTGTATAGGTGATATCATTTGGAGGGGTTGCAATTGGATTAAGGTTAGTTGGGTCATCCAAATAATCAATAGGCGACCATGAATAGGTAATATTATCGCCTGTAGCAGTACCTTTTAATGTAACGGATTGACCAAGAAATACTTTTTTATCTTCTCCAGCATTAGCTGATGCATTTTTTAAAACAGTAATTAGTATTTCTTTAGTTGTTGAGCAAGTGCCATTTGAAACTTTTACAGTGTATGTTGTGGTTTGTTTTGGGGTTGCTATGGTGGTTGCACTAGTAGGGTTTGATAAGCCATCAATAGGGAGCCAAGTGTAGCTAGAGCCACCACTAGCTTCTAATTCAATGCTTTCGTTCTCGCAAATTGTAGCTGCTGTAATATTTGTATTCGCAACAACTTGCGGTAAAACTTGCACTTGTGTTTGACTCGTATTTGAGCAACCTGAAGCATTAAAAACAGTAACTGAATATGTACCACTTGAGTTTGTGCTTACATTTGGTATAATTGGATTTTGAGCTGTAGAAGTATATCCATTTGGCCCAGTCCAGCTAAATGAAACTCCCTGATTTACATTTAATTGAATATCTGAGCCTACACAAGCCGCACCACTATTACTAGCAATAGGGTTGGGTTTATCATTTACATTGATGGTTAAAATAGCCGAAGAAGTCCTACAATTTACCGAATTGATATTTGGTCGCTCTGCTGCTGATAAACGATATTTATATATTCCCACAACAGCATCTGTAAAGCTTACAGTAGTTTGGGTTCCGTTTTCTCCAGGAATATCTATCCAAGTTGACCCATTAAATGATTGCCATTGAAGTACTGGGTCTGTGTATCCTGCAGAAACTTGTGCAGATAAATTGTAGGTTTTGCTTTGACCAACACATAAATCTGCATTAACACCAACAACATTATTAATTGAAGGTGTAATTGTTGGGCCACAAGCTCTAAACGTAATATCATCAAGTGCAAGGTCATTTCCATTACCACCAGGGCCATTATTAATCATTTTTAAAACAATATCAGCATTGCTAGAAGTAGTAAATATGGTTGCATATTGTTTCCATGTAGCGGTTGTACTTTCTAAAATATCACCTGTATCATAGCGTTTTAAAACTGTTCCACTTGTGGTTTCTATTTGAAAAGTAACATTCGGTTTAATGCCAGAATAATTTAAAATATTAATGATCCATGCGGAAAACTCGTAGGTTGTGCCAGGGCATAAACCTGTAATAGTGGTTTGGTAAAAAATACCTGGGTTGTTTGATGCATTTACTACCATCATATATCCATTTGCATCATTTGCAGTATGATTATTGATCTGAAACCAACCATTTCCACTACTATGCATTCCGAAGGTGTTTTGTGAGATGGTATAATCTCCATCGTTTGGTGTACCAGTCACAAAGTTATAATTGTTTGTTCCCGATGGTAATGCAGAACCAAACGCACTAGCACCCCTTCCAAAATCAATATTAATTACAGGATCTCCCAATGTGCCATTACATACTTGGGCCTTGATTTCTGAAATGGAAAAAAGTAAAATAAGCCCAATAAAATACTTGCGAAATGTTTGTGTCAATTGCTAATTGGTAAATTTTAAACAAAGTAGCAATTTTTTATAGTCTATTAAGATATGGATCAACTTTGTTGTGTTAATGTTGTGGCATCCTTGCTATAACTTATTCAAAAAATCAATCGTATTTATAGTATCGGCATAGTCCCAAAGTTTAGGATTTTGACTTTGTCCAAATCCAATTTTTTCTTTGTTAATTTCCAGTGGGATATTAGAAACTACACATTGAATTTGTTCATCTTGAGCATTTAATTTCACTTCAATATCCTCAACAGAATTATATTCTTCATAAAATAAAACAGCCAAAGGCGATACAAAAGTTTCATCCTCTTTCATTAAAATAAAACCATTATCAAAATGTTTTACGCCATTTACGAGGTAAATTGATTTATTATAATCGTAATTGTTATTGTATTTGAAATGATTAATAATTGGCTGGTATTTTTCAATCGGTTCGAAGAAATTCTTTAAATCGTAATTTTCTGGAACATAAATTTTAGATACATTTCTACATCCTAAACCAAAATAATCAAAAATATCATGACCTAAGCTTTCTAATTCGGCAGTGCTTTCTTTTCCATTTAAAACAGCAACGCTATTTCTATTTTTACGAATGATGTTAGGCACTTTACCAAAATAATAATCGAAATAACGAGAAGTGTTATTGCTCCCAGTGGCGATAATTGCATCAAAATCTTTTAATCGCTCTGTATATTCTATGTGATTTGCGAGTTCTGGTTCAAAAGAAATTAATTGTTTTAGCAATGCAGGTAATAGTTTATCGTCAGATGACGACATTTTAATTAGTGCAATATTGCCAGTCGCTAGCACACAAAGAACATCGTGGAAACCAACTAAAGGAATGTTGCCTGCTAAAATTAGCCCGACTTTTTTAGGCTGTTCGCTAATATGAACATGTTCAAACCATAGTTCTAAATCATCGTTATTTAGCATATTACTTAAGGATATAAGCGCTTTTCCTACTTCCTCTGAAGTAAACCAAGCATTGCTATAACTAGCAGATTGTACTATTGCATTGAATTCTGGACTAGGGTTAGCCATAAATTCGCTTAGCTTTTTTAATGCAATAATTAATTTTCCTTTGGTAAGTGATGACATATTTAGAACTATTATAAATGAATATGTGTTATATTTGCAGTGCAAAGTTAAACTTAGCAATAGATTTATACGAAGACATGGCGATTAAAATAACAGACGAATGTATTAATTGTGGAGCATGTGAGCCAGAATGCCCAAATAATGCAATATACGACGCAGGCGCAGCCTGGAGATTTTCTGATGGTACTAATTTAGATGGTATCATTGATTTTGGTGGACAACAAATAGATGCTGGCGCTTCGCAAGAAGCTGTTTCTGATGAGGTTTATTATATAGTTTCTGACAAATGTACAGAATGTAAGGGTTTTCATGATGAACCTCAATGTGCTGCAGTTTGCCCAGTAGATTGCTGTATTGATGATGAAGATGTTCGTGAAACAGAAGAAGAATTATTAGCTAAAAAAGCTTGGTTACATCAAGAAGGATAAACAATCTACACTTGTAGGTTATTAGAATATATAAGGCGCCTTAATTAGGCGCCTTTTTTGTGAATAATGAATTTTAATCCTTATTAGGTACAATTAAAACAGGACAAGCAGATTTTCTTGCTACATGTTCTGCTACGCTTCCCATTAAAAAATGATATAATCCAGTTCGGCCGTGTGTACCAATTACAATTAACTCAGCTCCCCATTCTTCAGCTTGTTGAATAATGCCGTGGGTTGCTGTATCTAAGCTTGTTAAGTAAGTAGTTGGAACTCCATTTCCATGTTTATATGATATTTCCTTAAGCAACGTGTGACTGTTTTCCTCACTATTATCGTACATTTCCATAAAAACAGGAGCTAATGTGAAATCTGGATTTACAGTTGCTGGAGCAGGTTCGATGATATTTAATAGCGCTACCTCTGCACCAAATTTTGTTGCCATTTCGTAGCCAGTTTGTGCTGCTTTTTCAGAACATGTACTGTTATCTACAGCAATTAATATTTTTTTAAAGTTCATGGCTAAAGCGTTTAAGTGCATAAAAATAACAAATAAAAGATGTAAATGTTTATGTTGTGATGTTAATCACTATTTTTGAATATACATTTTATATATGGATAACTACCACGTTTGCCGAGTTGCCGTTGCGCCATTAAGAAAAGAACCATCTGATAGAAGTGAAATTGTGTCTCAATTATTGTTTGGAGATAGGGTTAAGGTTTTAGAGAAAACTGAAAAATGGTGTTTGATTAAAACTTATCATGATAATTATGAAGGTTGGATGGATTATAAACAACTAAAAAAGATTTCTGATGTGCAGTTTGCTGCAGATAATGATCATGTTTATGTTACTCCAGTTCAGCTCAATAATACTTTAATTGCTGCTAACGGAACGTCTTATTACTTAAGTCCAGGTAGTACTTTGCCTTTTTACGAAGATGGTTTTTGTTATTTAGAAGATGAAAAATTTGAGGTGAAATTTACACCACTTCTTCCTGATAAGATAAATTTTAAAACAAAAGTTGAAAAAACAGCAAAGTTTTTTGAGAATTCACCTTATTTATGGGGTGGTAGAACTTTGTTTGGTATAGATTGCTCTGGCTTTGTACAAGCTGTGTATAAATTAAATGGACTACAACTTAAAAGAGATGCTTCTCAACAGGCAGAACAGGGTGAATTAGTTGATTTTCTGGCTTCATCTCAATTAGGCGATTTAGCTTTTTTTGATAATGAGGATGGAAAAATTACTCACGTAGGTTTAATGTTGAGCAATGATAAAATTATTCATGCAGCAGGTAAAGTGAGAATAGATCCAATTGATGATCAAGGAATTTATAATGCGGAGCTAGGTAAATACACTCACAAATTGAGAATTATAAAAAGGTTTGTTTAAATTTTAAACCTACTTATCACTTAAAAGCTAGAACTTTTATCCCATCAATTCCTTCATCAATTTATCGAAGTTAGTTTTGAGTTCTACAAGTTCTTCTTCAACTTTTGCTAAACGTTCTTCTAAATCATTATTGGATTTTGGGCTTTCATCTGCAATATACTCTTCTTCGAAAGTTTCTATATTACCAGCAAACAAATGCATGTAACGTTGCTCTTTTTGTCCTGGCTTACGAGGTAATTGTTTAATATAAGCTGGTTCTTCGTTGGCTAGTTTTTCTAAAACTTGTTGAACTTCTTCTAAAGTTTCAAACTCATATAATCTGCCAGAATTGGTATTGATTTCTCCAGGAGTTTGAGGTCCGCGTAAAAATAACAAACACATAACTGCAACTTCTGAAGGTAAAAGGGGGAATACGATTGCGAAATTATGTTTGTATTTAATGTTTCTAATCGAACCACCAGTTGCAGTAGAAATTAATCCAGCAATTTTTAGAGAATTGAGCGCAGTAGTTATAGTGGAATCATCATATTGAACAACAGGTTTACGCGATGTTTTTTGATTGCAAGCAGCAGCCAAACCGTTCAATGTCATTGGATAATAATCTGGCGTAGTTTTGCATTTTTCCATCAGAGAGCCTAAAACTCTTACTTGAGCAGCGTCTAAAACAGGTAAATTTTTCGTTTCCATGAGGCTAAAGATATAGTAATTCGCCAAAATTTAAAATGATTGGCAAATTTTTCACTCAACTAATCTTCCATTTCCCAAACCATTATTTTCCTATCGTCGCCTGTAGAAATCAAATATTTTCCATCGTTACTCCAGCTAATTTTATTGATAGAATGACTATGTCCAACTCCAGTTTTTTCCAAACTTAAAATTTTATAGAGTTTAAAATTTTCAGCACCCCAAAGTTTAATACTTTTATCTTGACTACTGGTTGCAAAATAGGGTAGTGTTGGGTGGAAAACAATGTTGTAAATGGTAAATAAATGTGCTGGAATAGTTTGCGCTAATTCATAACCTGGTAAATTCCATATATTTAATTGCGCATCTCTGCTTCCTGAAATTAGAAATTTCCCAGTGGGATGATAAACCAAAGAAGTTACAGCGAGTTTGTGGCCTTCTAAAATTTGTTTTAAACTATAATCTGCCAAGTTGTAAATACGGATTAAATGATCTTTGCAGCCAAAGGCGATTTCAGTTTCGTCGGGAGAAATAGCAATACATCTAACGGTATCGTACGCTACTTGAAAACGATAAATCTCTGAAAAATCTTTTAACGACCAAACTGCAACAGTACCATCTTCGCCAGTAGTTAATAATTCATTTTTACTTTTGATAGTTTTTATATCAAAAATAGGTTTTGCATGTGCATTTATACGAGCTATAACTTTCTGTTTAATAAAATCATACACACTAAACGCACCGCTTCTTTCACCAATAAATAATTGATTATTATTATTATGTAATGCATAAACAGAGCTCTGAACGGGTACTTTGACCATTACAAAAGCCATCTTTTTAAGCGACCATTCTACAACCCCTTTATCGTTTCCGGCACTAAAAAATATACCTGCTTTATCTGAAAATGCCAAAGCATACACAGGGTTTTGATGGCCAGAAAAGGTTTGTAAGTGTTTAAGCATTAGAAATGAATAACAGTTGCTGCTTTTTAAGTGAACGATTTTTTTTAATCGCAAAAATAAATTGAAAAATTATGAACAAGCTAAATATGAGATGAAAATTATTAATAAAGGAAACAAATACAAGTTCATTTCTGTAATTAATTTTCCAAATAATAATAATAGATGTATAAATTGATAAAATACTATATAACATTCCAATAATGCCAACAGCGATATGCCATTTTTTAAGATTAAATTTATTTTTTACTAAATAGTTAACCGAGATATAACTAAAGAGTGTAGGAAATGAAATAAGAATCATATCTAAATAATTCTTCTCGTTTTTTAAAAGAGCAAAAAAACAAATCCCAATAAAAATAGTAATGAATGAAATGTACTTTAGCATTTTTCAATTCTTAAGAAAGAAATTCACTAAGGGCTATTTGTGTCTTTCCTCTAAATTTTTAGCAATATCTTGAATAGTCAATCCTTTTTCTTTCAGTAAAAATAACAAATGAAAAACAAGATCCGATGCTTCCCCGATTAAATCTTCTTTAGTTTCTGCAAGCGCTGCAATAACAGTTTCAACTCCTTCTTCTCCAACTTTTTGTGCAATTTTGTTTAAACCTTTTTTGCGCATTTTATTAATGTACGAACCTTCAACAGGATTTTCATATCGATCATTAATAATGCTCTCTAACTCGAAAATAAAATTCTGATTGTAGTCAGTTTTAAAACAACTTCTGTTTCCAGTATGGCAAGTTGGTCCAATAGGATTTGCTTTAATTAATACAGTATCGTTATCACAATCGATATGAATAGATTTCACAAAAAGAAAATTTCCACTTTCTTCGCCTTTAGTCCACAAGCGATTTTTAGAACGAGAATAGAAAGTTACTTTGCCCTCTTTTTGTGTTTTTTCAAACGCTTCGGCATTCATGTAACCTAACATCAAAACCTCTAAAGTTTGGTCATCTTGTATTACAACAGGAACCAAACCGTCTCCTTTATCAAATTCTATTTTCATATCCTTACTGGGATGTTATTTCTTTTTAACTCTTGTTTTAAATCTGGAATTAATATTTCTCCATAATGAAATACCGAAGCAGCTAATGCAGCATCAACTCCAGCTTTTTGGAAAACTTCTGTAAAATGTTCAGTTTTTCCTGCCCCTCCAGATGCAATGATGGGAATATTTATCGTTTTATTGATTCTTCCGAGCAAATCGCAATCAAAGCCTTGTTTTGTCCCATCATGATCCATAGAAGTTAATAAGATTTCTCCAGCGCCTAAGTTTTCTGCTTTTTTAATCCAATCTTCAGTTTCTAGCTCGGTAATTAATCGACCACCGTTTAAATGGACAATGTTCTTGCCGTTTATATGTTTGGTATCAATTGCTAAAACCACAAACTGTACTCCAAATGTTTTAGCTAAATCTTCAATTAATTGAGGGTTTTTTACTGCCGCAGAATTGATGCTTATTTTATCTGCACCTGCATTTAAAAGGGCTTCTGCATCAGCAATTTCAGTAATTCCGCCACCAATTGTAAATGGAATGTTCAATTGCCTTGCAACAGATTTCACCATTTCAATCATCGTTTTACGACGTTCATGAGTGGCAGTTATATCTAGAAATACCAACTCATCTGCACCTTGTTTTGCATATTGAGCTGCTAATTCAACTGGGTCACCAGCATCACGCAAATCAACAAAGTTGATGCCTTTTACAGTACGGCCATCTTTTACATCAAGGCAAGGTATTATTCTTTTTGAAAGCATACTAGATAGAGCTCAATGCTTTCAAATTCCACTCCTTAATTTCTTCAATAGAAATCCGATTTTCGTAAATCGCTTTGCCTACAACAACACTTCTAATGTTATACTGAGCAAGTTCTTTTATGTCATCCATAGAACTTACTCCCCCAGATGCGATTAATTTAATAAAAGGAGAATGATCAAGTAGTTTCTTGTACAAATCAACTGCAGCACCTTCTAATTTGCCATCTTTATTAATGTCGGTACATAGAAAACGGAAGAAACCTAAAGCAAGACATTTGTCAACGTAATCCATTAGTTTTATGGGCGAACTTTCCATCCAACCTGAATATTTGATCACCTCATCTAAAACATCAATAGCAATAACAATTCTATTTGCGTAACCATCTTTTTTAACAAAAGCAGCACTCAATTCAGGTAAAAAATCGGGATTACTAATGGCTTGTGTACCTACAATAACGCGATGAATTCCAGAATCTAATAAATTGTTTACTTGTTGAATTGTCCGTATTCCTCCACCGTATTGAACCCGCATGTCGGTTTTTTTAATGATATCAAATAATGTTTTTTGATTACTAAAATCACCTTTGGCGCCATTCAAATCAATAATATGAATAAAATCTGTACCGTTTGAACGGTAACGTTCTATCATTTCCTTAATGGAAACATCGTATTCGGTTTTCTGGTTATAATCGCCTTCGCGTAAGCGGACAACTTTTCCATCTAAAATATCAATTGCAGGGATAATGTACATTTTATGAACTTAGGTTTGAGAAGTTTTTCAATAAGCGCTCGCCTGCTTCACCAGACTTTTCTGGATGAAACTGAACGCCATAAAAATTATGTTTTTGTATGGCTGCCGAAAATTTGTTTCCATAATTGACAGCCGCAATATCAAAAATAGGGTTATATTCAATAAAATAAGAATGCACAAAGTAAAACTGTGTATCAACAGGAACATCCTTAAATAATAAATTGTTTTTAAATTCTACGGTATTCCATCCCATGTGGGGGATTTTAATTCCTAAATCTTTATTAAAAAGTTTAGTATTTAATGGAATGATATTCAATAAATTAGTGTCTCCTTCTTCAGAGTGTTGAGTAATTAGCTGCATGCCAACACAAATACCAAGCACAGGTTTTTTTAACGCTTTAATGGCACTTACTAAACCAGTTTGTTGTAACTTTTTCATTGCTGCACCTGCATGTCCAACTCCAGGGATAATAATATGACTGTAGTTATCCAAATCAGCCTCTGTATTTACCATGCCATAGATGATGTTTTGCCTTTCTAAAGCTGCTGTTAAAGAGAAAATATTGCCGGCTCCGTAATTAACTATTCCAATCATTTTTCAGTTATAATAACCCTTTTGTACTTGGTAAAACCATTTTTTCAGCATCACGTTTTACTGCCATTTTAATTGCTTTTGCAAAAGCTTTAAATATAGCTTCAATTTTATGATGTTCGTTTTCGCCTTCTGCTTTAATATTTAAATTGCATTTTGCAGCATCACTAAACGACTTAAAGAAGTGAAAAAATAGCTCAGTAGGTACATCACCAACTTTTTCACGTTTAAATTCTGCATCCCAAACAATCCAGTTTCTGCCACCAAAATCAATGGCAACTTGTGCTAAACAATCATCCATTGGTAAACAAAACCCATAACGCTCAATACCTAATTTATTGCCCAATGCTTGTGCAAAAGCTTCGCCTAACGCAATGCCTGTATCTTCTATTGTATGATGTTCATCAATATGTAAATCGCCATTGGCAATTACATCCAAATTCATACTACCGTGTCTGGCAATTTGGTCTAACATATGATCAAAGAAATTTAAACCAGTTTTAATGGTTGCTTTGCCAGTTCCGTCTAAATCTAAACCAATGGTAATGTCTGTTTCATTTGTTTTACGAGCGTGATTTACTTTTCTAGCTCCAGCCCTTAAAAAAGTATAAATATCTTCCCATTTTTGAGTTTCTAAAGCTATTACGTCTGTTAATTCTTCAACTTTAGCCATTCCTTCAGCGCTTCCCAATGCATCATTTTGACGTAAGAAAATAGCTTTTGCACCTAAGTTTTTTGCTAAAATCACATCATTCAATCTATCTCCGATTACAAATGAGTTTTTCAAATCGTAACCTTCTCCCAAATATTTGGTTAATAAGCCTGTTTGAGGTTTACGAGTAGGAGCATTGTCTTTCGCAAAAGTTCTGTCAATTACAACGTCACTAAATATCACACCTTCATTAGCGAAAGTATCAATCATGAAATTATGAACAGGCCAAAAGTTTTCTTCAGGATTTGAAGGTGTTCCTAAGCCATCTTGATTGGTTACCATTACCAATTCAAAATCCAACTCTGTTGCAATTTTAGAAAGGTAATACAATGACTTTGGATAGAATTTTAACTTTGTAAAACTATCTACTTGTTCATCTTCTGGCTCGATGTTCAATGTGCCATCACGGTCTATAAACAATACTTTTTTCATTATATATTCTCTAAAATGTTGATTAACTGATTATTTTCTTCAACAGTTCCAACGGTAATTCTTAAACAACCTTCGCAAAGCGATACTTTTGAACGATCGCGAACAATTATGCCTTTATCTACCAATAAATTGTAAGTCTCTAAAGCATCATCAACTTGAGCCAATATAAAATTAGCGTCAGATGGGTAGACTTTTTTAATGATTGGAAGTTTATTCAGTAGATTACTCAATCTGTCTCTTTCTGAAACCGTAATTTTAATCCAATCGTTTACTTGCTGGATATTTTCTAAAGCAGCCAAAGCCAGATCTTGTGTAGCTTGATTGATGTTATATGGTGGTTTTACCTTATTTAAAATGTCAATCACTGGTCGAGAAGAAAAAGCCATTCCTAAACGCAAAGCCGCTAATCCCCAAGCTTTAGAAAATGTTTGAAGAATAACAAGATTTGAATATTCAGTTAATTCTTGAATAAAAGTTTTCTGCTTTGCAAAATTGATATAAGCTTCATCAATTACTACTAAACCCTTAAAATTAGCTAGAATAGTTTCTATATCTGTTCTGTTAATTGAGTTTCCAGTAGGATTATTTGGCGAACAAATGAAAATCATTTTTGTATTTGCGTCGATGGATTCTGCAATTTTCTCTAAATCCAATTGGAAGTTAGGCAATAAATCTACTTTCCTAATTTCAACATCGTTAATGTTTGCTGAAACCTCATACATTCCATAAGTAGGCGGAAGAATGATGACATTATCCTTTCCGGGATTGCAAAAAGCTCGGTATAAAAGGTCGATTGCTTCATCGCTACCGTTGCCTAAAAAGGTATTTTCTATTGGTACACCTTTAATTTTGCTAATCGCATCTTTCAAATCTAACTGCAGTGGGTCAGGGTAGCGGTTATACCTCACCCCCAGCCCCTCTCCTAAAGGAGAGGGGAGAGGAGAACCAAAACAATTTTCATTTGCATCTAAAAAGACACTTGCTTGCCCTTTAAACTCATCTCTAGCTGTAGAGTAGGGTTTAAGGGTTTTTATATTTTCTCTTTGTAAATCTTTAATATCCATTTTATTAATTTTTGCCGTCACCCTGAGTTTATTTCAGGGTCTGTTTGGCAGATGCTGAAACAAGTTCAGCAAGACGTGATATTTAATTTTTTAATCTAATACTTATCGCATTTTTATGTGCTTGTAATCCTTCGGCTTCTGCCAAAACTTCAACTGTGTGGCCAATATTTTGCAAGCCTTCGGCTGATAAATGTTGAAAAGTGATTTTCTTTACAAAAGTATCAACTGAAACTCCTGAAAATGCTCTTGCAAAACCGCTTGTTGGTAAAGTATGATTTGTCCCTGAAGCGTAATCTCCTGCACTTTCAGGAGTTAAATTGCCTAAAAACACTGAACCCGCATTACTAATTAAGGGAATAAGTGGTTCAAAATTTTCAGTTGCTAGAATTAAATGCTCAGGTGCATAAATATTACTGAACTCCATTGCTTCCTCTAAAGTCTCTGCTAAAACAGCATAAGAATTTTCAATTGCTTTTGCTGCTATATCTTTTCTCGGTAAATCGAGTAGTTGTTTTTTAACTTGAGAAATTACTTCATTAATAATTGTTTTCGAGGTGGCAACCAACACCGCTTGACTATCAGTTCCGTGTTCTGCTTGCGCTAATAAATCGGCTGCAACAAATGATGAATTTGCTGTTTCATCAGCGATTACTAAAACCTCTGATGGACCAGCTGGTATGTCAATTGCAACTGTGTTTTGAACCAGCTTTTTTGCCTCTGTTACATAGCGATTTCCAGGCCCAAAAATCTTGTCAACTTTCGGAATTGTTTCCGTTCCAAAAGCCATTGCTCCGACAGCTTGAGCGCCACCAACTAAGTAAACTTTTTCGATGTTCAGTAGAGTAGAAACGTAAGCGATATACGTATTGATTTTGCCGTCACTTTGTGGAGGAGAACATACCACAATTTCTTTGCAACCTGCAATTTTAGCGGGGATGCCAAGCATCAAAAAAGTGCTTGGTAAAACTGCTGTTCCTCCCGGAATGTACAGTCCAACTTTTTCAATTGCCCTAGTCTCTCTCCAACAATTTACACCAGCCATAGTTTCAATTTTTGCTTCAGTTTTTAACTGCGCCTCATGAAATTTGTAGATGTTTTGGTAAGCAACGTCAATGGCATTTTTTACTTCTTTTGGAATTTGTTTTGCCAACTCAATTAGCTCCTTTTTCCCAATGAAAAGAGAAGATAGTTTAACTTTGTCAAACTGTGCTGTGTAGGAGAGGAGCGCAGAATCACCATCAGACTTCACCTTAGAAATGATACTCTGAACCCTAGAATAGACTAAATTATCGTCTTCTGCATTACGCGAACACAATTCCTCTATTACTTGTTTAGTTAAATCTTTATAATTGTAGATTTTCAATGCTTTATGTTTTGTGTTTAACTAATAGTTAATATTAATTATACTAGTTTTAGTACTTTTCAGCTCAATTAGGTGATAATTTTCTCGATTGGCATCACTACAATTCCTTGAGCGCCTGCTAATTTTAAGCCATTTATTTTTTCCCAGAAATCTTCTTCTGCAATTACCGAATGTACGGCAACCCAACCTTCTTCAAATAATGGGACTACCGTAGGACTTTTTACCCCTGGTAATAAATCTACCACAGCTTGTAAATTTTCTTTAGCTACATTTAACACCACATATTTTGTCGCCTTTGCTCTAAGTACAGATTGTATGCGCTGCAATAATTCTAGTACTTCTGGATTCAATTCCATCCCTTTGCTAGCAATCAAAACAGCTTCAGAATCCATCACATTTTTGAACGGTTTTAGTCCGTTACTTTTCAAAGTTCCGCCAGTAGAAACGATGTCGAAAATCGCATCACTCAATCCTAAACCCGGACCAATTTCTACCGAACCAGATATGTTTCTAATCTGTGCATCGACGTTGTTTTCTGAAAGATATTTTTGAAGAATTACTGGGTAAGAAGTGGCAATTGCTTTGCCATTTAGTTGCGATAATTCGGTGATGTTACTGGTGCTTTGAACAGCAATTTTTAAGGTGCATTTTCCAAAGCCGAGCTTTTGCAAATAAGACACATTTGCGCCTGCTTCGATGATAACATTTTCACCAACAATACCCAAATCGGCAATACCATCTTGAACATATTCTGGGATATCATCATCTCTTAAAAAAAGAATTTCTAAAGGGAAATTAGCTACGGTTGCTATTAATGAACTTTTGTAGTTTTCGAAAGAAAGACCACAATTTTTAAGAATTTCTACTGATTTTTCGTTTAACCTACCCGATTTTTGGATAGCGATTTTAAGTGTTTTCACTTTATATAAAATTAGGAATAAGAATATTGAATCTGTTTAAAAACCGTTTTGCGTACAAAACATATATCTATCTATCGCCACAATGGCGATGATGTAAATGTACGTGATGGTTTAAAACTTGGATCATATATTGCTTTTCTTTCCGTAATTTTGGGCAGAAGATGATGCAAATATAACTTTGTTAATGTGAAATCAAAAAAATATGGCATTTTATTTGAAGTAATCAATATAATTCACCTTAAGAAACTATCATCTAAATACTAATAATACTTTGAAGAAAACGCTCCTATTGATCCTTTCATGTTTGTTTTTGAGCTCTTGTGGATGGTTTAAAGAAAAAGCTGAAATAGCCAACGTGTTGGCAAAACATTTTGAAAATAAACTCTATTATAAATTCGATACAGCATTTTACAATCCCGTTTTCAGTAAAAAA
>NZ_JBAZRL010000009.1:79617-94770 GCF_041662865.1 Pedobacter sp.
GAATTGAGTAGTTCTTTATCCAATCCAAAAACTACAAAGGCATTTTATGCAGCCCACGAAAATAATCCGTTATTAATAACTCGATTTTATACCAATGGTGGATTAGATACTTTACAAAAGTATATCGAGAGGAGCAAAGCTGATGGTTTCAACCCAGAAATATTTAAAGTAAAAGAGTTAACGCAGTTGATAACAACATTAGATGAAAATAGATTTAAAAGCATTGAAGAAGTTTATCCACTTATTGCCGAATTAGAGATTAAAACTGCAGATGCTTTTTTAAGATATGTTAGTTTCATAAAATATGGAGTTGTTAATCCACGGAAAATATATAATCGCTATTACATCAACGTTCATCGTCCTGATAGTTTGAGAATGGATTCATTGTTGAATACGACTAATTTAGTTTCTTCCTTAAAAAATGCTCAACCAACATCAAAAAGCTATTTAGACTTAAAAGCAATGCTAGCTTTTTATCGCGATAGCATTAGGAATGAAAACGACCCCGCCATTAAAACCATAAAGTTAAATATGGAGCGTTTGCGCTGGCAATTGCCACTTAAGACCGATGAGGTTGTTGCAGTAAATATTCCAGATTTTTCATTGACATGGTTTAATAAACGAGATACTTTAGCTCACATGAAAGTGTGTGTTGGTGGCAAAAGAGAAGCGACTTACACAGAAAGAATGAAGCTCTTTTTAAAATCTGGCAATTTAGATGATAAACCAAAAAATCACGAAACGCCTCAATTGGTAAGTGTTTTTAATGCGATACAAGTCAATCCAATTTGGAATATTCCTGTAAGTATTGCGCAAAGCGAAATCTATTGGATGGCAAGAAAAGATCCATATTATTTATTGAATAGTAACATTAAAGTGTACTATAAAGGCAAACAAGTTTATGATCCTGATACAATACAGTGGAATAAATATGCAAGAGAAAAATTACCATTTACCTTTAAACAGGGCTCTGGAGAAGGAAATGCTTTGGGAAAATTTAAGTTCATTTTTGATAATAGTTCAAGTATTTACCTTCATGATACAAATAATAAATATGGTTTCAAATTAGCTAGTAGGGCAATTAGTCATGGTTGTGTGCGTATTGAAGACCCTTTAAAATTTGCACAATTGATGGTTAAAGACAAATATCAATACGACGAATTAAGGATGGAAGTTAATTTACCTCCAATTGATACAAATCGAAATAAGAAATATCAAAAAATATTAGCTAAAAAAGCAGATACGACAAATATATTTCAACTTAAGCCCTCTTGGTTCTCAACTAGAAAAAATGTATCGGTTGTAATTGGTTATTACACTGCTTGGGCTGAGAATGGAAAAGTTCAGTTTAGGCCAGATGTTTATGAGTATGATGGTATTCTTTGGGATGCCATCAAAAAATATATGTAAAATTTCAAACAAAAACAGACTTAATTTTATTAGGTCTACATGACATTTAAAATATATTCTAAATCAACCGCTCAAAAATTATTTTTAGTGAGTGTATTGTGTTTATTCGTTTTACAATCTTGTAAAAAAAGCCATTCAGATATTGGTGCTGTAGTTTTTAAAGAAACCAGAAATAAAATCTTTAAAGACATAGAAACGGAAACTTTCGTTGAGAAATTCAAATTGACTTTTGAAAAACAAAAAGATAAGTACAGAAACCCAAAGTTTTTGAAAGCATTTTATGAAGCCAATGACTTTGAGCCGACTCTATTAATGAAAAATTTACCAAAAGACAAGCTAAAAGAAGCAATTGCTGTACTTAATAATTCTGTTGTTCATGGTTTGGACCCAGCAACATTCAAAACAAATGAACTAAACGAGCTAATTGAAAAAACCTACAATAAAAAAGAAATCAAAACTCTAGATGAAGCTTATCAAGTTTTGATCGATTTAGAGCTCTCTGCTGCAAATTCTCTAACCAACTATAGTAATGCCCTTCAATTTGGTATTATTAGTCCTAGAAAGATTTATGCGCAATACTATACGGCAACAAAAAGGCCTGATAGTGCAAGTTTTTTACAGGTTTTTCAAACGAGTGATATCAAAAACTTTTTAGACAGTATTCAGCCCAAAGAAAAACAGTATTTGGCTTTACAAAAAGCTTTACAAGACAAAGCTGTTTTGCCTGGAATTAGTCAGGAAGAAACAGAAAGGGTTTTGAAAGTAAATTTAGAGCGATTAAGATGGAAAAACTTGCCAACTGAAGATAAATATGTTTGGGTAAATATTCCCGATTTTAAATTAGATGTAGTTGAAAATGGAAAATCTATTTTAAACATGAAAGTTTGTGTTGGAGAAGGTAGAAATAAGAATAACACAGATAATTTGGTTGAGTATGATGAAAATGACTTGAAAAAAGATAGGCCTTTCAATAGAGAAACCCCTCAGCTTAAAAGCATGATTCATAGCGTTCAGGTTAATCCTGTTTGGAATATCCCGGAAAGTATAGCTACTAATGAAATTTCAAAATTGGCGGCAAAAGATCCTTATTATTTAGCTAACAATAATATTGATGTTTTTGAAAACGGAAAATTAATTGAAGATCCTGAAACCATAGATTGGTCTGCTGCAGATGTAGGTAAAAAGTTTGCCTTTAAACAACGTCCTGGAGATGATAATTCTTTAGGTAAAATCAAATTCTTGTTTAACAACGAGAGCAGTGTCTATTTACATGATACGCCAGCAAAAGCACCATTCAGTTGGGAAATGAGGGCTGTAAGTCATGGTTGTATTCGTTTAGAAAAACCATTGGAGTTAGCAGAAGCCTTGTTTGGAACAGGTGCTAAATACGATAAGATTAAAGTGGGTATGGAAAGTTCGAATCCAGTTGCAACAGATATCGCTTTGCCAAAACAGGTGCCTGTATATTTAACTTATTTTACGTGCTGGGTTGATGAAGCAGGAAAGCTTCAATTCAGAAAGGACGTATATGGATTAGATATTGTATTATATACTTATTTACAACGATTGGCATAAAAAAAAGGAGGATTCAATTCCTCCTTTTCTATTTATATTCTAAATTTTTAATCCATTAAATGTGTGGTTGAATCTACAGCAAAATTTGCAGCTAATGTTTCATCTAGATATTTAGATGAATAGGCATCAACGCTTTTGTTAATAAACAACACAGTTTTATCTCCTATAGTATTAATAACTTCATCAGCCACTTCAGGTGCAACTGCTGGGCAACCTTGACTACGGCCTAGTCTACCTAATGCGCTAATGGTTCCTTGACTTACATAAGATGCGCCATGAACAACTATAGAACGACTTCTAGCATTGTCATTAAAACCTTGGTCCATTCCGTCTAATTTCAGTGACCTGCCATGTATGCCTCTGTAAACTTCACCAGTTACATAAAAACCTAAACTACTGGTAAAAGAATCGTTTTTATTGGAGAAATTAATTGCAGCATCATCACCACTTTTTTGACCATGAGCAACCCAAGTGTTTAGCACAATCTCTTTTTTATCCAAATCAATAATATACAATCTCTTTTTTGTACTTAATTGATCAAAATCAGCAATAGTTAAAATAGATTTATTTGAAAGCTGACCAGATTTCTTTAAATTATAAAAACCCGTTAATGCTTTTTCAAACACAGAAAAACGTAAACCTGCTTCTTTTAAATGAGAAGCTTTATACAAATCGTTAACGTGTTTAATGTAAATGCTATCTACCCCAACAATAGTTCTGCTTTTAACAACTTTGCTTTTAATAGTAGGCTCTTTTTTCTTAACAGCTTTCCATCCTGTAATGGTAAGGCAAAATGCGATTGATAAAAATCCTGCAGCTCTAAAAATGTATTTTCTCATAATTTTCGGTATCTCGTTCACAATAATCTAAGTATGAGTTTTGTATAGGCTCTTAGTTTAAGTTTGAATTATTAAAACAAATATACGCAATTTTTCTACTTCATTCATTTTTTATTGGCAATATTGCCGTATTATGACTTATCTAATCAATTGATTTATAGTTGATTATGCTAATATCAATGAATTTTTCTGATTATTTCTATACTTAGCTAAGTTGATAAGAAGCACACTTCCTAAAATAACAAATAAACCAATAATCTGTATTAAAGTAATTTTTTCATTTGTAAAACATAAGCTTAGTAATACCGCAACAACAGGGTTTACATATGCATAAGTGCTTACTTGAGTGGCTGGGCGAACCTTTAATAACCATACATACGCACTAAATGCAGCGATAGAGCCAAAGATGATTAAATAACCTACAGATAACCAAGCGTCAATTGAAACATTTTTCCATTGAAAACCGCCATATTCAGCAGTAAATATACTACCAGGAATAAAAGCGATGCCTGCAGCTATCATTTGCCACGCAGTATTTACCGACACAGAGCTATTTGCTGGTGATTTATATTTTGAATACAAAGAACCACCAGCCCAAGCAATCGGTCCAACTATTAGTAATACCATACCTACAATTTGAGTAGTGCTTTGACTAGTTTGTAAAATATGTAAAACTTGTTCACCAAAAAGTAGAATTACGCCAATAAAACCTACAATTAGTCCTGTTATTGTAGATTTGCTGTTTAAGTTCTCTTTCCATTTTGGCTTATCAAGTAACACAAACCAAATTGCAGCAGAAGCCACCATAATGGCAACTAATCCACTCGGGATAAATTGTTCAACCCAAATTACAATTCCATTACCTACGCCCAACATTAAAACACCACTTATTACAGCCGGTTTTATGAGACTTTTATCGAGAATTTTTTGCCCAGTTACTTTACACCATCCCAATAATAGTAAGCCAGCAAGAATGAAACGAAAAGTGCCTAAAATAAATGGTGGAAATCCACCTAAAGCTCGTTGAATAAAAAAATAGGTAGAACCCCATACGATATAAACAATAGCAAAAGCAAGGTAAACTTTGAATAATAAGATTGGTTTTTTAGTAGTTTCCATAGTAAATGGGGATGAAAAGATTATTCGGGAATATTTAAGGATTGATGTTCTTTAACAGTTTCTAAAACGATGGTAGTTTTAATGGACAATATGTTCGGAATCTTACTAAATGAAGTGCGCATTAATTCCATCAATGAAGCAGAATCGGCTGTTCTTACTTTTACCAAAAAGCAATCATCACCTGCAATAACATGCACTTCTTGTACTTCTTTAATTTTAGCAAGTTCGTTTGTGGTTGTAGTGCACCCTAAGCTCTGAGAAGATTTCATAAAAATAAATGCTAAAAGTTTTAAGTCAACAGCGTTAGGGTTAATTTTGGCGCTATATTGAGTAATTACATTTTTTTGCTCTAATTTTTTAACACGCTCCAATACTGCTGATGGTGCCATATTCAATTCCTTGGCAATGTGAATATTTGATATTCTAGAATTTTCCTGCATCAACCTTAAAATAGTCAAATCAATTTTATCCAAAGTCATATTATGCTTATTATTCTGTAAATATAATGATAAAAGAATTAAATTCATATAATTTGTATTTTAAATGATTTAAATACATTTTAATTGCAATATGACAGCTTTAAGAAATAAGGAAATTTTTCTGCCAAATAATTTCTTTCAATAAGAAATTTTTTAGTCATTGCTACTAAGTTTATAGTTAATTAACTATATTGTATGAAAAATGAAATAATGAGAGCTGTCAAATTAATATTACTTGTTTTAACTGTATTTGCATTTTCTTGTACACAAACACCTGGTAAAAGTGAAGTGAAAAAAGAAGCCGAAAAAATAGAAACTCCCAAAAAGGAGAATTCAATGGTAGGATTGTCAATTGTCCCTGAAGCAGATATTACAGTAACTTTTGGTAAATTTTGGGATTATTATAGTAATAAGATAGAGTTATACGAAGACTTCATTGCTTTTGACACCAAAGGAAATATCATCAGTAAATTACAATTCTTAAACCAACTTAAGTCTGGTTTATACTTTCCATTGGTAATTTATTCAAAAGATGAACAGTTAAATTATAAACTTGTTAAAATACCAGCAAAAGCAGATCCTAACATTTCAGCATATATGAAACAATTCGCACACAATGAATTGATTTTCTTCAAAATGCAAGGAAAACCCATTCCACAATTTGATTTCACTGATATCAATGGAAAAAGATATAATTCTGAAAATACAAAAGGAAAAATTGTATTGTTCAAGTGCTGGTATATAGGCTGCGTTGCCTGTGTAAATGAAATGCCAGCATTAAATGATATTGTAAAAAAGTATCAAGATAGGAAAGATATACTCTTTATTAGTTTAGCAATGGATAATAAATCAGCATTGCAGCAATTCTTTAAGCGAGTAAAATTTGATTATGCTACAGTACCAAATCAAGAAAATTATATGGCTAAGCAATTGAATGTGCAGGCCTATCCAACTCATTTTTTAATTAATAGAAAAGGAATTATGGTTAGAGCTTTGCCAGATGATATTCAAGTAGATGAAGCATTGGCAAAAGAGATTGCAAAGTAAGTTTCATTTAGCAATTCGCTAATTTCCATAATTTTTCTATCTTTGATTTTTAATGAATTTCCTGTATCCGGGCTTTTTTTTTGCACTTTTTGCGGTCGCTATTCCGATCATCATCCATTTATTCAATTTTCGAAAATTTAAAAAAGTTTATTTCAGCAATGTTGCCTTTTTAAAAGAAATTAAAGAGCAAAATTCTTCAAGAGAAAAATTGAAGAACTTACTTATATTGTGTTGTAGAATACTAGCTATCGTCTTTTTAGTATTCGCTTTTGCTCGTCCATTTTTGCCATCTGCAACTAAAATTGATCAAAATAGAGGAAATAGTGTAAGTATTTACATTGATAACTCTTACAGTATGGACGCTGTAAATAAAGAGGGAAGTTTGCTTGATGAAGCAAAGCGAAAAGCGAAAGAGGTTGTAAAAGCTTTTCAATTAAATGACAGATTTCAGTTATTAACGAATGATTTTGAAGGGAAACATCAACGGTTGTTGAATGCAGATGAAGCGCTACAAGCCATTGATGAAGTAAAAGTCTCATCCGCCAGTAGAAAATTACAACAAGTATTAAATCGACAGCAGAGTATTTTTACGGGTATAAGCAATCGATTTGTGTATGTAATTTCCGACTTCCAAAAAGGATTTTCAGGAAATGAACCTATAAAAACAGATGCAAATACAAATATATCTTTAGTTAAACTTAATGCTAATAATTTGCCTAATGTTGCAGTAGATAGTATTTGGCTATTATCGCCTGTACATCAAGCTAATACTACAGAAAAATTAGTTGTCCAATTACGCAATTATGGCGATGAAGAAGCTAAAAATATCCCGATAAAACTATATATAAATAAACAGCAAAAAGCGATTAGCAGCTTAACTATTGAAGCGGGTAAAATAAAAAACGATACACTTTCATTTAGTGGTTTGGGTTTAGGTTGGCAAAAAGGAATGGTTAGTCTGAAAGATTTTCCATTAACTTTTGATGATGAACTTAATTTTAGCTTTAAAGTAAATGCCGAACAAAAAGTAGTAAGCATAAACGGACAAGCAGACGAAAAATACATCAAAGCATTGTTTAGCGCTGATTCGTATTTTAAATTAACAGAAATGCCAGAGGCGAATATCAATTATTCGGCTTTACCAAATCATAGTTTATTAGTGTTAAATGGTTTAAATAATCCATCAAGTGGATTGGCACAAGAGCTAAAATCGTATGTTTTTAATGGCGGTTCAGTAGTTGTTTTCCCGAATTTAGATGCAGACAAAAGCGTTTATTCCGCTTTTTTAACAGCTTTAAATCTTCCGGCGATTGCCGAATTAAGTACTACTCCAAGCAAGGTAAGCAGTATAGAATTAAAACATCCACTATTTAAGGATGTATTTGAAACCTTGCCTCAAAATTTAGATTTACCACAAGTTAACAAGTATTTCAGCTTTGCGGAAAACAACACACGTAACAAAGAAAATTTGTTGCAATTACCTGCTGGCAAATTGTTTTTTGCTCGTTTTCCTGTTGGCAACGGTCAGATTTATTTATCAGCTACCGATTTAGGGAACGAAAACAGCAACTTTGCAAAACATCCAGTTTTTGTGCCTTTAATGTTTAAAATAGCTTTCGCAAGTGCTAAAGAACAGCCCATTTATTATACTGCAATGAAAGATAATGTGTTGGAAAGTCAAAAAATAGATTTAGGCGCCAACCAATCTTTAAAATTAGTAGCAGATAATTTTGAAGTTATACCAGAATTGCGCCAAACCAATGGAAAAACGTTATTGTACGTTGCAGATCAGGTTAAAAAAGCAGGTTTTTACGATGTTAAAAAAGGCGATTCGACTTTAGCGGTTGTAGCCTTTAACGATAACAGAATAGAATCTGATATGCATTATACCGAACAGGCAGATTTGCAAAAGCTGTTTGGTAAACAGCAAATCGCATTTTTAAATCCGAAATCTGATAGCATTGCATCAGCTGTTGCCGCAAAAAATAATGGAACAGAGTTATGGAAACTTTGTCTAATTTTGACATTAGTTTTTTTAGCAATTGAAATAATATTGGTCCGATTTTATCATATCCAAAAACATACAAATTCATGAACCTCTTAGTTAAGGGAATTACAATTGCCGATCCTAACAGCGAGTTTAATCAAAAAACCTGCGATGTACGCGTTGAACAAGGAAAAATCACCGCCATTTCAAAAAGTTTAATACAAACTAAAGACGAAACAGTTTTTGAAGGAAAAGGAGCTGTGCTTTCTCTTGGATTTTTTGATTTAAACTGCATGATTGGTGACCCAGGTTTGGAAACCAAAGAAGATATTGAAACAGGAACTGCTGCTGCAAAAGCTGGAGGATTTACCGGAATAGCAGTTTTGCCGAGTACAAAACCTGTTGTTCAATCTAAAGGCGAAGTAGAATATATCTTAAACAAAGCAAAAAATAATTTGGTAGATGTGCATCCCATTGGTGCAATTAGTCGCGATTTAGAAGGTAAAGAATTAGCCGAGCTTTTCGATATGAAAAATGCCGGAGCAATTGCTTTTTCTGATGGCAGCAAAGCAATAAGCGATGATGGTTTTGTAAGTCGAGCTTTGCAGTATTGTTTAGGTTTTGATGGCTTATTGATGCTTTATCCCGAAAATAAATCTATCGCTGGCAAAGCACAAATAAACGAAAGTAAAAATAATGTATTGCTAGGAATGAAAGGCATTCCAGCATTGGCTGAAGAAATGCAGATTTCTAGAGATATTTTCCTAGCAACTTATCACGATGCTCCAATTCACGTTAGCAATATTTCTACAGCTGGTTCGGTTGCAATTATAAGAAAAGCAAAGAAAGACGGTGTAAAAATTACTTGCGATGTGGTTGCACATCAATTGGTATTTACAGAAGATTTGTTGAACGATTTTGACAGCAACTACAAAGTAAAGCCACCATTACGTAGCAAAGCAGATCAAAAAGCGTTACTGGCTGGCTTGAAGGATGGAACAATTGATGCGATTTCTTCACAGCATCGCCCGCATGAAATAGAATTTAAAGATGTAGAATTTGAAATTGCAGCGTATGGTATTATCGCTCTGCAAACAGTTTTACCATTAATAATCCAAGCAGGTTTGGATGCGACATTAATAACTGAGAAATTAGCCATCAATCCAAGAAGGATTTTGAATTTGCCTGTGCCAACAGTTAAAGTAGGAGCAGATGCGAACTTTACAATCTATCACACTACCCAAAAATGGGAATATAATTCGGCCACTAACGCCTCAAAATCAAGCAATTCTCCTTTATTGGGTAAAACCTTAACAGGAAAAGTGCAATTAGTTTACAATAACAAACAATATCAAGTATATGAACAGTAGTGTAGAACAAGCGCTAGTTGCATCTTTAGATCAATTTGCAGCAGCTAATAATATAGATTCGATTGCCATTGAACAACGTTTAGTTGAGGTTTTTGGTAAGGATATGAATTTCATAGAAAAAGTTGCAGAGTTTGATGAAGTATTCGACGAGTATTCAAAATTTGATGAATTAAGAGAAGTTTATTTCGATTTATTGATGATTAATTTCTTCACTAGTGATGTAAATAAATTGGAAGAAGACTATTTGGAATCGAACGAATGGGAAAACATTGAGGAGGAAACCATAGATCGTGGAACTGAATTGTTGAACTTGCTATTGTACATTAACGAGTGCCATGACGAAGAAATTAAGCCAGGTTTAGAAGACTTTTTGAAAGAATTTTTATTAGTTGAAGAAGACGAGTTTCAAGATGAATTTCATATTTATGAAGATTTAATTAGTAATCAGCAACTGGCAGAAAGTAGTGTAGAAGATATTTGTAGCAATGCTGATTTATTAGAATTAAGCGAAGAAATGGAAGAACTTTTTGTACCGTTCATGACTTTCTTCTTACAACCAAATACAAGTGAAGTCACACAAAAAGAAATACTTAAATTTAGTAACAATAAAAGTTTTGATGTTGCAGTATATACTTTAATTACTAATTTTAATAAAAATAGATAACCTAAAACTAAACTAAATAAAAATGGAACAACAATTATTACAAGAACAGAAAAAACCTAATGCTTTGGCATTTCAGGTGGCTATCAGCTTTGCTATTTACATCTTGATTCTTACAGTTGTAATGAGGATATTAAAAATTGATCCACAAGCAGTAAATGTACCCGTTTATCAAACAATTTTATCAGTTTTACTAGCTTGGGGTACTTTTATTTTTGCAATTTATTATGCACAAAACAAGCATAAGCAAGATTTAGGTGGCTTTATTACTTATGGAAGAGCATTTTCTACTGGTTTTAAAGTAGCAGCTTATGCAGGATTATTCATCGGTATTTTGATGTTCATTTATTATCAATTTGTAGATCCAGCTGCGATGACCCAAATTATGGATAATGCTATTGCTAAAGCAGACGGTGATGAAAACAAAATAAAAGGTATAGAAATGATGTCTAAATACATGATTATTTTTACTGTTTTTGGTGCTGCGATTATGTATGCAGTTGTAGGATTAATCATCAGTTTAATTACTGCGGCAATTGTTAAAAAAGATCGTCCTGTGGATTTTGATAACGCACAATAAAATTCATTAACATAAGTTTATCAACGTGCAGGTTTTATCATATAATTTGATGAAATTTGCACGTTGTTTTTTAAGCGCATTTTGTTTTCAGATATTGTCTAAATTATTAATGCCAAATACTCGATACACAATACATGGATATATCAGTTGTAGTACCTTTATATAACGAAGAAGAATCATTACCAGAGTTAATTGCTTGGATAGATAAAGTGATGAGCGAAAATAATTTTTCTTATGAAGCAGTTTTTGTAGATGATGGTAGTACAGATACCTCATGGGCTATGATTGAAGAATTGAAAAAAAAGTACAGCACTGTAAAAGCCATTAAATTCAGAAGAAATTATGGTAAATCTGCTGCGTTAAATGTAGCTTTTGAAGCTGCACAAGGTGATGTAATTATTACAATGGATGCTGATTTGCAAGATAGTCCCGATGAAATTCCAGAATTGTATCGCCGTATAAAAGAAGAAAATTTCGACATCGTTTCAGGTTGGAAAAAGAAACGTTACGATCCAATCACTAAAACTATTCCTACAAAATTATTTAATGCTGCTACTCGCAAAATGAGCGGTATCCAGCTAAATGATTTTAACTGCGGCTTAAAAGCGTATCGTAAAGATGTGGTGAAAACCATAGAAGTATATGGCGAAATGCACCGTTATATACCAGTAATTGCAAAATGGGCAGGTTTTAATAAAATAGGAGAGCAGGTTGTAGAGCACAGAGCGAGAAAATACGGGACTACAAAATTTGGTTTTAGCAGATTTGTAAATGGCTTTTTAGATTTACTTTCTATTTTTTTTGTAGGCAAATTTGGCAAACGTCCAATGCATTTTTTTGGTTCTTTAGGTGTATTAAGTTTCCTTTTAGGTACAATTATGGCCTTATGGATGATTGGCGTCAAGTTATACCACATTGCAGCACATATTCCTTACAAAAGAGAAATCACAGATCAGCCTTTATTTTATATTTCTTTAGTAGCAATTATTGTAGGTTCTCAAATGTTCTTAGCAGGATTTATTGCTGAACTTTTATCACGTAACGCACCAGAAAGAAATCAATATTTAATAGAAAAAGAAATAATTTGATGTAAGATGGAAGAGGTAAGATGGAAATATTCCATTTTATATTTGACATTTTACATTTTACATCACAACACATGTTTTTCTCCATTATTATTCCACTTTACAATCGCCCGCAAGAAATTGATGAGCTTTTAACTACCTTAACTGAGCAAACGTATACACAGTTTGAAGTGTTGGTTATTGAAGATGGTTCTGTAAACGACGCGAAAGATATTGTAGCTTCTTATGCAGATAAACTAGATGTTAAATACTTTGTAAAGCCAAATGGAGGCCAAGGCTTTGCTCGTAATTTTGGTTTTGAACGGGCAAAAGGGGATTATTTTATCATTTTCGATTCAGATTGTTTAATCCCAAAAGATTACTTAGAAATTGTTAAAAATTATCTATTTGAACATCAGTTGGATGCGTATGGAGGCCCTGATGCTGCACATGAAACATTCACACCTGTTCAAAAAGCGATTAGCTACGCCATGACGTCACCATTTACTACTGGTGGAATTCGTGGTAATAAAAAACATATCGGACAATTTCACCCTCGTAGTTTTAATATGGGTGTTTCTCGAGAAGTTTACGAAAAAGTTGGTGGTTTCATCTTAACTCGTTTAGGTGAAGATATCGAATACAGCATTCGTATACATGAAAATGGATTTAAAATCGGATTAATCCCAGCGGCAAAAGTTTTCCATAAAAGAAGAACAAGTTTTAGTCAATTTTATAAACAATTGCATTTCTTCGGAAGAGCCAGAATTAATATTTACAAACATTTTCCATCAGAGCTAAAAGCAGTTCATTTTTTTCCTGCATTATTTACCATAGGTACAGGTTTTATGCTGTTGTGCAATGTGTTTTATTCGCCATTGGCCTATATTTGTAACTTCTTTTTTGCGCTCTATTTTTTGTTGATATTTTTTCATGCTTGGCAGGTTAACAAATCAATAAAAATTGCACTTTTGAGTGTTGTCGCATCATTTATACAACTAACCGCTTATGGTTTAGGTTTTATACAAGATTTTTTTAAAAGAATAATAGCTAAACAATCATGATAGACTATTTGAAGGAAAGCACTTTCGCAGTAAAGGATGTAATTATGCAAGCGTGGAAAGTTACCCGTGATAACTATTTCTCAATTGCGACACTCTGTTTCTTGATATTTATTACCGCATTTACCTCAACATTTATGGCCTTTTTTATGGGCGAATTGAATATAGGGATTAGGGTTTTTATGTTGCTCATCTTTATTATGAGTTACTGTGTTGTAGAGCTATGTTTAATTAAATATATTTTCAGGTTATTAGATCATCAAGAAGAAACAGATATAAAAATTATTGATACACTGCCTACAAGAACTGAAATAATACGATTTCTTATCGGAACAGTTTATTTTGGATTGAGTATTTTTTTAGTTGGTATTTTATTAATGCCAGTACTTTACATTTTAGATTTAATCTTAAAATTTGCAGTAAATCAAGGTATAATTGATAATTTTACTTATGCTGGAAAAGTGATTGTGAACGTTGCAGTTGCAATTGCCATGTTAAGTATCTTTTTCACCTTTATTCGAATTATATTCTTCCCGTTTTTTATTATAGATAAGCATAGTCCTCCGTTCGAATCCATTAAATTAAGTTTAGCTACTACAAGAGGGAATTTTATTAAGCTTCTATTTATATTATTAGGTTTGGTGCTAGTTCAGGCAATTGTTTTTGGCTTTTTCTATATTGTAATTATGATGGGTTTTCGTTTAATCAATTATTTTTTTGATTATGACATCAACCAATATATCTCTTTAATTGTTGTAATATTTAGTTCATTTGTTATTGTGCCATTTAGTACAGCTTTTTTCACAGTAGCTTATCGTAAAATAATGAACGAATACAAGGGCGATGAACACCCTGATATTATACACAATATCGTTTAATGCTCATTACATTCACAAATTCTCTCAATTATTAATTTAACAACATGGGAATAAAAGCGGCACTAAGTAAGCCATTTGCTGCATGGATTGTAAAAGGCATCAATAAATGGAAAAAAGAAGCATTAAAAGCACAGAATGATGTTTTTAATGCGCTTGTCAAATCGGCAATAGCAACTGTTTTTGGTAAAGAACATAACTTCAGTTCTATTAAAAATTACGAAGATTTTAAAGCAAATGTTCCGATAAGAGATTATGAAGGTTTAAGACCTTATATAGATAGAGTAGTTGCCGGCGAAAGAGATATACTTTGGAGAGGTAAACCGAAATATTTTGCAAAAACATCTGGCACTACATCTGGTGTAAAATATATTCCTATTTCTAAAGAATCAATGCCAGAGCATATAAAAGCAGCTCGTAATGCCTTATTAACCTATATTCATGAAACAGGTAAATCCGATTTTGTAAATGGTAAAATGATTTTCCTACAAGGGAGCCCAATACTCACTAAAAAAAATGGAATTAATGTAGGTCGTTTATCAGGAATTGTAGCACATTTAGTTCCTGCCTATTTACAAAAGAACAGATTGCCATCTTATGCTACTAATTGTATCGAAGATTGGGAAGAAAAAGTAGATGCAATCGTTGCAGAAACTTTGCATGAGGATATGACACTCATTTCTGGAATTCCCCCCTGGGTGCAAATGTATTTTGATAAACTCAGTGAAAAAACTGGCGGTAAAAAAATCAAGAGTATCTTTAAAAATTTTAGTCTATTTGTGTACGGCGGGTTAATTACGAACCATATCGAGCTAAAATTGAAGCAAGTATTGGACGAAAAGTCGACACCATTGAAACCTATCCAGCATCCGAAGGTTTTATTGCTTACCAGGATACACAGGAAGATAAGAGTTTGCTACTTTTGGTTAAAGCAGGAATTTTTTATGAATTTATTCCGGCAGATGAATATTATAACGAAAACCCAACTCGTTTAAGTTTAGCGGAAATAGAATTAGATAAAAACTATGCATTAATTTTAAACACAAATGCAGGTTTATGGGGATATAGTATAGGTGACACTGTAAA